>JAODMR010000036.1 GCA_025465475.1 Micrococcaceae bacterium
CCGCTCCGTGCGGCTCATGAACAGCTTCAGGCCGTCCTCGATGCGGTGCGTCAGAGCGTCGTCCGTGACCTGCTTTAGCAGCTGGGTCCGGCGGCCGTCTAGGTCAGCTTCGAGGCCTTCCATGTACCCAGGTCGCTCACTGCTCAGGAAACGCAGCAGCTGCCGGAAATCCGCGGCGTGGTCGTCGCCGTCGGCTTCGTTTGCTCCCGTGTGTGCCTTGTACGGCGTGGCCGAGAGCAGGATCAGTTTGGCGCCCTTGTAGTTCAGGAACTGCCGCGCCAGCTCCGCTGCAGGATCCTCATCGTCGGGCGCGGTGCCGGGGGAGTAGAGCAGATCTCGGAACCGCTGGAACTCGTCCAGGATGATCAAGTCAGGCTCCAGGCAATCCAGCCCGGCCTGGGCCAGGTCTCCCCTGAGCCCACCGATGATGGTGCTCATTCGGCGCCGGACAGTCTCAGTACCGTCGGTCAAGGCGTCGGTCATCGCCGTCTCAAAGGCAGCAAGATTTCCGCTAATCGTGGCGAGCTGTCTGAATGTGTCACACACCGAAGTGACGAACCCTTCGGGATGCAGGTCGGTAAGCCGTTTCACTTCCCAACGGAACCCGGGAACGCCCGCGCCCGACCTCAACAGCTCGATGGCGTGATCCCGGCGTTCGGCCTGAATAGCTCCGAGCTGTTCAAGGATCCGAAAGAGCACAGCCCGCTCTCTGGCTTGGCCAGGAGCTTTGCTGACGTTGAACGAGGTGCCCGGAGTCAACGCTTGCGTGTTCCCGGCGCGGCCGGAGCGTTGAGCTTGGCCAGTTCGGTGGGCAGCAGTGTGAGCCGGCCGGATTCGATGATGTCTTTCTGCCCGGTGACGTTCAGCCGGCCGAGGTTCTGCTTGGCCAGGTCAGCGTTGGAGCAGACGTAGACGACGTCGATGCGGTTCACCCCGGAGTGGGGCCGGTCGAGCAGCTCAATGGCCTTGGCGATGACGCCGCGGGCAACCATGCTCTTGCCCAGGCCGGTCTCGTCCGCGACAAGGAAGCGGTCGGCCGGCTGGTCGTCCAGGTAGAGGCGCTTGAAGACATGTTCCACGGTCCGGCGCTGAAAGCCCCTCAGCCCGTCCAGCGCGGGCGTTGCATCAAACCCCATGAAGTTCACCAATTTCCAATGCTTCGGTGGCTGCCGTCCAGAGCGCGTGCAGCTGCTGAATCTCCGGGTCATCGCCGCGAAGGGCGAGCAGCCGGTCCATGACTACCTTCAGATCCGGGAAGACCGAGCCGGCGTCCGGACCAGCCATGGCGCCAACCATCGCTTCGAAGAGCCCGGCGGTGGAGCCGTCGCCGAACCCTGAACCGGCGAACCATCCCGTGCCTGTCCCGGACCCAGGTAGGGCGTCTTCCGGGGTAAGGAACAACAGCAGGAACTGCCGGAGCTTTTGTGGGTCGTCGAGCTGGCGGGCAATGATCTCATCCAGCCTTCCCGCAGGATCGGTGCGAAGGCTGCCCTGGATCACCGTGCTCTTGGAAAGCCCGGCCGCCGGGTCCTCCAGTGTGAGCACAAGGTACGGCGTCACGTCAGCCAGCGGTATGGCGCGGAAGACATGTTCGTGCTGACCGCCGGACGGCTCGACGACGGCGCTCGGCTGGGGGAGCGAAAGGAGCCGCAATTTCGCGGTCAACTCAGGCTTCGGCGACCAGTCATGGGAGACGGTCACCGTGAACGTGTTTTTTGTATCGCCGTCGGGAACGGCATCGAGGAGGAACCGTTGCGCTGCAGCGTCCCGCAGGGCGTTCTCCAGCCGGAAAGCGGCAACGTCATCTTCCGAGCGGGCCGCGCCGCCGGTGCCCAGATAGTCGACGAAGGGCACGTCCTTGAGACTCTCCCGGATGCGCTGCACCCCCAAGCGTTTCTTGGCTCCCCGCATTTCCAGCAGAAACTCCACGTTCCTGGTGAACCCCGCTTCGGTGGCGTTGGCCGACCCGAGAAGCACGTAGGTGTGGTGGTCAAAGTCGCAAAAGTAGGCCTTGGCATGCAGACCGGTCAGATCGTCGGCAATTCGCTGGATCCCGGATTCGTCCACATCGCTTTGCCCTGACTCCGACGATTCGGGGATGCCGAGTTCATCAAAAGCCTTGAACAAGGTGTGGGTATCACCCACCGTTGTCTCTTTGAGGAGATCCAGCTGGTCCCCGCGTGAGTAGACGTAGAGGTTGTCCGTCCACGGGTCCCGAAGCCGGCCGAGCATCGTGTCGTCGAGGAAGGGCGAGATAACCAGCTTCTCCCGGCCAAAATGGGCCCCGTTCCCGGTCTTGCCGTTGAGAGCCTTGAAGTTCTCCGGATCGCGGAGGTGCGCCGCGATCGAGCCCTGTTCGGAGGCTTCGCCCATGCCCATCGGCCGGAATGCCAGGCGGTGGATGTCCTCGGGCAGGTCCCAGCGGACGTCCGTCAGGCGGGAGGCGAGGCCGCGCACCCTGGCCAGCCGCCCGACGTCGGGCGTCACCGCGCAGAGGTCGGGGAGCCCGGCGATGAAGCGTGCCAGGGGCCCGCTGTCCGGGCCGGCGTCC
>JAODMR010000046.1 GCA_025465475.1 Micrococcaceae bacterium
ACGCTCGCGGTCGTGAACGCCAAGTTTGGCGCCCCTGCCGGCAGCACCTACGAGGTGGTCCTGGTCAACGCCCGCAACCGGGACTCCGGCTCCGGCGGTGGGTACTGACGCCAGCCGCCGACGCTGACCCGGGCCGGCCGACGCTGACGCGGGCCGTCGACGCCTCCTTCAGGCGACTGCCAACCTCCGCGCCAGATAGGGCGCTGTCCGGCTTTGTGCTGCGGCAGCAACGTCGTCGGGCGTTCCTGCTGCCATAATCCGACCGCCCTCATTGCCTCCCGAGGGACCTAGATCGATGACCCAGTCGGATCCTGCCACCACGTCCATGTCGTGCTCGACGACGACAACAGTATTGCCGGCGTCGACCAGATGGTGCAGCTGCGTCAGCAAGAGACGCACATCCGCCGGATGTAGGCCCGTGGTCGGCTCGTCCAAAAGATACAGCGTGTGGCCGCGGCGTGCACGCTGCAGTTCAGTGGCCAGTTTGATGCGCTGCGCCTCGCCGCCGGACAGTTCGGTGGCCGGTTGGCCCAGCCGGAGATACCCCAGCCCAACATCCCGAAGTGCCTGCAGGCTGCGGGCGGCGATAGGAATGTCGGCGAGGAAGTCGGCGGCGGCGTCCACGGTCAGGCTCAGGACCTCTGCCACGTTCTTGCCGCGGTAGTGCACCTCAAGGGTTTCGGCGTTGAAACGGGACCCGTTGCATACCGGGCACGGGCCGTAGCTGCCAGGCAGGAACAGGAGTTCAACTGCGACAAAGCCCTCGCCGAGGCAGTTTTCGCAGCGGCCCCCTGCCACATTGAACGAGAACCGTCCTGCTCCGTACCGGCGGGACTTTGCCTCCGGGGTGGCAGCGAACTCACGGCGAACGGCGTCGAACAGTCCGGTATAGGTGGCGAGGTTGGAGCGGGGCGTGCGGCCAATGGGTTTCTGGTCCACGCGCACCAGCCGGTCGACGGATTCCAGTCCGCTGACGCGTCGGACCTCGGTAGGGTTACCGGTGGTGGCGGGGGTGTCGGCGGCGCCCGTGGAGGGAGTGTCGGTGGGGGTGGGAGTGTCGGCGGTGCCATCATCCGCGCGGTCATCCGTCCCCGGCGCTGAGGTGTGAACGTGCCGGCCGACGACTTCGCCCAGCACCTGGGTCAGCAAAGTGGACTTGCCGGACCCGGACACGCCGGTCACGACGGTGAACACGCCGAGCGGGAAGTCGGCGTCGACGTCCTGCAGGTTGTGCCGGGTGACTCCCTCGAGCTTCAGCCATTCGCCGGGGGAGCGCAGCTGCGGCCGGGCCACTGATGCCGTCTCGGTTCCGGTCAGGAACGGCGCCGTCACCGACTCGGCGACGTCGGCGAGCCCTGCCACCGGCCCGCTGTACAGGATCTTGCCGCCACCCTCGCCGGCAACCGGCCCGACGTCGACCAGCCAGTCAGCGTGTCGGACCACGTCCATGTTGTGTTCGACCACGAACACCGTGTTGCCGGAGGACTTCAGTTGTTCCAGCACGGCCAGCAGTGGCTCGGCGTCGGCTGGATGGAGCCCGGCCGAAGGCTCGTCCAGCACGTAGATGACGCCGAATAGGCCCGAGCGCAGCTGCGTGGCGATGCGCAGCCGCTGCATCTCACCCGGCGACAGGGTGGGCGTGGCCCGGTCCAGGCTCAGGTAGCCGAGCCCGAGATCCACCAGCACGGTGATCCGCTCCTTCAGGTCAGCGGCTAGGGTGGCAGCCACGCCTGGTGCGCCTGCGGCGTCGACGCTCCCGCCCCCGCTACCGGCGTCGGCACCCCCGCTCCCATGCCCGCTCCCGCCCCCGCTACCGGCGTCGGCACTCCCGCCCTCGGCGTCGACGCGCCCGTCCGCGGTACCGGCGTACGGAGCCAGCACGTCGGCCAGCCCGGTCAAGGACAGGGCGTTCAAGGCGGCAATGTTGTGACCGGCAAAGGTCACCGCGAGAGCCTCAGGTCGAAGTCCGCTGCCGCCGCACGTCGGGCAGGGTCCGGTCTCCAGGAAGCGCATGACACGTTCACGCATGGGTGCGCTTTTGGAGTCGGCCAGCGTGTGCATGACGTAGCTGCGTGCACTCCAGAACCGGCCCTTGTACGGTTTGGCTACGCGGTCGCGTTGCGGGGTCACCTCCACCACGGGCTGCTCGGCGGTGAACAGGATCCAGTCGCGCGATTCCTGCGGCAGCTCCTGCCACGGCACGTCGACGTCGTAACCCAGATGGGTGAGGATGTCCCGAAGGTTCTTGCCTTGCCATGCGCCGGGCCACGCCGCGATCGCTCCCTCGCGGATGGTGAGGGTCGGGTCGGGCACCAGCAACGGCTCCGTGACCGTGTGGGCAGTGCCAAGGCCGTGGCACTGCGGACAGGCTCCGGCTGCGGTGTTGGGGGAGAAGGAATCCGAGTAGAGGATTCCGGCGCCTTCGGGATAGGTCCCGGCGCGGGAGAACAGCATGCGCAGGGAGTTGGACAACGTGGTGAGCGTGCCAACGGTCGACCGCGAGCTGGGCGTTCCGCGCCGCTGCTGCAGGGCGACGGCGGGCGGCAGGCCGGTAATGGACTCCACCCGGGGATTGTGGCCCTGCTGGATGAGCCGGCGCGCGTACGGGGCGACGGACTCAAAGTACCGTCGTTGCGCCTCCGCATAGATGGTGCCGAAGGCGAGGGAGGATTTGCCCGACCCGGACACGCCCGTGAAGGCGACGATCGCGTCCCGGGGAACGTCGACGTCGATGTTCTTCAGGTTGTTTTCCCGGGCACCGCGGACCCGGACCATGCCATCCGCCGGGCCGCCGGGAGGAAAGGGGGTGGCGGATCCGTCGGAAGGTGCGGGGCTGGTGGGAAGAGGCGAAACGGGCTCGGGGGTTGTTGAATGCACCTGTTCCACACTAGCCGCCATCAGCGGCCAAGCGGCGCGGTCCCGCTCCAGGCCGTTCTCGGCCTGGAAGGCCAACGCCGCCCAGGGACCCTCCCCGCCGCCCGGCACCCTCCCGGCCGCCGTCGTCGCCGTTTAGCCTGCGCCGCCTAATTCCCCCGTCAGGAGGGAAGGGCGTCGTCGTACTCGGCGGTGATCAGGATCGGGAGGTGGTCGGACTTGCCACGGGGGAGCGTCTCGACGCTGGTGATGTCGAGCCCAACCGACGTCGCGAAATCGAAATGTCCCTTGAACACGGCGTACCGCGTGTAGGTCCTGCGGTCGCTCAGGGTCATGTCGTAGCCCGAGTTCTTCATCTGCGTGGTGAGGTTCTTGGTGAAGAACGGATAGTTGAAGTCGCCCACCATCAGGGTCCGGGGCCCGGCGCCCATGCCGAGCAGTTCGCCATGCGCGGCGTGGATCTGGTTGCGGCGCAGCGAGTTCGACGCCGTCAGCGGGGCCGCGTGAAAGGACCCGATGACGAGGTCGTGAGCAGTGTCGTTGTCGACCACGCGGGTTCCGATGAGCCGCTCATGGGCTGGCGCAAGCACCCGGTCGTGCAGTGACTTCTTCAGCGCGAAAGCCTTGGTCTCCTCGGCAGTGAACCTCTTGGTCCGGTAGTAGATCGCAAGACCCAGCCGGTTGCCCTTGGTGAAGTCGGCCAGATGCAGCGGCCCCAAGGTTGCCGGCAGCTCCGTCGAATCACACTCCTGCAGACACAGGGCGTCAATGCCGTAATCATTTGCCAAGGCGATGAGCTCACCACTCGCCTTGTTCTTGCGCAGGTTGTAGCTGATGACCCGTATCAGGGGGAACACCTCTTTCGAGGATAGGAGGAAAGGTCCGAATCTGAGTGTAACCAGTGGACCCTGAAGGAAGCTGGCAACGTCGTCATATATCCATGAGTCACACGTTCACCGGGGCGCTCGACGCCCGGGCAGCGCTCCACGGGATATTCGAAACGAATCAACGCAGGTCCAGGATGGCCCGGCCGACGGCGCCGGAGGCGAGGGCGTCGAAAGCCTCCTGTGCCTGGTCCAGCCGGTACCGCCTGCCCAGCAGCTGTTCCAGCGGCAGCTTGCCCGCCTGATAGAGGGCCAGGAGTTCCGGGATCTGGATGCCGAAATTGGACGACCCGTACAGGCTGCCCTGCAGCGACTTTTCGGACTGCACCAGGTTGTTCAGCGGGACCCGGGCCGCGTCGGTTGGCTTGCCAAGTCCGACGGCGAACGTGGTTCCGCCGGGCCGCAGGCAGGCCATGGCCTGCTCCAGGGTCTCTTCTCGGCCGATCGCTTCCAAAGCCCATTGCACACCGCCGGGGATGATGTCCTGCACGGCCTGCACCAGGTCCTGGGCGGCCGAGTTGACCATGTGGGTGGCCCCCAGCTCCCGGGCCTTGGTGAGCTTGTCGTCGGCGATGTCGGCCACGATGATCGGATAAGCGCCCACCATCGCCGCCGCGAGTACCGCAGAGAGGCCCACACCTCCCGCACCGATGATGAGGACGCCCTGGCCGGTGGGCCGGGACATCCTGTTGAGCACCACACCCATGCCCGTGATGACGGCGCATCCCACGATGGCGGCCACCTCCGAGGGGACATCTGCCGGAATCCGGATGACGGACTCCTGCGACACCACGCATTCCTCCGCGAAGCAGGACACGCCCATCAGGTGATAGGCGGGCTCGCCGTCGAGCGTAAGCCTGGTGCCACCACGGAGCAGGCCGTTTGTTGCGGCGTGAATCTTGCCCTTTTCGCAAAGGGCGGGCCTGCCGGTGGAGCAGAACTCGCAGTTGCCGCAGCGCGGACGCCAGGTCAGCACCACCTTGTCGCCGGGGGAGACCGACTCCACCCCCGCGCCGACTTCCTGCACGATGCCGGCGCCCTCATGGCCCAGCACTATGGGCGTCCGGCAGGACAGGTCCCCCTTGGCGTAATGCAGGTCGCTGTGGCACACGCCGGCTGCCTCGATCCGGACCCGCACCTCGCCGGGCCCCGGCGCCGCCAGAACCACCTCGTGGACGGTCAGGCTGTCACCCGGGTTCGTCATCACCACTGCCTGCACTGTTCCTCCTTGAACATCCGTTTTTGATCCGCCTTTCACTCTAATCCCCGGAGCCGACGAACTAAGGTAGAAAGGGAATGCGCTTACCGCCTCTCCACCACCGTGAAGGAATCCCATGAGCACCTATGAACTGCGTACCTACACCACCGCCGATGGCAGGATGCCGGCCCTGCTTCAGCGCTTCCGCGACCACACGTTGGCGCTCTTTTCCGAGCACGGCATCGAGAACGTGGGCTACTGGGTTAACGCTGACAATGCCAACGAACTGATCTACGTCGTCCGTCATGAAGGCGATCCTGCCGCCAACTGGGCTGCTTTCCAGGCAGACCAGCGCTGGAAGGAAGCCAAGGCGGCTTCCCTGCTGGACGGCGAAATTACCACCAACGTCAGCAGCACCTACATGACGCCCACCGACTTTTCCGCCCTGAACTGACTGCGCTGAACTGACTGCCCTGAACCGATCCGCCCTGAACTGACCCGACCCGCTCGCCGTCCACAAAGGTCCCAAATTGCCCTCCCCGGATGGCGTCAATGGGCCTACACTTCCCCTTGGATGGCCCGGATCACCGGGACACCAAACCCAGCGGAGGTGCCCTCATGAGCGGCGCAATAGTTCACTTCGAGATCCCCGCGGACGATAGGGAGCGGGCTGCCAACTTCTATCGATCCGCCTTCGGCTGGAAGATTTCAGCGATGCAGGGCATGGATTACGACATGCTGCAAACCACCGAAACCTCTGACCAGGGCATGCCCAAGGAACCGGGGGCCATCAACGGCGGCATGCTGCAGCGGACCGAGCGGTTTCCCAGCCCCGTCATCACGGTCGACGTTGACGACATTGACGCTGCCTTGGCCAAGGTGAAGGAGTTTGGCGGCAGCGTGGTGGAAGCCAAGCAGCCCATTGCGGAGATGGGTTTCACTGCGTACTTCCGCGACAGTGAGGGGAATCTTCTGGGCCTCTGGCAGAATGCGTAAGCTCCTTTTCGGAGTGGCCCCCTTAACGCCGCCGGGGATGTTGTGAGGATGCTTCGACGGCGGCACATGCGTGCCCAGCAACGGCCGGGGTTTAGGCTGGCAGCAGAAAACCCTGGACGCAACGAAAAAGGAACGACGATCGTATGACGACTGTGGCAGTGCTCGGTGCCGGAGCTTTGGGATCGGCCATGGCCGCCCGGCTGGGACAGGATGGTTTCAAGGTCCGGTTATGGAACCGGACGGCAGCGAAAGCGGAGGAAGCGGCGGCCGCAGCCGTCGGGGTGGAGGCCGCCGGGACCGTTGCCGCAGCCGTGGCAGATGCCGCGGTCGTACTCACCGTGCTCCGTGACGGGCACGTCGTCCGCGACGTCGCCGTCGAACTGTTGCCCGCCATGGCTGAAGGCTCCGTGTGGGTCCAGGCCAGCACTGTGGGCACGGAGGCGGCGCACCGCTTGCGCGAACTGGCTGACGATCACGGCGTCGCCTTCCTCGATGCTCCGGTTTCCGGCAGCACCCCGCAGGCACAGCAGGGTGCGCTGGTTTGGCTGGTGGCGGGGGAGGAGTCCGTGCTGACCCAGGTCCGCCCAGTGCTTGACTGCCTGGGCAGTGCGGTGCAGCACGTCGGCGCGGCGTCCGAGGGCAGCGCCCTGAAACTGGCCATCAACACCTGGCTGGCGTCCTCGGCCGTCGGCATCGCTAACGTGCTGGGCGTGTGCGACGCCCTCGGCGTGCCGCATGCGACCCTTGTCGACGCGCTTAAGGCGGGGTCACTATCCATGCCGTACGCCTTCGCCAAAATAGCAGCGGCCGACGCAGGAGAATATCCGGCCGGTTTCCCGCTGGAACTGGCGCTCAAGGATGTCGACCTGACCATCGCCGACGCCAAGGCGACCGGTCCCTTTGTGCAGGCTTTGCGGGACAGGCTGCAGGCAGGCGTCGACGCCGGCCATGGCCGTGAAGACGTGGCGGCGGTCTACGAGACTGAGGCAACGGGCTACGAAACCGAGGCGCCCAAGGGCTACGAAACCGAGGCACCCAAGGGCTGATCCGCTCGCTCGCCTTTGCGCCGCTCACGCGGTCCCGGCGGATACGCGGCGCTGCGACCCAAATACATGAGCAGCAGCGACACGGCAGCAGGAAGAGCAGCGGCCAGCGGTACCAGCAGCCCGCCGCCCAGCGTCAGGGCGAAGCCGCCATAAACGGCTCCCACGGCGATGCCCAGCTGGGTGGTCAGCACCATAAGGCAGTTGGCCGCCTCCTTATGCTCTCCACCGGCACGCAGGATCGCTGCCTGGTTGTAGATTCCGGCAGCACCCAAACCACCGCCCCACACCGCGAGCAACAGGGCAGCGAGCAGCAGCATGCCTCCGCTGAAGGGCAGCACCAGGTACGCCACCACGACGGCGGCCGAGGACACCAGTTGCGAGCGGCGCGGCCGGGTGTCGACGGTCATTCCTGCCAGCCAGATGCCGATCAGGCCGGAGACGCCGATGATCGACAGCGAAAGGCTGATCATGAAGTCCGGCAGCTTGGCGGCCAGGACGAACGGCGCGATGTAAGTGAACAGGGAGAACCGGGCCAGGAGCATCAGGGGCCAGGCGATGGCAACTGCCTTGACTCCCGGTTGCCGCATGGCGCGCCGAACGGAGGGCAGCGGCTCATTCGGCCCGCGGGTGGCAGTGGGCAGCAGCAGCACTGCCAGCAACCCCAGCAGTCCGATGGCTGCCGCCAGCAGGAGGAACCCTTCCCGCCAGCCGAGCAGGGTGCCCACTGCTGTTCCGACCGGGGCGCCGATGGCCAGACCCAGGGTGTTGCCGCTAAAGACGATGGCCATGGCCCGGCCGATTTTGTCCTCCGGAACAATCCGTGCCACGAAGGGCGCCATGATGGACCAGAGCAGCCCGTGGGCCACCCCGCCCACCAGGCGCGCTGCCACGGCAACCGGGAACGCCGGGCTCAGGCCGATCAGCACGTTACTGAGCGCGAACGTCGCGATGAGCAGCAGCAGCAGCAATTTACGTGGCACCCGGCCGGTGAGCTTGGTCATCGGGATGACGCTCAGCACGATGATTCCGGCGTACCCGGCGGTGAGGAAGCCGACGTCGGACTCGGCGACGCCGAAACCGCGACTGATCTGTGGCAACAGTCCGGAGGGCAGCAGTTCTGTGGTGATCGCAGTGAAGCCGATCGCCGCCAGGACCAGGAGGGCGGGCAACGGCAGCTTGCGTTCGCCCTGCTTAGCGGGAGGGGAGTCGGGGGAGATCTTACGTTTCGGGGCCATGGTTCCGGTCGGGGTAGGAATGACGTGAGGTACGGGTGCGTTAGAAAGCGTTTTCTGGTTTAGACATCAGATGTATCAAGATCTACTGTCCTCCGTCAACGAAAAGGGGCTCCGGCTCACATATTGGCCCCCGTGATTCGGCGTGCCTGGCTCACATCTGGCCGGCTCATGCCTGCTACCCTCGGGGCGCGTCCGGATTTTCCGGCGCTTCCCGCCGTCGTTGTTCCAGCAATTCGCTGCTGCGCAGCAGGCGCAGGGCCGTGACCAGGACTACGCCGCCAACTACGTTGAAGACCACCGTGTAGCTGAACCAGCCCAACCAATCCCATCCGGTAATTGGCGCCCCGGCCCACATGGCGCCGAAGATCAGCAGCGAGTCCAGGACCGAGTGGAACAGGGGCAGAGCCGAGAGCAGGAAGGCGCCGCCAATAGCCGCGATGATCTTGGCCACGACGGAATCGGTGCCGTGTTGCATCCGGGTCATCAAGGTGATGGTGCTGCCGCCCAGCACCGCCAGGCACACCGACTGCAGGGTGAAGCCCGCGTCCACGAACGCAGTGGCGGATTTCGTCACGGTGGGAGCCCACTGCGGGAAAGCTGTCATTACGAGCCACATGAATAACAAGCCGCTGACCAGGTTCGCCAACAGGGTTGCAGCCCACAGCTTGGCGAGTTTGGTCACGCTGGCTTCCTTGGCGGCGACGGCCGTGATGGGTACCAGGAATCCTTCCGTGAACAGTTCACTCTTGGCCAACAGGAGGGCAATGAAGCCAATGCCGAAGGCCAGCCCAGCCAGCAGGTGGTTGTCCGACTCGTGCAGCACCGCCAGGTAGGCCATGACGCCCACGCCCA
>JAODMR010000087.1 GCA_025465475.1 Micrococcaceae bacterium
CGAGCTTTTCACCGAGGTCCGCGTACGCTCCCAGCTGGGCAGGTGCGATGGCCTGGTTGGCGACCAGCAGCACGAGCGCGGGGATTGCATCGGAATCGAGGAACTTCTGCTGCCATTGCCCGGCCACCGTTGATTCGGCATTCGCCGGAAGGAAGGTGGATTGTTCGTTGCTGGAAACCGACGACAGCTTGCCGAAGGTGGGACCGCCAAACCCGGCGGCTGCCAGCCACACCAGGATCAGCACCGTGGGTAAGACGATGCGGAGCCATCGTT
Organism: Micrococcaceae bacterium; assembly: GCA_025465475.1. Lineage (GTDB taxonomy): Bacteria > Actinomycetota > Actinomycetes > Actinomycetales > Micrococcaceae > Arthrobacter_M. Next base: position 274 of record JAODMR010000087.1, read on the forward strand.
TGGGCTTCCAGTCCTTCGTTTCCATGCTGGTCCTCCGGTAGTTGCCAGGGCAGGTGTTCCCAATAGCTTTATCATGGAAATACTAGATGATCTAGATAACTCTGCTGGCACCAGGCGGAGGGAGGAAGATGGCTGGTATGACATCCGTACCGCAGCCCGGCGAACTGCTTCTGCTGCTGCAGCAGTTCACCGTCGAGACTGACCGTTATGTGGAGGCGATCAGCGAGCGCAACGCGCTGCATCGGACGGACCTGAATGCGCTTGCCTTCCTTGTCCAGGCGGCGCGTACGCAAACACCCGTGACGCCCGGCAAGCTGGGCGAGGCCCTCAACCTCAGTTCCCCTGCCACAACCGCCCTGGTGGACAGGCTGGATCGCGCGGGGCATGTGCAGCGCGACAGGACCGGAAGTGATCGCAGGAAGGTGCAGTTGAGCATGACCGAGCACGCGCGCCAGGTCGGCAGCTCCCTGTTTGCACCCTTGGCTCAGCACCTGGGCGCTGCCATCGGGCAGTACAGCCCGGAGGAGCGGGCGATCGCCGAACGGTTTATGCGTGACATGGTCGCGGCGACGGTTCGGGCGAGGGCCGCAGCCGCATTGCCGGCAGGGGACCCGTCAGGTTCAGCTTCCCCTGAAGCAGATCACCCAGCGTCCAACCCGCTGGCAGTACCCGCCACGGAGTTCAGCGGTTAGAGGCTCTGCAGGTGACCCCTCGGGGTCGCCGGGCGGGCCATGGCGGTTAGCGCCCTCGCCTGGCGTTTCCACCCTTGGACCCCGGCTTGCGGCCGGACTTTCCGGCAGCGCCCGAGCCTCCGGTCCTGCCCGCCCCGCCGCCCGAACTCCTGGCGCTCTTGCCGCCGGAAGCCTTGCCGCCGCCACCGCCGCTCCTGCCGCCGGAAGCTGCCTTGCCGCCACCGCTCGTGCCGCCGCTGGACTTTCCCGCCGGCGCACGGCGGCCCTTTTTAGGGGCAGCGTCCTGCGCCGCCTGCACTGACGGCTGGCGGGAACTGTTGGCCGAGCGACCGCGGACGACGCCAATGAACTCCTCGATAACTTCGTCGGTCGTGTCGGCCGGCCAGGCCAGGCCCACCTGGAACTCCGCGACGCCCAGCACGGGCCGGGACCGGAGGTCTTTCCGGTTCTGTTGGCGGGCGACGGACATGGGCAGGATCAGGATGCCCAGACCGGCCGCGACCAGGTCAAGGGCCTGCTCCAGGTTGGCCATGTCCGGCAGCGGCTTGCGGCTGCCGTTGCTAATTTCCTCTGCGATATCCCGCCATTCGGGAACGGAGTCGGGCTCCTGCAGCAGGTGCTCTGCCGAGAGTTCCGCCACGGGCACCTCGTCGAACACGGCTATTTCGTGATCCTTGGGAGCCACCACGACCGGTCGCTCGGCATAGAGCGGAATGACATTCAGGCCGGACCGATCCAACGGCAGGCGGACCAGGGCCAGGTCGGCCAGGCCGTCGTGGAGCACGGCCACCTGCTCTGTCTCACTCACGGGAAAGGCCTCGAGGGGGACTTCCGGCATGCGCTCCTCCCAGCGGCGGATCCATTTGCCGGGCGTGGTTCCCGGCACGAAGCCGACCTTGAGGGTACGCAGAGCTGACACCTGCCCACAGTAGCGCACCGCTTTGGGCCCCGCTCCTGCTGCAGAGCTGCGGCCTCGCCAGGACCGGTGGCAGGCTGCGGGAGCCATCCCCGAACCGGCTACCCTTGAGGGATGAGCGCAGAACCTTCCTCCCAGACCATGAAGCCCGCCACCGCCGCGAAAAAGTTGGGCATCTACCTGCCCGCGGCTCCTGCGGAGTTCCAGGAAAACGCCCTGACCCGTGAAGAATTCAAGAACCTCCAGGACAATCCTCCGGCCTGGCTGGTGGAGCTGCGCCGCAATGGTCCGCACCCCCGCCCGGAGGTGGCCCGCAAGCTGAACGTGTCCATAGGGGGCCTGACGCGGGCCGGAGTCTCGGAGGCACTGACGAGCGCGGAAATCACGGCCCTCCTGCAGGCGCCGCCCGAGTGGCTGGTGACCGAGCGGTCGACGCATGCCAAGGCCCGGGAAGAAGCAAAGCTGGCCAAGGAACGCTCAGCAAAACGCCGGCCAAAGAGTTAGCCCAAGCACACCCCTGGCCGGCGTCCGCGCGGTGGCTGCTACTTCAGATCGGCAGCCGTCGTGGTCTGGGCTTTCCGCAGGATTTCTCCACGGAAGAACGCCGGGTTGCGCCGGTACATGACCAGCATGAGCACCACGCCCAGCAGGATCACTCCCATACCGAGCACGAAGACCAGTCCCACGCCGGCTATGGACGACCCCGAGCCATATTCCGGGTCAAGGGAGTCGAACGCCGTCTTGCCGAACATCACCAGCAGGATCACTCCGCCGACCAGGGGCGCCAGGCACTTGAAGAAGAAGGCCCGTGCGTTGCTGAAAAGCTCTCCCCGGAAGAACCAGACGCAGGCCAGCGCCGTGATGCCGTAGTAGAAGCAGATCATCATGCCAAGGGCCGTGATGGTGTCCCAGAGCGCGTTTTCGGACACAGTCCGGGTGACGATGTAAAAGCCCGCGGCCGCGGCGGCGGCAGCAACCGTGGCGAAGCTCGGCGACTTGAAGGCCGGGCTGATACGGCCGAACCGTGGCGGCAGGGCGCTGTAATGTCCCATGGCCAGCAGGGTCCGGGCAGGCGAGACAAAGGTGGACTGCAATGAGGCAGCTGAACTGCTGAGAATGGCCAATGACATGAGGATCGCGAACGGTCCCATCACCGGACCCGCCAGCACGGCAAAGATGCTTCCCTGGTTTTCCGGGTTGCCTGCCCCCAACCCCTCCGCTCCGACACCCGCGAAGGCGAGCGTTGCAAGCGCGACGACCATGTAAATCACCATGATGACCAGGACGGTGACCGTAGCGGCGCGCCCCGGCGTCTTTTCCGGGTTCCTGGTTTCCTCGTTCATGGTCAGGGTCACATCCCATCCCCAGTAAATGAAGATCGAGAGGGAAACCCCGGCTGCGAAGGCGGAAAAGGAGCCCACGGCGAAGGGATTGAACCACTCCGGACTGATGGCCGTGGCGTCGAAAGCGGTCCCGTTGGCCACGTGGCTGAAGGCAGCGACGGCGAACCAACCCAGGACCAGCAACTGGAATCCGACCAGGACGTACTGGAAGGTCTTGGTTGTTTCCATCCCGCGGTAGGAGATCCAGCAGGCCAGCGCGATGAACACGACGGTCGTGGCGATGTTCAGCGGCAGGACGGTGGTGAGCTCCGCCAGATCGGGGTTGCCGAAAAGCTGTCCCAGCAGGATGTAGAAAAAGTCGACGGCGACGGCGGCCAGGTTGGAAAGCACAATGATGGTGGCGGCGATCAGGCCCCAGCCCCCCATCCAGCCAATCCAGGGCCCGAAGGCCCGGGTGGCCCAGGTGAAGGAGGTGCCGGCGTCCGGCATCGCGTTATTCAGTTCCCGATACCCCAAGGCCACCAGCAGCATCGGCAGGAAGCCGACCAGGAAAATTGCCGGCAGGTGGACGCCGACCTCGGACACGGTGGGCCCGAGGGCTGCAGTGAGGGTGTAGGCGGGGGCGATGCAGGAGACGCCAATAACGACGGCTCCAATTAACCCGACGGAGCCGGCCTTCAGGCCCTTTTCGCTCAGGCCCGTGTCGATCATCGGGTGTTTGCTGGTTTCAGTGCTCATAGCTCGCCTGCTTCCGGGACGGGAGGAACATGGCCTCGGCTGCCGGTTCGCCGGCTGCGTGCTGGACGGCGTCTCCGTTCAGCTCGACGGCGGCCAGGATGGCAGCGGCCGTGCGCTGCCCCATCCGGACGGCCCCGTCCACGTGCTGGTAGCCCTCGGCTGCAAGGTCTGAACAGGACCAGTGGATGGGTCCGACCGCCGCCCGCGCATCTGGGCCGTAGCGGTGCAGCCCACCGAGGTCGAAGCTGGCGGCATAGGCTCCCCGGGTCCACTCTTCCGAGCCCCAATCGGATTCGTAGTAGACCTCTGGGCTGAGCGCCTGATCACCAAGGAAGCCGGCAATGGATTCCAGGATGACCCGGCGTCTTTCCTCCTCCGGCAGGGAGAAGGCGTAATCGGCCTTCTCGTCGGAGATGAAGCCGACCAGGGTGCCGCGGCCGTCGTCGTAGTTGGAATTGTCATATACCTCCTGCACCAGGGAGGAGGCGCTGAATCCGGTACCGGACAGTCCGTCCCGCCGCCAGAACGGGTCCGCATAGACAGCGTGGACCTTGATCACCAATCCCAACGATTGGTGCTGGTGCATTTGATGCTGCCTGCGTGGCAGCGGCGGGTCGAAGGACACCCGGGTGTACAGGTTGGGCGGAACGGCCATGATGGCGTAGCGGGCGGTGACCGTGGCCCGGTCAGAAATGGCCGTAACGGAGGGACCGCCATCCGGGGACCAGCGGAGCGTACGGACGGGAGCTTCCAGGATCACGTCCTCCCCCAGATGTGCCGCGAGCCGCTCGGATACCTGCTGCATGCCGCCGATGACGCGCTTATCTAGGATGAAGTCCTCGTCCACCAGATGCGAGAACGAACCGGCCGAGGCGGCCATCAGTACAGCCTGCAGGGCCGAAAAGGCGTGAGCCGGTTTGGTGAGCATGCCGCCGGCGATAAACAGTCCGATATTGCTGCAGGCTTCCTCATTGGACGACTGCTGGCGGAGCCACGCGTCGAAGGAGACCGTGTCCAGTTCCCGGGCCGCCGGGTGTGCCCAGGGCTCCTCAGGGCCAACCTCTGCCGCGAGCCCGTCGAGGATGCCGATCAGGCGCTCCATTTCCGCCGCTGTCTGCTCGTCGACCGGAAACATGTCTCCCGTGTACCGGGTCCGGACACCAGTGGGTCCGATATAGACGCTCTCCCCCTCCCGGTAGCGGCTGTAAGTCTCCAGGCCCAGTTCATCGAGCAGGGCGATAAGCGCCGTCTGGTCGGGCGAGACCCACTGCCCCCCGATCTCCAGCACCGCACCGTCGATGTTCCGGGTCCAGGTTCGGCCCCCGACCCGGTCGCGGGCTTCCAGGACCGCAACGCTGAGGCCCGCCTTGTGCAGTTCAACGGCGGCCGTCAGCCCGGAGGGCCCGGCTCCGATGATCACGACGTCCCGATGCAGATTGACCATTTTTTCCTCTCCCGCGCGGCGCTGGCGCCACTAAATGAATGGCATTCATTTTTATTAGACTATAGCGGGGGGCGCCGTCCGGCGGAAGACCCTTTCCAAAGTTCCACCAGGAGGAGACGGCAGTGGCTGAACCGCAGGACCGAGCGGTACGACGGCGGGCCGGCCGGCCGCCGCGGGCCCTGCTCGGGACGGATAAAATCACCCGGGCTGCCCTGAAGCTGGTGGAGCTGGAGGGATACCGTGGCCTGACCATGGCGGCCCTCGCCAGACGGCTGAATGTCGCTCCCTCCGCCCTGTACAACCACGTGCGCTCCAAACAGGACGTCCTGCTGCTGGTGGAGGAAGACCTGATGGGCAGGGTGGAGGTTTCAGGTTTCGCCACGGATCCCTGGCCAGACGCCGTCCGGGCCTGGGCGTGGTCCTACCGCAACGTCTTTGCACGGCACGCACCCCTGATCCCCGTCATCGCCGTCCTGCCGGTGACCGACGCGCCTCGGACCCTAATGATGTACGAGGCGGTCACTACCGGATTCGCCCGGGCAGGCTGGCCCGAAGATCAGATCGTGGACGCCATCGTCGCCCTTGAGTCGTTCATCTTCGGCTCTGCATTGGACGTCGGCGCTCCGGCTGACATCTTTGACACCGGCACGCTCGCCGCGCAGACCCCGTCCTTTACGGCGGCCGTGCGCCGCCGGGCCGCGGCCGCCCAGGACAATGGTGCCCCTGGCGCAGCCGAGAGTGACAGGGCCTTTGCCCTCGGCCTGGAGGCGCTGCTCGCGGGCCTCTCGGCGGGCCTTGCTCCCGGGTCCGCCGGCGCTCCGGGCTGAGCACCCGGCCGGATCCGGGGAGGCGGGAACGGTCCGGCTCCCGGACCTCAGGAACAATCCCGACGCTCCAACAGTTGGCGCCTAGGACAGCAGCAGATCCTGAAAGGACCAGCATGACGGTAATTGGCGTATCAGACCTGAATATTCATCCCCTCGCCCTCGGTGGCAACACCTTCGGCTGGACCGCTGATGAACCCACCAGCCGTGAGGTACTGGATACGTTCACCGCCCGGGGCGGTAACTTCCTCGACACCGCTGACGGCTACTCGGCCTGGGTGCCAGGCAACAGCGGCGGGGAGTCAGAGTCCATCATTGGCCGGTGGATGAAGGACCGCGGCAACCGCAGCGACGTCGTCGTGGCCACCAAGGTCAGCACGCACCCGGATTATCCGGGGCTCTCTGCCCGGAACATCAGCAATGCCGCCGACGCATCATTGACCCGGCTGCAGAGCGACTACATCGACCTGTACTACGCGCACTTCGATGACGCGGAAACGCCCCTGATCGAAACGGTGGCGGCCCTGGACTCTCTGGTGCGGGCGGGCAAGGTGCGCTACATCGGCATCTCCAACTACAGCCCCGAACGCATCCGCGAATGGATGGACATTGTGCAGACCAACGGGTTCACCGCGCCGGTGGCCCTGCAGCCGCACTACAACCTGGTGGAGCGGCGGAACTTTGAGCGTAACCTCGCCCCCCTGGCCGAGGAATACAAGCTCGGAGTGTTCCCCTACTACTCCCTGGCCAGCGGTTTCCTGACCGGGAAGTACCGCACCAGCGAGGACCTTGCGGGTGCGGCCCGCTCCGGGGGTGCCGCCACCTACCTCAACGATGACGGTCTCAGCGTGCTGAATACCCTCACCGCAGTCGCCGAGGAACGCAGCGCCTCCGTTGCCGCCACCGCGCTGGCCTGGCTCTCGGCGCAGCCGGGAATCACGGCCCCCTTGGCCAGTGTCAGCCGTCCGGCTCAGCTCGAGGACCTTTTTGCCGCCGGCGAGCTGGAGCTCAGCAATGACGATGTCGCCCGGCTGAATGCGGCATCGGCCACCTTCGCCTAAGCACCGGGAAAAGGCAAGGACCTCCTGGCCCGGAACGGGAAACCGCTCGCGGACCAGGAGGTCCCTGTGTTGGTGCGCTGTTCGTGCCGCGGGCCGTCAGTCCCCTGCGTGCGTGGCCCCGAGCAGATCCCGCACCCTGGAGGAAATCTGGGTGAAAACCGGGTCTTCCATGGTGGTTCCATAGTTCCTGTCCTTGCCCAGCGGAACGTCCAGAACTTCCATGATCCGGCCTGGCCGGGGACTCATGACGACCACCCTATTGGCCAGGTAGACCGCCTCCGCCACCGAGTGCGTCACCAGGATGACAGTCGTGCCGGTCTCCCGCCAGATACGGTGCAGTTCGATGTTCATCCGTTCGCGCGTCAGCGCGTCCAGGGCGCCGAACGGTTCGTCCATCAGGAGCACGTCGGGCTCGTGCAGCAGGGCCCGGCACAGCGAGACGCGCTGCTGCATGCCACCTGACAACTCGTGGGGCAGGGATTGCTCAAAGCCCGTCAGGCCGGTCATCTCAATCAACTCATCGGCCCGGCGGGCAGCCTTGGCCTTGTCCATGCCGCGCATCTCGGCCTGCAGGAGGATGTTTCCCCGTACGTTGCGCCACTCGAGCAGCGCGGCCCGCTGGAATACGTAGCCGATATCGCGACGCGGACCACTCACACTGGACCCGCGCAGGTGGACCGATCCGCTGCTGGCCCGGGTCAGCCCGGCGACCACCTTCAGCAGGGTGGACTTGCCGCAACCGGAGGGACCGGCGATGGACAGGAACTCGCCCTGGCCGACGGAGAGGTTGATTCCATCCAGTGCCGTCACCCTGCCCCGCTTGGAGGAGAACGTGACGTTGAGGTCGTTGACCTCCACCACCGGTGTTGTCAGCGTGGCGGACGGCTCGGGAAGTGTCGCAGTCATTGATGACACCCCTACTTCGGCTGGTACTGGGAGTCGTAGTACTTGCCCGCGTCGCCCACTGATCCGATCAGGCCGGCGTCGGCCAGGGTCTTGATGGTCGCATCCCAATCAGCCGGGTCATTGACGCCGGGCTTCTTGCCCTCGGTCTTTTCCGTGGTCAGCACCTTGATGGTTTCCTTCCACTGGTCCAGGACCACCGCTGCCGGCGGGATCTGCGGGTCCTTGCCGTCCATGGACTTCGCTGCCGCTTCGGGGTCCTGGATGGCTGCTTCAAAGGATTCGGACACCGCTGCCATCATGGCCTTCGCCAGGTCCGGGTTCTTGCCCAGGTACGAATCCGAGGAGATCAGGCCGTTGGAGTAGAAGTTGATGCCCTGGTCCGCGTAGCGGAGGTAGGTCATTGCCTTGCCGCTCTTGTTCGCGATCGTGGGTCCCTGGTCGTGCGCGAACCCGATCAGCCCGTCGACCTTGTTCGACAGGACCGCCGCGATCTTGCCCGCTGCGTCCAGGTTCTGCTGCTTCACATCGTCGGGGGAAAGGCCAGCGGCCTTCAGGAAGATCGGGAAAGTCACCGTGGGCGCGTCACCCGCGGAGACGGCGATGGTCTTGCCCTTGAGGTCCTGCGGAGTCTTGATCCCCGAGTCCGCGAACACCTGGACAGCCGACGGCGTTGTCTGCAGGTAAACCCCGAGGCTCTTGACCTTCACGCCCTTGTCGATGTTTGCCAGCACGGCGGGGGTATCTGCCCAGCCGAAATCGACCTGACCCTGACCGGTAGCCTGCACGGTCTTGGTGGAACCCTGGCCCGCCTTGATGGTCAGGTCAATACCGTGCTTCTTGAAAATGCCCTTTTCCACTCCGTAGTAGAAGGGTGCGTGCTCGCCGTAGGGATACCAGTTGAGCATCAGGGTTACCGGCTTGGCAGCGGCGCCTTCGGATGCGGCAGCGCCACTGGCGGCCGTCCCGCTGCCGGTGGATCCCCCACAGGCGGACAACGAAAAGGCGGCGACGGCGGCAACTCCGGCGGACAGCACGGAGCGACGTGAGTACTTCATTGGTTCTCTCCCTCGAGAATAAAAGAAACGGTGGTAAGGCTGGTTCAGGCGCCGGCGGCCGACGAGCCGGTGGACCTGCGGGACGCGTGCCACGGGATCAGGAACCATTCGGCGACCTGGATGATGGCGAACAGAAGCACTCCCATGGCGGACATGATGATCAGGGCGGCAAACAGCATGGCCGTGTCGATGTTGCCGTTGGCCTGCAGGATGACGTAACCGAGGCCCTCGTTGGCCCCGACAAACTCGCCCACCACAGCGCCGGTGACGGCAAGGGTTGCTGCCACCTTGAGCCCTGACAGCAGCTGCGGCAGGGAAGCCGGCAGGCGCACCTTCAGGAACGTCTTGAAGGGGTTGGCGCCCATCGTGGAGGTCAGTTCGAGGATTTCCGGATCCACTGACTTCAGTCCAGCCATACCGGAAATCACGATCGGGAAGAAGGCCATCAGGACGGCGACGACGACCTTGGGCTCCATGCCGAACCCGAGCCAGACGACAAACAGCGGAGCGATGGCGATCTTGGGAATGACCTGCGCAAACAGGATCAGCGGGTACGCCGTTTTCTCGATCGACTTTGAATAGATCATGAGGACAGCGACGAGCTCCCCAATGACCACGGCAATCAGGAAGCCAAGGACCGTCTCCACGGTGGTGATCCACGTGTGCTGCCCAAGGTAGGCGGCGTGTTCCACGGCCGTTGTCCAGGTGTCCTGCGGGCTGGGAAGGATGAACGGTGCCACCCAGCCCTGGTTGGTCACCAGCCACCAGGCGGCGAGCAGAATAATGACAAAAACCAGCGGACGCCACAGCTCTGCCAGCCATTTCGAGGCCCGTGCGGGCTTGGCTGCCGTCGGTGCCGTGAGATCCTCGTGCGCCTTCGGCCGCCTGCCGGAGCGGGCTTCGCCTGCCGGACGGCGCACGTTGTCTAATGCAGACATTCGTCCCTTTCTGTTTCTTCGTGGGACAAGCCCGGGTTCTCTTCCGAAGTTGGAACGCGCTTTCCGTCCCGTCCGAACAAGCTATGTGTCGGCTATCACAAAGTCAATTCACGGCTCCGGCTGGTACCGATTCGTTATTCGACCGGCCTCTGGCCTTGGACCGTCGGGCTCCCTAGGCTGGGTATGGGCAGTCGCCCCACCGGCAGAGGAGATCAGCATGGGAATCAATATCGGCAACGCAGCCTTGCGTCTTTCAACAGGCGCCTTCATCCTCAATTCGGGACTTGGCAAGCTGCACCTCCCAAAGGAAGCGGCAGAGGGATTGCAGTCCATGGCCGGCAACGCCTTTCCGCAATTGAAGGAACTGGATCCGGAGCGGTTCGGCAAGCTGCTCAGCTATGGGGAGATTGCCCTGGGAGCGGCCCTGCTGCTGCCATTTATCCCCACCCGCCTGGCGGGCCTTGGCCTTGGCGCCTTCGCTGCCGGGCAGTTGGCTACCTATTCCAAGACCCCCGGGATGACCCTTGACGACGGCATCCGCCCGACGCAGGCTGGAACCGCCCTGGCGAAGGACATCTGGATGGCCGGCATCGCCGTCGCCCTTGTCCTGCACCGGAAGTCCAAGGGCCTGAAGGGCAAGGCCAGCAAAGCAGGAAAGGCAGCCGCTGCTGCCAGTGCCGTCAAAACCGCCAAGGCTGCCAAAGCGGCCAAAGCCGCTAAGTGAGTTCCCCCGCCGCAGCGCCGGTGTCGTTCGGCGTCGTCGGCAGCGGATGGCGCACGAATTTTTTCCTGCGCGTCGCGCAGGCGCTGCCGGACCGGTTCCGGGTTTCCGGTCTATCCACCCGGAACCCCGACACGGGCCGGCGGATCAGCGCCGAGTGGGGCATCCCCACCTACCGGAACGTGCAGGAGCTGGTGCAGGCCCAGCAGCCGGCCTTCGTCGTCGTTTCCGTTCCGCGGGACGCTGCTCCGGGCGTCATTACGGAAGCGGTGCGGGCCGGGACGGCAGTCCTGACGGAGACGCCGCCTGCGGCCGACGTCCCCGGGCTGCTGCCGCTGCATGATCTGGTGGCCGGCGGCGCCCGGATCCAGGTGGCGGAGCAGTACCACCTGCAGCCGTTGCTGGCGGCGCAGATAGCCCTGGCAAGCAGTGGCAGGCTGGGTGAGGTGACGTCGGCACAGGTTTCCACGGCCCACGACTACCACGGCATCTCGCTGATCCGCCGTCTGCTGGGTATCGGCTTCGAAGACGCCCACATCCGTGCCACCGATTTTCAGGCTCCCATTACTGCCGGACCCACCCGACTGGGCGAGCCGGAGTCCGATCAACTGCGCACCGAGACGCGGACCCTGGCGCAGTTGGACTTTGGCGGCCGCGTGGGGATCTACGACTGGACCAGCGAGGAGTACTACTCCTGGATCCGGTCCCGCAGCGTGCTGGTCCGTGGCAGCAGGGGGGAAATCCGGGACACCGAACTGAAGTACCTGCAGGACTTCCGGACGCCGCTTTCCACCACCATCCGGCGCGTCAACGCTGGCGAAAACGGCAATCTTCAGGGGTACTACCTCAAGGGCCTGGTGGCTGGCGAATCGTGGCTGTACCGGAACCCTTATGCGCCTGCGCGGCTGCACGACGACGAACTTGCCCTGGCGACGCTCCTGGAACGGATGGCGGCCTACGTCGACGGCGGTCCGGAGGTGTACAGCCTGGCGGAGGCGTCCCAGGACCACTACCTGCAGCTGATGGTCCGGCAGGCGGCGAGCACCGGCGAACCCGTGCAAACCACGCGACAGCCCTGGGCGTCCTAGCGGCCCTCGTGGCGCCCGGGGCGTCCTAGCGGCTCTCGTGGCGCCCGGGGCGGGCGACAGCCCTGGGCGTCCCAGCGGCCCGAGTGGTGCCGGGGCCTCTTAGGCTCCGCCTACCGGGGCAGGCCCTTGAGATAGGCGGCCGCGCCGAGATGTTGCAGGCAGTCGGAGATCACGCTCACCAACCGCACGCCCAACGTCACCGGCGGGTTCCAGGACGTGTCCACCACCCGGTCCAGATCCTCCGGCGTCAGGCCGCGCACGAACTCCAGGCTCTGGTCCAACACCGCCTCGGCGTACGCCAGGAGCAGGTCCGGGGCCACGGTGACGGACGCGACCTGCTCCGACGTGTGGCCGTAACCGGTGTCGCGGACCGGCAGCGGAAGGTCAAACCTGGCGGCAAAGTCCCCGGCCGTCCACACCTGCTCCATTCCACCGGCGTCTGCCAAATGGTCGTCCTGCACGCGGGAAAGGTGCCAGATAAGCCAGCCGATCGAGTTGCCGTTGCCGGCTGGCCGCCATGCAAGCTGCTCCTCGTCCAGGCCCCTGAGTACTGACCGCACGTTGCCCCGGATGCGGCCGAAAGCGTCCGCCAAAAGTTCCTTCGATTTCATACCGCCATGCTTGCACGCCTCCCGCTGGCCGAAAAGGGCCGCGGGAGCGGGCAGGCTATCATGCAGGAAGGAGCAACTGAACGACAACCAGCAGGGAGATTACGATTACCGACGTGTCCATGGAGCAGGAAGTATATTTCGGCAGTCCGGCCGACGACCTCGAACTGAACCTCGTCGAGGAAACCTCCAAAGCTGCAGGTAACCGCCTCTCCACCCGCGGCGACATCGTTCGGCACCGCGGCCGCTACGCCCTGATCAACACGGACCGCACCCCCCACCAGGCAATGGTGGAGGACCTGCTCTTTCTCCGTCACGCGCTGGATGCGGCCGGACTGGAATACCTGCTCGTCCGCGGAAATGACGAACGACCCGTCATCGCCGTCAAGTGGGAGGACCGGCGCAGGCTCCGGACAGTCCTCAGCGAGGCGTGCCGCGACGAGCCGTTCTACGCCATGACGGTCGACGCCCGGAAGAAGGCCGCCCTGCTGGTGGCTGACGGCCGCTTGACCGGGAACAGCAAGGCCCGCATCCTGCGGCTGTACCGCCCTCGGGTGGAGCCGGTTGGAGGGCTGACTTATGGCGCCAATGTCGGCGTGCAGATCGAGCTCTGGAGCTTCGAGGGCAGCCACCTGGTCCTGCCCATCGAAAATTCCCTCACCCGCCGAACGGTGCCGGCGCAGGAAGCGGTCCGCGGGACCGTGAAACGATATGGCCACATATGGCCAACCATCGAGAACATGTTCGCGGACCATGCCGCTGACATCCGCTTCGACGTCGATTTGGTGTTTTCCTGGGTGGACGGCAGCTCACCCGAGTACATCGCCGCCCGCCGGGCACGCGAGGCGATGGCCGGCGTCGTACTGGGCGAGGGCGACGATTCGGATGCCCGGTTCCGGCAGATCAACGAACTCAAATACGCGCTCCGCTCCGTCTACATGTACGCCCCCTGGGTGCGGCGGATCTTCATCGCCACGGACTCCCCGGCGCCCGAATGGCTCGCCGACCACCCAGCCGTGACGATCGTGCGTAGCGAGGAGTTCTTCGCCGACCCGTCGGTGCTGCCGACCCACAACTCCCAGGCCGTCGAGTCCCAGCTGCACCACATTGAAGGCCTGTCCGAATACTTCCTGTACTCCAACGACGACATGTTCTTTGGCCGCCAGGTCTCCCCGGACATGTTCTTCACCCCAGGTGGCATCACCAAATTCATCGAAGCGGACACCCGCATCGGTTTGGGCGAAAATGACGTGGAACGCAGCGGCTTTGAAAACGCTGCCCGGGTGAACCGCAAGCTGCTCTGGGGTCGTTTTGGCCGCATCACGACCCGGCACCTGGAGCACTGCGCGGCACCCCTGCGGCGTAGCGTGATGGCCGAACTCGAGAGCGAGTTCCCCGAACAGTTTGCCGCCACGGCGGCCAGCAGGTTCCGTGCGGCCGACAATATTTCCGTCACCAATTCGCTGTACCACTACTACGGCCTGCTGGCCGGGCACGCGGTCACCCAGACCAACGGCAGGGTGCGGTACGTCGACACCACCCTGCGCTCGGGACTGAATTTCCTGCCCAAGCTGCTGGCCAAGCGGCACATGGACTTCTTCTGCCTCAACGATGGCAGCTTCCCTGAGGTCGCCGCCGCGGAACGGGCCGAACTCGTCACTGACTTCCTGGAAAAGTACTTCCCGCTGAAGGCGCCCTGGGAAAAGTAGATGCAGACCTTCCTGCCCTATGCCGATTTCGCAGCAAGTGCCGCTTCCCTAGACCGGGCGCGGCTTGGCAAACAGCGGGTGGAAACCTTGCAGGTGCTGCGCGCGCTGGTCATTCCGGATTATGGGTGGCGGTCCCATCCTGCGGTGCGCATGTGGATGGGCTACGTTCCGGCGCTGACGCGGTACGGACTGGTCATGGCCGATGAATGGATCGCCCGCGGCGGTGCCGACAGCACCCGGGGAAACATCCTGGAGTTCGCGCCGGAGGCTGACGCGCCGGACGCGGACGGTTCCTTGGCCATGCCGTCCTGGCTGGGGAACGAGGACCTGCATCGGAGCCACCGGTCCAACCTGATCCGCAAGGCTCCCGAGCTGTACGCAGAGGCGTTTCCGGAGGACGACGGCGAGCTGCCGTACCTGTGGCCGGACCCTGAGCAGGTGCTGCTGCCGCAGGAGCCCGGCGATGACCGGGTGTGGATCCTGCGGATGCCGGCGGCTGAGGCGCTGCTGACGGAGCTGGACACGGCCGGAGACCTGGCAGGCAGCGGATTCACGGTGTCCCTGCCCCGAACGCTTCCCAACGGCCGCACCTCCGGCAAGCACCGGCGGCAGGTGAACCGGTTCCTGTCCGAGCTCAGGGTCGGGGAGCTTCTGGCCATACCGCAGGACGGCGGGCGGCGGTTCGCCGTGTCCCGCGTCCTGGACGAGGCGCACGACGACGGCGAGTCGGCCCTGGAGCGGCAGGTGGAGCTCATCGAGGTGTTGGCCCGGTCGGCCTTCCCCAACAGCGCCCGCCTGCAGGACCCGCGCGTCTTCTTCGCCGTCCCCTCCCCCTAATCGCCGAGTGTCGACCTCTGCACCCCACCCCACCGCCGAGTGTCGACATCTGCACCCCTGGCCCAGCTGCCCCCACTGCCGAGTGTCGACATCTGCACCTCCACCCAGGAGCCCAGGGGTGCACACCTCGACACTCGGCAGGAGTCCAGGGGTGCTTAACTCGACACTCGGCAGGGAGGGCTAGCGGTCGGCGTTGGCGCGGGGACGGGTGGCCGGGTCCCGGCCTGAAATCTCTGAGCTTTCGCGGATGCGCATTCCTGCATCCAGCAGCCGCTCGCGTACCTCCAGGGGACTGACGATTTCCCCGACGGTCTGCGGGGCTCCGAGCGGAACCACGGAATGCACGACCGTATGTTCGTACACATGGACCAGGTTGTATGACTGCGCCCCGTCCATACCGCGGTTTCCACCGGCTTCCACGGCCAGGTCCTGCGTGTAGCAGGTGGCAGAGGCCACGGAGACCGGAATCCCGGCGAACGTTCCTGAGGTCGAATAGTGCAGGTGCCCGGACAGGATGGTGCGCACGTCGGAGCCGCGCAGGACCGACGCCAACGCGGCCTGGCCGCGCAATTCGACCAGGACGGCCAGGTCCAGGACGCTGGGCAGTGGCGGATGGTGCAGGGCCAGGATCGTGCCGTCGGGGGCGGGGACGGAGAGTTCCTTCGCCAGCCACTCCAGCTGCGCCGCACTGAGCTCGCCGTGGTGGTAACCCGGCACGGAGGAATCAAGGGTCACGATCCGCAGCCCGTTGACGAAGAAGCTACGGTCCACTGGGGCCATGTCGGGAGGCAGGTCCAGCAGCGAGGTGCGGAAATGCTCGCGGTCGTCATGGTTGCCCATCACCCAGATCAGCTCGGCGTCCAACTCCTCGCAGACCGGCTCGACGATCGCCCTCAGCTTCACGTACGCTTCCGGGTGCCCTTTGTCCGCCAAGTCCCCGGTGACCACGACGGCCTCCGGCTTGGCACCAGAGGCGCGCAATTCGACGATGAGTTGCCGGAGGCGGGCTTCACTATCGACATCGCCATACAGCCGGTCCGCGCCTCCGACCAGATGCGTGTCACTCAGATGCAGGATGAAATGCCGCGGCCGGGGATGCTCGGCCTCATGTAACTTCATTGTCGCCCTCGTGTTTGGGCGGGGACGGGTGTCCCCGGTGTCCCTTCCAGTTATTTCAATCCAAGCAGACAGGACGTGAACGCGGGGCAAACTGGGACGTGTGTATCAAAAGAATTCTTCGGAACCGCCTATTCGGGTGCCAGCAGGGTCCGCAAATCGAGCCTCCGCATGACCCGGTCGGCCGCCTCCAGGTCGACGCCGGGCTCGGCGCGGGCGGCAATCATCTCCTCCCGGGCGGCGTCCAGGGCAACGGCCTGCACGGCGA
The DNA here is from genome assembly GCA_025465475.1 of Micrococcaceae bacterium. Classification (GTDB taxonomy): domain Bacteria; phylum Actinomycetota; class Actinomycetes; order Actinomycetales; family Micrococcaceae; genus Arthrobacter_M. The sequence continues at coordinate 16,538 of JAODMR010000087.1, forward strand.
TGGCCCATTCGCGGAAGTTCCGCCGGTCTGTATCGTCGTCGTCGTAGTCAGGGGAACCGGCCAGTTCCGTATGCAACCGTTCCAGCCTCCCCTTGACCCACCGGACGCGATCCTTTGGCACTCCGTCGAGCAGGTCGGACGCCTGCAGCGCCCCCAGCGCTGTCTTTTGGGCCCGGGCTGCCAGTTCCCGTTCACTCTGCGCCACCCTTTCCGGCCCTTCAGCCATTTTCAGGACCTTCATCAGCCAGGGCAGGGTCAGCCCGGGCAGCACCAGGGTGCCGAGCAGTACAACGACGGACACCACGACGATTTCGCTCCGACCGGGGAAGGGTGAACCGTCGTCAAGTGTGGCTGGCAGCGACAGCGCCAGCGCCAGGGTCGCCAGGCCCCGCATGCCGCACCAGGTGAGGACGGCGACGTCTCTCATGCCGGACGGGGGTTCGCCCTTGCCGCGCCGTCGGGCCGGAAGCACCAGCAACGCGAGCCAGCCAAAGCGGAGGACGAACATCAGCACGCAGATCAGCAGGGCCGGCAAGAGCAGCCCGCCGACGCTGGTCCGCTCATCCTGGATCAGCTGCCGGATTTCCAGGCCGACCAGGCCGAACGCGATGCCGGTGACGAGCAGCTCAACGACTTCCCAGAAGGCCCTGCTGGTGACGCGTTCCTCCGCCGCCTCCGGGTGGGAGGTCCGGCGGATTTCCAAGGCTGCTACCACCACGGCCACCACACCGGATGCGTGCAGCTCGTCGGCAATGAGGTACACAGCGAACGGAACCACCAGGGTCACCGCGCTGCGCCCGAGGGGAGCCGTAATAAAAATGGTCAGCTGCTTGGCGATCCACCCCGTGGCCAGACCCACCAGCACCGCCCCTGCCGCGCCGAGCAGGAACGAACCGACGACGGCGGCGTCCAGGTTCTTGCCAGCGGTGGCGGCACCGATTGCGGCCTGGAAGATGACGATGGCGGCCGCGTCGTTGAACAGGCCCTCACTTTGCAGCACGGTGGTGAGTTGGCGGGGCATGCGGACGCGGCCGGACACGGACTCCACTGCCACCGGGTCCGGTGGCGCGACCATGGCGCCCAGGGCCACCGCAGCGGGAAGGCCGATCCCGGGGATCAACAGCCAGGCCGCGCCGGCCACTGCCGCAGTCGTCACGACGACCAGGGCGACCGCCAACAGCAGGATGCTGCGCCAACGGATGCGGAAGAGTGACCAGGAGGTTTTCAGCGCGGTTGCGAAAAGCAGCGGCGGCAGGAACAGCGGCAGGATCAATTCGGGATCGATCTGCACCTCGGGGAATCCAGGCACAAACGCGGCGGCTGCGGCCAGGATGACCATCAGCACGGGGTACGGCAGGCGGATCCGGTCGCCAACGCCGATGGCCAGCACCGTGGCAATCATCAGGCCGATGATCAGGACAAGGAGTTCCATGCGCACACGCCGTTCCCTCGATTGCTAAGGGAACTTAGTTTACCGCCGCGTCCCAGGCGGACTGGGACGCACCCCGCGGACTAGGACGCCCCGCGCGGACTAGGACGACCCGCGCGGACTGGGACGACCCGCCGGGGTCGACTAGTACCCGGCGCCCGGATCCACGCCGCCGTCAAGGGGTTCCCCCGCAGCCCAGCGACGCACGTTTTCACGGACCCGGTCGGCGATCAGGGGCTTGGCCATCTCGCTGGTGTTGGCCGTGTGCGGCGTGATGAGGGCGCCGGGCTGGTCCCACAGCGGATGCCCGTCGGGAAGCGGTTCGGGGTCGGTGACGTCCAGTCCCGCCCCCGCCAGCTGTCCGCCGTCGAGCGCCTTGACCAGCGCGTCAGTGTCGATCAAACCTCCCCGGCCAATGTTGACGAGCACGGCGGTGGACTTCATCCGGGCGAACTCGGCAGCGCCGATCATTCCGCGGCTTTCGTCCGTTAGGGCTGCGGCCAGTACCACCACGTCCGCTTCAGCCAAGAGGTCCCCCAGCTGCTCCCGCGCTTCGGAGTCCGCCCCGAGCTGCAGGGAAACCGTGCGGGCCGCTCCGGGAACCGGGTCGGTGCCACGGCGCACGGCGGTAATGGTGGTGTCAAAGAAACCGAATTGGCGGATAATTTCCGCGCCGATGCCGCCGGCGCCCAGCAACAGCACGTTCAGCCCGAACAGGGACGTCCCGGCTGACCTGCCCCAGCTGCGGGCCGCAGCCCGTTCCGGCAGCAACCGGAGCAGGGCCAGGGTGAGGGCCAGGGCGTGCTCGGCAACGGGGCGGGCGTACGCGCCCTTGGCGCTTGTCCACATCAGGTTCGGGTGTTCCTCCAGCGCTGCCGCGTAGTTTTCAATGCCAGCGCTCGGCAGCTGCACCCAGCCGATGCCGGGATTGTCTGTGAGCAGGCGGGACAAGTCAGGCCCACTGATGCCGCCGCTGACCAGCAGGCCGGTGGTGTTGGCCGAAAGAGGTTCCACCACGGCGCCGCCGTCGCGGGCCGCGGCGGCCAGGTTCTCGTTCGGTGTAGGGACAATCGCCAGGACGGGAGCCGTCATCGTGCCTTCCATCGTGCTTTTCAACCGTCGGGCAGGGCTGCTCCGTCGGTTTGACCGGTGTGGGTGGCTGCGGATGCAAGTGCCCGCAGGTTCCTTTCCACCCTATCCCCGGCCCGCACGTGTTTGGTGTTGCCGGTCACAGGCGCGCTGCTGTTCCTGCTGCAAATCCCCTCATGAGGGGCATGCAACAGGAACAGCAACGAATCGCCTAGTTCAGGTAGCCGTTCGGGTTGAGGACGTACTTGGTGGCCGCACCGGCGTCGAACTCCGCATAGCCCTGCGGTGCCTCGTCCAGCGGAATGGCCTTGGCGTTCACGTTCTTGGCGATGGAGACCCGGTCATGCAGGATCGCCATCATCAGCTGCCGGTTGTACTTCATGACAGGGCACTGGCCCGTGGTGAAGGACAAGGACTTGGCCCAGCCGGTACCCAGGCTCAATGACAGTGAGCCCTTCTGCGCGGCCTCGTCAGCTGCTCCCGGGTCCCCCGTCACGTACAGTCCGGGAATGCCCATCGCGCCACCGGCGGTGGTCAGCTCCATCAGCGAATTGAGCACCGTTGCCGGGGCCTCCTTGGCACCCGCCCCGTGGCCCTTGGCCTCAAAGCCGACGGCGTCGACCCCACAGTCCACTTCCGGCACGCCCAACAGCTGCTCGATCTGGTCCTTGGGATCACCCTTGGTCAGGTCAACCGTTTCGCAGCCGAAGCTGCGCGCCTGCTGCAGCCGGCCCTCGTTCATGTCACCAACAATTACGACGGCGGCACCCAACAATTGCGCGCTGGTTGCCGCTGCCAGTCCCACGGGTCCGGCCCCGGCGATGTAGACGGTGGAGCCGACGCCGACGCCGGCCGAGACGGCGCCGTGGAAGCCGGTGGGGAAGATGTCCGACAGCATGGCCAGGTCAAGGATCTTCTCCAGGGCCTGGTCCCTGTCGGGGAACTTGAGCAGGTTCCAGTCCGCGTATGGCACCAGGACGTAGTTGGCCTGGCCACCCACCCAACCGCCCATATCGACGTATCCGTAGGCGCTGCCCGGACGGTCAGGATTGACGTTCAGGCAGATTCCCGTCTTGCGTTCCTTGCAGTTCCGGCACCTACCGCAGGAAATGTTGAACGGGACCGAGCAAAGGTCTCCCTCCTTGATGAATTCGACGTCGGGTCCCACCTCCACCACTTCACCGGTGATTTCATGGCCCAACACCAGGTCATGGGGGGCCGTGGTGCGACCGCGGACCATGTGCTGGTCGGATCCGCAGATATTCGTCGCAACCGTTTTGAGGATCACTCCATGTGGCACCTTCCTGCCAATATTGGCCGGATTGACCCCTGGCCCGTCCTTCAGTTCAAAGGTGGGGTAGTCAATGTCGATGACCGAGACTTTTCCCGGTCCCTGATAGGCAACGGCTTTGTTTCCTGGCATGGGTCCTCCATTGTTAGCTGCATGCGGGCACGCTGCCGGTGGTCCGGCACCGGAATCCACCCCGTACACGGGCCCGGCAGGAAGCGTTCCGGCGACGTTGCCGGAGGTTCAGTGCGGGGCGGTGCGGGTGGAAACAGCGTCAGTGTAGGCCCGATCCGCAAAAACCATAAGACCCCGGTTACCTCCCCTTCTCGGGGTGCACTTGCGCTGCACTTTGCGCCGCTCTTCACGTTGCGTTGGCGTTGCCTTGTGGGTGACCCCTCAGCAACTCTTCAGCTCCAGGGACTGATAGTTTCAAAAGGAGACCGTAGAGGGGGCGTATGGGTGGCATCAGCAGCACGGCGGCCGGCCGCGGGCTGGGACTGGTGTTCCGCGCGCTCAAGCTGGTCCGGCCCGGCCGGCCGATCCATCCCTCCGGCGTCCGCCTGGTCGGGACTCTGGAGCGGTTTCCGCCATCGGAACCAAGCGGCATCGGTTGGATCGACAAGGGCGGCACGGACCACGTCTGTGGCCGGTTCTCCCGCTCGATAGGCCTGCCGTCGAAGTTTCCGGCCATCCTGGGACTCGCCCTGCGTTTGGGCGGCCCGGGC
>JAODMR010000089.1 GCA_025465475.1 Micrococcaceae bacterium
GGCACAAAGCCGGAGACTCGCTGAGCTACACCGCCCCTAACGGTCGCCAGATCCCCGTCGACATCATCTCCGCCAAGCCCTACGCCGGCTAACACCTCCGCCCCGGTGGTCGAGCCGGTGGTCGAGCCGGTGGTCGAGCTTGTCGAGACCCCGCTGTGACCGGATCTCGACGGGCTCGATCAACGACACCGGATCTCGACGGGCTCGATCAACGACACCGGATCTCGACAAGCTCGATCAATGACACCGATCTCGACGGGCTCGATCAACGGATCTCGACGGGCTCGATCAACGACAGGCTCGATCAACGGCCGGCGGGATCGATCGCCGCTTGGCGGTGCCTAGTGGACGACTATGGGTTGGAAGCCTTCAGCGCGGAGGGCCATCAGAACCTGTTCGCAATGCTCGTGGCCCTTCGTTTCCAGGTTCACCGTGATGGAAACGTCGCCCATGCTGATCGAGCCGCCGACCCGGGTGTGGTCCACGCCCGTCACATTCGCGTCGTTCTCGGCGATGATACGGGAAATCGTGGCCAGGGATCCCGGCCGGTCATCCAGCATCATCCGCACGGTCATGAACCGTCCCGCCGCAGCGAGTCCCCGCTGGATCACCTTGAGCATCAGCATCGGGTCGATGTTGCCGCCGGAGAGGATCACAGCCGTCGTGCCGGGGTGCTCAATCCGGCCTTCCATCAGCGCGGCAACACCAACAGCCCCGGCCGGTTCGACGACCATTTTGGAGCGCTCGAGCAGGAAAATCAGGGCACGCGCCAGGGCGTCCTCACTGACGGTGACGACGTCGTCCACCAGTTCGCGGATGATGGAAAACGGCAACTGGCCGGGCCGGCCAACGGCAATGCCGTCAGCCATGGTGGAAACCTTTTTTAGCGGCACCAGTGCGTCGGCGGCCAGCGATGGCGGATAGGCGGCAGCGTTTTCGGCCTGCACGCCGATGATGCGAATCTCCCGGCCCAGCTCCCGGGCGCGGGCCTTAACGGCGACGGCGACCCCTGCCAGCAGGCCGCCGCCCCCGACTCCCATCAGGATGGTGTCGACGTCGGGAATCTGCTCCAGGATTTCCAGGCCGATGGTCCCTTGCCCGGCAACGACGTCGACGTTGTCGAACGGATGCACGAACACGGCGCCGGACTCATCGGCGTATCGCTGGGCCTCTGCGAGGGCCTCATCGACATTGTGGCCGTGCAGCACGACCTCGGCCCCGTGGGAGCGGGTCGCTGCGAGCTTGGGCAGGGCCACACCCAGAGGCATGTAAATCCTGGCGCGGATGCCCAGGCTCTTGGCCGCAACTGCGACGCCCTGGGCGTGATTGCCCGCCGAAGCAGCGACGACCCCGCGGGCGCGCTCTTCCTCGCTCAGGCGGGCCATCCTGACATACGCTCCCCGTACCTTGAAGGAGCCGGCACGTTGCAGGTTCTCGCATTTGAAGTAGACGTCGGACCCTACCTGCCGACCCAAGGCGCGGGAGGTTTCCACCGGCGTTCGGGCAATGATGCCCTCCAGTAGCCGTTGGGCCTCCTCAACATCGTGAAGGGTCACAGGAAGGGTTGTGGTTGCTTCCATCTGACTCAGTGCTCCCGTCCGGTCTCGTGCGGGTGCTCCAGGCCTGACATGTCGTTACCGAGGACTTCAACACCCGGCACGGTGGCGCCGGGCAGCACCGGGAGCCCATGCGCTGCGCGGACCTCAGAGTCGACGTCCCAACGGCGGGCAGCGATGTAACGGATCGCGGAGTTGAGGACTGCCAGCAGCGGCACCGAGAAGAGTGCACCGGGGATGCCTGCCAGGAAGGATCCGGCGGCGACCGAGAGGATCACTGCGACCGGATGCAGTGAGACGGCCTTGCCCATCACCAGGGGCTGCAGGACGTGGCTCTCGATAACCTGCACCAGCAGCACGATGCCCAGCATGATGAGCGCGTTGACCCAGCCGTTGGCCACCAGGGCTATCAGCACGGCGACGGCTCCGGTGACGGTGGCGCCGACCACGGGGATGAAGGATCCGAGGAGTACCAGCACCGCCAGCGGGAGGGCCAGGGGCACACCGATGATGGCGGCACCGCCACCAATGCCGATGGCGTCAACGCAGGCGACGAGCAACTGGACGCGTACGTAGTTGACCATGGAGTGCCAACCGGCCCTGCCTGCACCGTCAACGCCGGGACGGGCGCGACGAGGCATGAGGCGGACCAGGAAGGACCAGATCCGGGGACCTTCCAGCAGGAAGAAGATCAGGATGAACAGGGCCAGGATCATGCCTGTCAGAAAATGTCCGGCGGTGCTGCCGAAGGTCAACGCACCGCTGACGATGGTATCGCTGTTGTTCTGCAGGGCGCGCAGTCCGTCGTCGATGTACTTATCCATTTGGGCGTCGGTGAGCTGCAGGGGGCCCTGGGCCAACCAGCCCTGCACCTGTTTGACGCCTGACAGCGCCTGGTCCTTTAGGCTCGCGAATCCCACGACGAGTTGGCGTCCGACCAGGGTCAGAGCACCGGCGACGACGACGATCATGCCGAGTTCGGTGATGGCGACGGAAAGGCCCTTGGGAACGCCCCGCCGCATCAGCCAGTGCACAATCGGGGACAGCAACCCCGCCAGAAGTGCTGCCACCATAATGGGGATGATCAGCAGGCTGATGCGGCTCAGCAGCCAGATCAGGACGGCGCTGATGAGCAGGATGACGCCGATCCGCCAGGCCCAGGCGGCAGCGATCCTCACGGCGTATGGCAGGTCTTCCCCTTGGGCGGGAACGGTGGGTTGCGCGCGCTCATCGTGAGAACTCATAGGTCAATGATTGCCTTTCGGGTGTCAATAGCGAAACTGCGGCGACCCGTCGGTTCAGGCCGCTTCCAACGAAGCGCGGATCCCCCAGCGCATGCTAAAGCTATGGCCCGGCTCGCACCAACGCAGGCCATCACCGGAGTTGAAGGCGTCGGCAGGCCCCGTCATCGGTTCCAGGGCCACTGCCTTGGTTCGTCCGGGGAACTCTGTCGATACGAAAACATGCACGTAGGGACACTTATCGTCCTGCCAAAGTTCCACGTGTCGTCCGTCGACGGCGGTCAGCCGGTGCGTGGCGAGGCCGTCCGGGAAGTCCAGGTCGGTGTAGGCGCTGTCGAGTTCCAACTGGCTGACCGGGACGCCTGCGCGCAGATCGCTCTCACCCGCCACCGGTTCGGTTCGCACAGGAATTTTTCGCTCGTCCGAGATCAGGCAGGTGGCTGCATTCACGGTCAGGGTGAGCTCCTCGGAGGGCGTGTCACCCAGGCGGAGGTAGGGGTGGGCACCCAGTACAAACGGAGCCGGCGCAGTGGAATCATTGCTCAGCGTCTGCTCAACCTGAAGCTCCTGGCTGGCTGTCAGTTCGTAGCGGACCCGATGCCGAACCAGGAACGGATAGCCGTGCTGCGGAAAGACCGCAGCCTGCAGCACCACGTGCTCCCGTGACTGCTCCACGAGTTCATAACCGGTATTGCGCAGCAAGCCGTGGCTGGCGTTACCCCGGGACAGTTCCGTCAAGTCCAACTGCTGCTTTTGGCCATGCAGCATCCACTGGCCGTCGCGGATCCGGTTGGCCCAGGGAGCGAGCGTGATGCCCGTTGCCCCGGGCGCGATCTGGTCGTCCGCGTAGGTTTCAGTCAGGACCGTGCCGCCCAGGGAGAACAGGCGGAGCCCGGCTGCCAATTCGGTAATGACTGCTACGGCATCCCCGCGCTGCAGGACGTACTGCGTACCAGTGGCGCAACGGCCGGGTGAAGGGGGTGCGGCGAAGCCTGCGGGTTGGGTCCCTAGCGGCAGTGAATGCTGTTCCGTCATGAAACCACGCTACTCCAGCGGCAGTCCGCTCCGGCTTTGCAGAGCCGATGTTAGATTTTGTTTGACTTTCTTCTGTTTTGGTAGTTGGCTGGTGTCGTTCGATTCCCTCGTCTCACAGCAGGAAGGATTCCGTGCTCGCTCCGGACCGACACTCGCGCATTATGGCCGAGCTCCAGCATTCCCAAGCGGTCCGCGTCGCCGACCTTGCCGTCCTGCTCCACGTCAGTGAAATGACCATCCGCCGCGATATCGAAACCCTTGAAAGCCAGGGTCAGTTGCGGAAGATCCATGGTGGGGCAACTCGGCCCGGCCGGTTCAGCGCGATCGAACCCGGCTTCGCCAGCAATGCCGACTCCCGGCTTGCCGCCAAAAAGGCCATAGCCGCGGAAGCCGCGATGTTGATCCACCCCGGAATGACGATTGGTGTGACCGGCGGTACGACGACCTTCCAACTGGCCGACCTGATCGCGGCCCGGCCCGCTGCCAGCGAAGGGCTGACTGTCATCACCAACTCCTTGAAGGCGGCTGAAGCGCTGTACCGGGGGTCCGGCCACGGCTTGCGGGTAATTCTTACAGGAGGTGAGCGCACGCCCTCCGAGGCGCTGGTAGGCCCGCTCGCCCGTGCCGCCGTGTCCGCCTTGAACATGGACGTCTGCTTCCTGGGGGTGCACGGAGTGGACGTGCAGCGTGGCCTGACCAGCCCGAACCTGGTCGAGGCTGAAACCAACGCCGCGTTCCTGCAGGCAGCGGAACGCACAGTGGTCCTGGCCGATGCCAGCAAGTTTGGCGTGCGTGCATTGGCCGTGGTAGCACCGCTGGGCAGTGCCAACGTGCTCATAACTGACGGGGATGCCAGCCCGACCACGATTGCAGCCTACCGCCCCCACGTGGGGGAACTGCGGACAGTACCCATCTCCACCGCCCCGGCCGCCAGCGCCGCAACCACCCCGGCCGCCGCCACCCCGTCCTCCTCAAACCTGTCCCCCACCACTGCGTCCTCAGCCAGGAGAAACCCATGACCGTGCGCACCACCACCCGATTGGCCGATGGACGGGAGTTGCTCTACTTTGACGACGGCAACACCGCCCAGGAGCACACCGAACCTGATCGCCGGCCGCTGGAGCAGCGCAGCGACGCGGACACCGGCCAGGTCCGCTTCGATGCACTGACAGGCGACTGGGTCGCCGTCGCCGCTCACCGGCAGACGCGCACCTACCTTCCTCCTGCCGACCAGTGCCCGCTATGCCCCAGCAGGGACGCCAACCTGTCTGAAATCCCCAGCGCCAGTTACGACGTAGCGGTGTTTGAAAACCGGTTTCCTTCGCTTGGCCCCGCCGTGGGCTCCATCCCGGACCCGGCAGGCTGGGGCACCTCCGGAACTGCCTTTGGCCGCTGTGAAGTGGTGGCCTTCACGGCCGACCATGCCGGTTCCTTTGCCACCCTCGCCCCGGAGCGGGCCCGCACGGTCATTGACGCCTGGGCGGACCGGACCGCTGCACTGAGCGCGCTGCCCGGTATCCGGCAAGTTTTCCCGTTCGAGAACCGGGGGCAGGAGATCGGTGTCACCCTGCACCACCCGCACGGCCAGATCTATGCCTACCCCTACGTTCCACCGCGCTCTGCCGTGATGGCCCAGGCAGCGCTCCGCCACTATGAGGGCACCGACGGCCGGTCCACCCTGACCGGCTCGATCCTGCGCGCTGAGCGGGACTCCGGTGAGCGTATCGTGCTGGAAGGAAAACACTTCAGCGCTTACGTGCCGTTCGCTGCACACTGGCCCCTTGAAGTGCACCTCACCCCGCACCGGCATGTTCCCGACCTGGCAGCCTTGAGTACCGAGGAACGGGACGAACTCGCCGTCGTCTATCTCCGCCTGCTGACGGCACTGGACCGGCTGTACGACAGCCCAACGCCGTATATCGCCGCCTGGCATCAGGCCCCTCTGGAGGAATCGCTGCGTCCGGCCGGCTACCTTCACCTGCAGCTGACTTCTCCGCGGCGGGCAGCGGACAAGCTGAAGTTCCTGGCCGGCTCTGAAGCCGCCATGGGTGCCTTCATCAATGACACCACCCCCGAGCAGATTGCAGCCCAACTGCGCGGCGCCCTTTCCCCCTCCCCTGCCACCCAAGGAGCAGAGCAATGACATCGCAGGAACCGCAGCGGCCTTCCGTGGACGATCTGGAAGCGGCTTTCGTCGATGCCTTCGGTCAAGCGCCCGACGGCGTGTGGTCGGCACCGGGCAGGGTTAACCTGATCGGTGAACACACCGATTACAACGAGGGCTTCGTGCTGCCGTTCGCGATCGACAGGACCGCACGCGTCGCCATCCGGCGCCGGGACGATCAGCGCGTCCGGTTGATGTCCAGCTATGCCGGTGCCGATCCGGTCGAGGCTGACCTGTCGGAGCTATCCCCTGATGCGCTGCACGGCTGGGAAGCCTATCCCCTGGGAGTGGTGTGGGCCCTGCAGCAGGAGGGCGTCGACGTACCCGGCTTTGACCTGTACCTGGAGTCCTCGGTGCCCACGGGTGCGGGCTTGTCGTCCTCCGCCGCCATCGAGTCAGCCGTCGCATTGTCCTTGAATGACCTGGCCGGGGCGGGGTTTTCCAGGCCACGGTTGGTCCAGGTCGGCAGGCGTGCAGAGAACGAAGTTGTGGGTGCGCCAACCGGCATCCTTGATCAGTCAGCCTCCCTGCTCTCCACTGATGGTCACGCGGTGTTCCTGGACTGCCGGACGCAGGAGTCCGACGCCGTTCCACTGGATCTGGCCGCAGCGAACCTGGCAATACTGGTGATCGACACCAAGGTTAGCCACGCCCATGCCACCGGCGGGTACGGGGACCGGCGCGCCTCCTGCGAGAAGGGCGCCAGGATGGCCGGTGTGCCGTCCCTGCGGGACCTCGCCGTCGCAGACCTGCCGCGGCTCTCCTCCGTGCTGGATGAGGAGACCTATCGCCGCGTCCGGCACATTCTGACCGAGAACGAGCGGGTGTTGCAGACCGTGAAACTGCTCAGGGACCAGGGGCCAACGACCATCGGTCCCGTCCTGAATGCCAGCCACGACTCAATGCGGGACGACTTTGAGATCTCCTGCCCGGAACTCGACCTTGCAGTCAGCACGGCTCAACAGGCTGGAGCGTTGGGCGCGCGCATGACGGGAGGCGGATTCGGCGGCTCGGCCATTGCCCTGCTCTCCACGTCCGACCAGGACCGCATCCAATCCGCCGTGCTGGCGGCTTTCGCGACCGCCGGATTCCGTCGCCCTGACGTGTTCGTCGTCGAACCGGGGCAGGGCGCCACCCGCTTGCGCTAACGAACTGCAGCGGCTGACATACTGCGGGCTGACGACCTGCAGCGGACGCGAAAAGGGCCGGATCCCAGGATGGGATCCGGCCCTTTTGGTAGAAGGAACTACTGAATGAACCGCGGCTGCTGTTAGTCGCTGCCGCGCAGAATGGCCAGCAGTCGCAGGATTTCCACGTACAGCCAGACCAGGGTCACGGTCAGTCCGAAGGCCGCGGTCCAGGCGTACTTGGCAGGCACGCCGTTCTGCACGCCCTGCTGGATGGACGTGAAGTCCAGAATCAGCGAGAAGGCGGCCAGTCCGACGGCGAGCAGGCCCAGGGCGAATCCGAACGGAATGTTTGTTCCCGGGATGTCCATGCCGCGCAGGCCCCAGGGGTTGCTGGTCACGTTGAAGATCATCAGTCCGAGGTTGATCAGCGAGAACAGCGCGTAGCCGCCCAAGGCGATCAGGAAGAACTTGGTCATCTTCGGGGTGGCGCGGACCTTGCCGCTGCGGAAGAGCAGCAGCGTGACGGCAAAGACTGACAGCGAGCCGATCAGGGCCTGCACGACAATGCCCGGGAACCTACCCTCGAACACCGACGACAGACCACCAAGGAACATGCCCTCGGCAGCCGCATAACCAAGGATCAGGGCCGGTGACGGCTCCCGCTTGAAGGAATTGACCAGGCCCAGGACCAGGCCAACGATCATTCCCGGCAGTGTGAGGGCCGGAACAATCCAGCCCAGGGCCGCGCCAACCAACACCAGGGCCAACGTGCCGATGGTCTTCATGATGACGTCGTCGTAGGTCATCCGGCCGGTCTGGGCCGGCCCTGCCGACGGCGCGTTGTACAGGTCCTGCAGGTTCTGGTTGGAGAACTGCTGGGGCTGGCCGAGCGTTGACGTTCCCGCGCCGTAGGGCCGGAAGCCGGCGTTTGGGGTGCCGCCGGGATATCCGGTCCCCTTAAAGTTCCTGTTTCCGGAAAAGACCGGATTACCGCCGATTGCCATGGTGCTCGTCCTCCAGTGTGTGCGGGGGCAAATGTTTTCTAAACCCTAACAAGACTGACGATCGATAAGCCCTGGTAGTTCCCCGAGGCAAACAGGAGTACCCGAATTGAGACCAAAAATATGCAACACCTGGCGGAACCGCGTTCCAGGCCACCACCAAATCGCCACCCGGGCGCCGACAGGGCTCCTGCCTTTTGCCAGGAAACGCACCGGAAGTCCCATCACAGATGCTCTGTGCCCCAGCAGGGACTCGAACCCTGACTGAACAGATTTTAAGTCTGCTGCCTCTGCCATTGGGCTACTGGGGCCCGGCGTCCACAGTATCTTAAGCCAGGTTCCGTTCCACGGCTGACAGCGCGCGAAGTGCCGCCATGGCGTCCTCCACCCGGTCGACAGGCACCAGAACATGGTCGTGGTAGTAGCCGGCCAGCACGTTTGCGCTGATTCCTGCCCGGGTCAGGGCCGCGGCGACGGCAGCAGTCAGTCCCACGGCGTCCAACGCCGAATGCACCCGCAGCGTGATCCAGCCAGCCACAAAGTCATAGGCCAGTCCATGCGCGTCGGCGTCCCGTTGTTCCAGCACCACTGTCAGGCCTTCCGCTTCCCGGATGGATGCTGCCACCGGAGCCCCTGCGGGCAGTTCCCCCGCCGGGATTGTACTGAAAACGTAACGGCCTGGCCGCACGAGCGGGTCGAGACCGTCAAGGAGGGAACGCAGGTTTTTCTCGCCACTCATGATTCCAGTCTAGGAGCGCGGCAGCTGCCACCGGCGGGAAACGACAGCGGCGCCCGTCCCCCTAGGGGAACGGGCGCCGTCGTACTGGTGGCCGTTACTTTTTGGCAGCTGCCTTATCCAGGGAGCCGACGCCGGTGCTGCCGGCATCGGGATTGGCGGCAACTGACGCCGGAGCCGGCTTCGGCTTGGGCGAAGCCGCAGCCTGGAAGGCGGCACGCGGCTGGTCCAGGTCGAGCAGCATGGTGGTGTCCCGACCGAAGAACAGGCTGGAGGCCCAGTTCGAGATCACACGGTACTTGCGCTCGTAGGTGGGCATGGCCAGGCCGTGGTAGCCGCGGTGCGCCAGCCAGGCCAGCGGTCCCTTGAGCTTCAGGCCCATGATGTTCGCGACACCCTTCCACTGGCCGAAGCCGGCGACGGCGCCAAGGTTCTTGTGCTTGTAGTCCACCAGCGGCTGTCCGGTGCGGGCAGCCCACAGGTTGCTGGCCAGGCGCTTGGCCTGGCGGAGGGCGTGCTGGGCGTTGGGGACGCAGAATCCGCCCACACCGCCGCCGGTCAGGTCGGGTACCGCGGCGACGTCGCCGGCTGCCCAGGCGTTGGGGATGGGGCCGTCGTCGCCGGTGATGCGCAGGTCGGCGCCGACGCGGACGCGGCCGCGCTCGTCGATCGGGAAGTCGGTGGAGCGGACCACCGGGTTGGCCTGGACTCCAGCGGTCCAGATCAGGGTGTCGGTGTCGAACTCCTGGGCCAGGCTCTTGTCGGGCAGGTTGATCAGCTTCAGGTGGTTGCCCTCGGCGTTGTCCAGTGACGTGTTCAGCAGCACCTCGATGTTGCGGCTCTGCAGGTGCTCAACCACCCACTCGGCCTGTTCCTTCGTGACCTCGGGCATGATGCGGCCCATGGCCTCGACCAGCACGAAGCGCAGTTCGTTCACGTCGATGCGCGAGTTCTTGCGCGCAGCGGTGCGGGCCATGTCTTCGAGTTCGGTGATCGTTTCGATGCCGGCAAAACCGCCACCGACGACGACGAAGGTCAGCAGGCGCTTGCGCTTGGCGGCGTCGGTCTCGGTGGAAGCGGCCTCGATGGCCTCCAGGACCTGGTTGCGGAGCGCCACAGCCTCTTCAATGGTCTTCAGGCCGATGCCGTTTTCGGCCAGGCCCTTGATCGGGAAGGTGCGGGTGATGGAACCAGCGGCCACGACGACCTCGTGGTAAGGCACCTCAAACGGCTCGCCGCCGTCGGCCGGTGCAACAACGGCCTTGCGGTTGGCGTGGTCGATGGAGGTGACCCGGCCCTGCACCAGTTCAGTCTGGCGAAGGTGCTGGCGGTGCGAGACCACTGCATGGCGGGCTTCGATGTTGCCCGCGGCAACCTCGGGCAGGAAGGGCTGGTACGTCATGTACGGCAGCGGGTCTACCAGGGTGACGATGCCGCCGGTGCTGGCGACTTTCTTCTGGAGCCGGAGGGCGACGTAGAGACCAACGTAGCCGCCGCCGACTACGAGTACGCGCGGACGATCCTTGAGTGGGGGTGTGAGTGCCATAACACCATGATACAAGTTTGTGAAAAGATTCACTAGCAAGGACCGCAGGAAGGCCGCAGGTCTGAGGTCCTGATTCCATTTTCGGCCCGCAAACGGGCCACCGGCTCATTCCGTGGCGGAAATGCCCAGCGCTATGCCGTCCAGGATGTCGTGCTCGCTGGTGGTCGCCTCGCTGACCCGGCCATCCGTCAAGACCGCCAGGCGCTGCAGCACTGTTCGCCAGATCAGGGCGCCGGCTCCGATGACGTCCACGCGGCCGGGGTGCATGAAGCCCAACGCGCGGCGTTCCGCCCGGGTCTGGCGCAGCAGCGTGCTGCAGGCCCGGACGTGCTGTTCCAGCGGCAGCACCGAGCCATGGATCCGCTCCGGCCGGTAGGTCTCCAACTCCAGGGCGGCTGCGGTGATGGTGGTGATGGAACCGGCGACGCCGACGACTTTGGCGATCCTGGCCAGCGGCACGTCGTCCAGCACCTTGCTGATGCGTGCTTCGATCTCGGTGGCGGCGGCGGTGATCTCGGTCTCGGTGGGCGGGTCGGTGTGCAGGTACCGTTCCGTGAAACGGACGGAGCCCATGTCAATGCTGACCGCTGCCTGCACGCCGGAGGAGTTACCGGCCACGAACTCCGTGCTGCCTCCGCCCAGATCGACCACGAGCACCAGGTCTTCCCCGACGGCCGGTAAGACGCTGACGGCCCCGGCGAAGGACAGTGCTGCCTCCTCGGAACCGGTGGCCACCTCGGGCGCAACG
The DNA here is from genome assembly GCA_025465475.1 of Micrococcaceae bacterium. Lineage (GTDB taxonomy): Bacteria > Actinomycetota > Actinomycetes > Actinomycetales > Micrococcaceae > Arthrobacter_M. The sequence goes on from JAODMR010000089.1 coordinate 11,158, forward strand.
CCAAGGCGGGCCTTGATGCCCTCCGCGAAGTCATCCCGGTTTTCGGCGTCGCGGGTGGCGGACGTCGCGACGAACCGGACAGCCTTGGCCTCATGCTGGCGGATCAGCTCGGCGTACGCGTCAACTGCCGCGAAGGTGCGCTCCAGCGCTTCGGGCGCCAGCCGGCCCGTGGCGTCCACGCCCTGGCCCAGTCGTACGACCCGCATTTCGCGGTGCACGTCAGTGAGGGCGCCGTCGTAAACGTCGGCAATGAGCAGCCGGATGGAATTGGTTCCGCAATCGATGGCGGCAACACGCATGCCGGTCCCCCTTGGACAGTATGTGGCTTGGACGGTGCTTGGTTCGAATGAGTCTTTGGTTCGAATGAGTCTTTGGTTCGAACGGGTGGTTGGTTAGGACGTTGCGTTGAGCCGTTTGACGTGCCGGCTGAGGTCCTTGGCGGGAACGGGGGCAGCTTCGTCCCAGGCTCCGGCACAGTAGCACCGGTCCGCAGTCCACCACTCCGTCAGCGCCGCAAGCGCTTCATCGCCCAGGGGATTGACTCCCGGCCCGGCGGCCAGTGCATGCCCGACCAGGACGTGCAGGCACTTGACGCGGGTTGGCATTCCTCCGGCGGAGATGCCGTCGATTTCAGGGACCGGGCCGGTGCCCGCACGGGCGGCGATGTCGCTGCGGGCCTGCAGGTACGCCTCATGTGCCCGGGCGTAAGCCTCGGCCAGCTCCCTGTCGCTCAGCAGCCGCTCACTCATGGTGTTCATCATTCCCGCGGCTTCGAGGCGCGAAACGGCCGCGGTGATCACCGGGTGGGTGAGGTAATAGGTGGTGGGAAACGGGATGCCGTTGCTCAGCCGGGGAGCTGTGGCCGCCACCAGCGGATTGCCGCACACACATCGGGCGGGAATCTCGACGACGTCACGCACCGGGCGGTTGAGCTGGCGGCTCAGCGTGTCCAGGTCCTGCTGGGTGGGGACCCGGTCATTGCCTTGGACGGGCGGGGAAGCGGTGAAATGCACCGGCGTCCTTCCTGCTGGTATGGGCCCGTCACCGGCGCGGCGGTCGCCGGCCTACTCCGTGGCGGAGCGCTGTATGGATTGCCAGAGACCGTCCACCCAGGGCAGGTTCTCCGGGCTGGAGGAGCTGGTGCCGGTGGCTCCGGTGGCCGGGTCCTCCGGCGCAGCAGATGAGCCGCTGCCGTCGTAGACCCAGTACCCGGTCTCCCCCGGCATCATCATATTAACCCGGTCCCGGGCCTGTTGCTTAATGTAGGCAGGGTCGCTCCAGCGGGACAGGTCATTCTTCAGGTCCGACTGCGCTTGTTTTTTCGCCTCGATGTCCTGCTGCAGGGCAGTGATATCCGCGCGCTGCTGCAGGTAGGTACGCACCGAGGGTGCAAGCAGCACGGTGATGGTCAGCAGCACAACGGCCAGGGCAAGCATGCGGCCGGAGAAAGCCCGGGCGGGTACCGGCCGGAGCTCCTCTTCGGGGCTATCCCCGGCGGCGACTGCTGAAGCCCCGTCGGCGCCGCCGCCAGCGAGCAGACGCATCCGCCGCAGCCAGTCCGCCGGGGCAGAACTCCTGCCGTGCGCCGGAACACCGGTCCCGTTGCTCACGCCGCGTGACGCTGGGGAGGAACCGGTGCCTGGCCGAGCTCCGGAACCAACATGGTGGCGCGAGTGGCCCGCGCCCGCAGCATGGGACGCCTGCCCGTCCGGACCGGAGTGCTGTCCCGTTACGGGAGGCTGAGCTGCGCCGGTACCGCTCGAGTGCTGAGCCCGTGGCACTTTGGGGCGGCGGGTGGGCATGAATCTCCTGTTGCTGCAGAAAAAGGGTGGGAGCTGGCCGGGGTGTTACTCCACCTTAGCCAGCTCCCGTCGGTTACTCCGCGCTGAAACGCGGGAAGGCGGTGTATCCGGCGTAGCGGGCTGCGTCGTCGAGTTCTTCCTCAATGCGCAGCAGCTGGTTGTACTTGGCGACGCGCTCCGACCGGGCGGGGGCGCCGGTCTTGATCTGTCCGGCGTTGGTTGCCACCGCAATGTCGGCGATGGTGGTGTCCTCGGTTTCCCCGGACCGGTGGGAGGTGATGGTCGTGTAGCCTGCCCGCTGGGCCAGTGACACGGCATCCAGGGTCTCGGTGAGTGAGCCGATCTGGTTGACCTTGACCAGCAGGGAGTTGGCGGTCTTGGCGTCGATACCCCGCTGCAGGCGTTCCGGGTTGGTGACGAACAGGTCGTCGCCAACGATCTGGACCTTGTCGCCAATGGCTTCGGTGAGCGTCTTCCACCCCTCCCAGTCATCCTCATCCAGGGGATCCTCGATCGAGACCAGCGGGTAGTCGCGGACGAGCTCCTCGTAGTAGGCGCTCATTTCGGCCGCGTTCAGTGCCTTGCCCTCAAACTGGTATGCGCCGTCGGTGAAGAACTCCGAGGAGGCCACGTCCAGCGCCAGTGCGATGTCCTTGCCGGGGGTGTAGCCGGCCTTCTGGATGGCTTCGGTGATGAGGTCCAGTGCAGCCCGGTTGGAGGGCAGGTTGGGGGCGAAGCCGCCCTCGTCACCCAGCCCGGTGGACAGGCCGCGCTCCTGGAGCACGGATTTCAGGGCGTGGTAGACCTCGACGCCCCAGCGGAGTCCTTCGGAGAAGGTGGACGCGCCCAGGGGCACCACCATGAATTCCTGGATGTCGACGTCAGAATCGGCATGTGATCCACCGTTGAGGATGTTCATCAGCGGCACGGGGAGCACGTGGGCGTTCGGGCCGCCGAGGTAGCGGTAAAGCGGGAGGTCTGCTGATTCGGCCGCGGCACCGGCGACGGCGAGGGAAACGCCGAGAATGGCGTTTGCGCCCAGGTTGGACTTGTTGGCGGTGCCGTCAAGTTCGATCATGGTCTGGTCAATGAGCCGCTGGTCGGTGGCGTCAAAGCCGATGAGGGCCGGGGCGATGGTGTCGATGACGGCATCGACGGCCTGCTGCACACCTTTGCCCAGGTAGCGGCCCTTCTCGCCATCGCGGCGCTCCACGGCTTCGAAGGCACCGGTGGAGGCGCCGGAGGGAACGGCTGCGCGGCCGACAGAACCGTCGTCGAGTCCAACCTCGACCTCGACCGTGGGGTTGCCGCGGGAATCCAGGATTTCGCGTGCGTGGATGGCGTCAATGATGGCCATGTAGTGCTCCTCATCTGAGCTGCTGGCGGATAGGTGTTCGACCTCGCTGTCGGTCCTAAGCCTAGCGCCTTGCCGTCCGGCCCCGGGCTATGTTTCACCGTCCTGGAAGCGGCGAACGGCGCCCCGCAGCGCCTGTTCGGCGTCCCATCCCGAGCTCCGGGCCAGGCGGACCAGGCCAAGCAGCAATTCGCCGAAATCCTCCTGGGTGCGGGGGGCGGCCGGACCGGTGGCCAGCACAGCGGGCGGAGGTGGGAGGGTACGTCCGTGTCGTGCTGCCCGGTCCAGCGTCTTGCCGGCCCGGGACAGGGCCGGCAGGGCAGCGGGGATACCTGCATACGGGGACCGCGGCGCCGCTGCGCCATGTTCCACCTGCTTGACCTGCTGCCAGGTGGACTCGATCTGCGCCAGGCTGGCCGATGGCGCGCTGCGCAGCGTGCCATCGGGGAAGAAAACGTGCGGGTTTCGACGCACCATTTTCTCCGTGAGACCCTGTGCCACCTCGGCCAGCGTGAAGCCGCCCGTCTCCTCTGACAGCCGGGCATGCAGCACCACCTGGAGCAGCACGTCGCCCAGCTCTCCCCGGACCTGCTCAGCGGTCCCTGTCTCCAGCGCCTCGACCAGCTCGTAGGCCTCTTCGAGAAGATAATCGACCAGGGAGTCCGTTGTCAGGGCCGCCATCCAGGGACAGTTCGTCCGCAGTTGGGCAATCACCTGCTGCAAGCGTTCCATCGCTTCGCCGGTCCCTGGGGAGGGCACCCTGCCTGTATTCATGAGTGCGCCGGGCCGTTCGCTGTGGTCAGCGGACGCTGGTGTAGGCCTGGGTGATGTAGTCGGCCAGGTCCTCGCGCTCCTCCAGCGGGAGGAAGGCCGACTCCGCAGCGTTCAGGGTCAGCGTGAGCAGGTCATCCAGGTCGTATTCGAACGTTTGGACCAGCAGTTCAAACTCGCCAGTGAGGGTCACGGCGCTCATCAGCCGGTTGTCGGTGTTGATCGTGACCTTGAACCCGGTCTGGTAGAGCAGGTCCAGCGGGTGGTCGTCGATGCTGTCACCGAAAGCAGCGATGGCGCCGGTCTGCAGGTTGGAGGAGGGGCAGATTTCCAGCGCGATGCCACGGTCGCGCACCCAGGCGGCCAGCGGCCCCAGGGTGACGATGCCGATGTCGCTGGTGTTGCCCTCGTCGGTGGTGAAGTCAACGGTGATGTCCTCGGCGATCCGGACTCCGTGGCCCAGCCGCAGCGCCCGTCCGGAGACCAGTGCGTCCTGGATGCTGTCCAGCCCGGCGGCCTCGCCGGCGTGCACTGTCGCGGGGAAGTTGTTCTCGGCCAGGAAGGTGAAGGCGTCCTTGAAGCGGGACGGGAGGAAGCCGTCCTCGGCTCCGGCAATATCGAATCCGACGGCGCCCGCGTCGCGGTGCCGGATAGCCAGTTCGGCAATTTCCTGGCCACGGTCGGCGTGCCTCATGGCGGTGATGAGCTGGCCCACCTGAATGTGCCGGCCGGAGTCCTCGACGTCCTGGACGCCTGCTTCCAACCCTTCCTGAACGGCCTCGACCGCCTCGTCCAGGGTCAGGCCCCGGGTCAGGTGCTGTTCCGGGGCCCAGCGGACTTCGCCGTAGACCACGCCGTCGTCGGCCAGGTCCTCGACGAACTCGCGTGCCACCCGGATCAAGCCCTCCCGGGTCTGCATCACGGCGACGGTGTGGTCGAAGGTTTCCAGGTAGCGGACCAGGGAACCGGAATCGGCGGACTCCTGGAACCAGTGGGCCAGCGCGACAGGGTCGGTGGTGGGTAGGCGGTGACCAATCTCCGCCGCGAGTTCCACGATGGTCGCGGGCCGCAACCCGCCGTCGAGGTGGTCGTGCAGGGACACCTTGGGCAGGGCGCGCAGGTCGGCGGGGAAGTCGGAGGCGGGCAGGCTGGCTTCAGCGGGAAGGGTCACACGGTCCACTCTAGGAGCGAACCCGGCGGGGACGCTAGTTGCCGCCCTGCCCGGGCTCGGGCAGGCGGGGCGCCACGGCCGCGACCAGCGCGGGCCGGCCCGGCACGACGGCGTCGGCTGCCGGACCGGTGCCTTCCGGCCGCGACGGAACCTTAGGTTGCGCCAGGACCTTAGGCTGCACCGTGCCTTCCGGCTGCGCCGGCACGTTTGCTTGCGCCGGCACGTTCGCTTGCGCCGGGAGCTTAGGCTGCATCGTGCCCTTAGGTTGCACCGGTCCCGGCGCCGGGTGCTTCGCTTGCCCGACCGCAGCCTTCCGTTTGTCGCGCTTGTCGAGCCAGCTGTGGAAACGCTTCATGGCGTGGTCCACGAGGATGCCGATGATGACGGCGACCAGGATGGCTATGCCGACCCCCAGCAGCGGGTTGTTGTGCACCCAGTGCCCGGCGAGGGCTCCGATGGCCACCGAATAGCCCGACCAGGTGAAGGCAGCGGCAAAGTCGAGCCAGAAAAACCGGCGCCAGGGGAAGCCGGTCGCTCCGGCGGTGAAGTTGACTGCTACCCGGCCTACGGGAATGTACCGTGCCGTAAACACCAGGATCGCACCGCGCTTGTCCAGTTCCCTGCGGGCCCAGGCGAAGGCGTTGGCCGCACGGGGCCGGCGCATCCAGCGGAACCTGGTGGTGCCGACCCGCTTGCCCAGCCGGTAGGCGACGTTGTCGCCCAGGATCGCACCGACGGCCCCGCCCAGCAGCAGGAGCCAGATGTTGGGTGCACCGTGGTGCATGGAAACCGCTGAAAGGCCCACGATGGCTGTTTCGCTCGGCAGGAACAGGAAGAACCCGTCAATCAGGCAGAAGGTCGTCACCAGCGGGATGACCCACCACTCGTCGGCTGAGGAAGTGATCATGCGGTTAAGCTCAAATATCAAGTCCACAGGCGGGCCGGGTCTTTCTCGAACGTCGGAATGCTATTAGTTTCCCATGCGCCAGCAGGCCCCGCCATCCCCCTTTTGGCTGACCCTGCCGGCTGGCGGAGACGTCAGGAAATGCGGTCCAGGATGAGTCGCGCGTCCGGACGGGATCCCTCCGGAGCGATGACGACGGCGTCCGCAAGGGCTTCGCGGGCACGGTCGAATCGGTCGGGCGTGTCGGTGAGCAGGGTCATCAGGGGCTCGCCGGCGCGGACGTAGGCGCCCGGCTTGGCATGCATCCGCACACCCGCTCCCGCCTGCACGGCGTCCTCCTTGCGGGCACGGCCTGCGCCCAGCCGCCACGCGGCGACACCAACGGCCAGCGCGTCGAGCTGGACCAGCACCCCGTCCGCCGGGGCGTACACCGTGTCCGATTCGCGGGCCACGGGCAGGGCCGCATCCGGGTCGCCGCCCTGCGCGGCGATCATCCGCTTCCAGACGTCCATGGCCCGCCCATCCCGCAGCGCGGCGGCGGGATCGGCGTCGTGCACCCCCGCGCAGGCGAGCATTTCCTCGGCCAGCCGGACCGTCAGTTCCACCACGTCCTGCGGGCCACCACCGGCCAATACCTCCACGGATTCCTCCACCTCGATGGCATTGCCGGCGGTGAGCCCGAGCGGGGTGTTCATGTTGGTCAGCAGCGCCACCGTATTGACGCCGGCGTCCTTGCCCAGGGCCACCATGGTCTGGGCAAGTTCGCGGGCCTGCGCCTCGTTCTTCATGAAGGCACCGGAGCCGACCTTGACGTCAAGCACCAGGGAGCCGGTACCTTCGGCGATTTTCTTGCTCATGATCGAGGAGGCGATCAGGGGAATGGCCTCCACCGTTCCGGTGACGTCCCGGAGCGCGTACAGCTTCCGGTCGGCCGGGGCCAGGCCGGCACCGGCGGCGCAGATGACGGCTCCGACATCGCTGAGCTGGCGCATCAGCTGGGCGTTGTCCAGGTTGGCCTGCCAGCCTGGAATGGATTCCAGCTTGTCCAGCGTGCCGCCCGTGTGTCCCAGCCCGCGCCCGGAGAGTTGCGGAACGGCGACGCCGAAGACGGCGACCAGGGGGGCCAACGGCAGGGTGATCTTGTCACCCACACCGCCGGTGGAGTGTTTGTCGCTGGTGGCCTTGACCTTGCCATCGGGGCCGCGCAGGGAGCTGAAGTCCATCCGCTCACCGGAGGCAATCATGGCTGCCGTCCACTGGGCAATCTCCTGCAGGTTCATGCCGCGCAGCAGGATGGCCATGTTCAGGGCGGACATCTGCTCGTCGGCGATGGCACCCCTGGTGTAGGCGTCGATGGTCCAGGCGATCTGTTCGGAACTCAGGATTCCGCCGTCGCGCTTGGTGCGGATGATGTCGACGGCGTCGAATGTGGTCATGGGGTTTCCTCCAGGTGTTGGGGGCCGAAGGCGTCCGGCAGCACGTCGTCGATGCTGCGGACGCCTCGGGTGGTCATCAGTTGCATGCCCGGGGCATGGAATTCGTAGAGCAGCTGCCGGCAACGTCCGCACGGCATCAGGACGGCACCGGCCGCGTCGACGCAGTAAAACGCGGCGAGGCGGCCGCCGCCGGTCATCTGCAGGTTTCCGACCAGGGTGCATTCGGCGCACAGGGTCAGGCCGTAGCTGGCGTTTTCGACGTTGCAGCCGCTGACGATCCGGCCGTCAGTGGTGAGGGCAGCGGCGCCCACCGGAAAGCGGGAATAGGGCGTGTAGGCGTTGCCCATCGCCGCCTTGGCGGCGTCGGCGAGGACGTTCCAATCGACGTCGACGGCTGGAAGGCTTCCCTCGGATGGGGGTGTGGTGGGCATGCTCAGCCCTTCACGTAGGGGACGCCGCTGGCCGCGGGAGGGCGGGCGCGGCCGACGAGCCCGGAGACGGCCAGGATGGTCAGGGCGTACGGCAGCATGGCCAGGAAATGGCCGTCCACCGGGGTGACAGCGATGGAGAGCACGCTTTGCAGGTTGCCGGCGACGCCGAACAGCAGGGCGGCCAGGAAGGCGCCGACGGGGTTCCAGCGTCCGAAGATCAGGGCTGCCAGGGCAATGAAGCCCAGACCGCCAGTCATGTCCTTGCTGAAGCTGCTCACTGCCACCAGGGTGAAGTAGGCGCCGCCGATGCCGGCGATCGCTCCTCCGGCGAGCACGTTGCGGAAACGGGTGCGGTTCACGTTGACGCCCATGGTGTCCGCCGCCTGGGGATGTTCGCCAACGGCACGGATGCGCAGGCCCCAGCGGGTGCGGTACAGGGCGAACCAGATCACCGCCACCAGGACGAGCATCAGGTAGCCGAGGATGGATTGGCGGAAAAATGTGGGTCCCAGGATCGGAATTTCGGAGAGCACCGGGATGGGCAGGTTGGGCAGGTGCGGCGGCTGGTTGTAAATGGTCGCCCCCTCCACCTTGATTTTCATGATCTTTTCGAATAGGAAGCCGGTCAGGCCGGCGACCAGGACATTGAGCACCACGCCGACGATGATTTGGTTCACCAGGTACCGGATGCTGAAGACCGCCAGCAGGAAGGAGACCGCAACCCCCGCGACGGCGGCCGCGACCAGCCCGGCCAAGGCGTTGCCGGTGATCGAGGCGACGAGGGAGGCGGTGAACGCGCCAGCCAGCAGTTGGCCCTCGATGGCAATGTTGACCACGCCGGAGCGTTCGCAGAGCACCCCCGAGAGGGAGCCAAAGACGATGGGGGTCACGATCAGCATGGCCCCGGTGAAGAGGCCTACCAGCGTGATGTTCTGGGTGTTCGTGCCGGCGATGATCCAGACCATCAGGCCGATAACGAACAGGATCGCGAAGCTGACGCCCAGCCAGCGCTCGGTTCGGCCGGTGCGTTGGGTCTGCCGGTAGGCCAGCGCGGCCAGGGCCAGGCACAGTACGGTGACAACGATTCCGGTGGCGCGTGCCGGCAGCACCAGGTTGGGCAGCTGCCAGGCGTCCCCGTCCTGGGAGAGCCGGAAGGTGGCGGTTCCGCCCGGTCCGAGGACGGCGAAGACCACGAGCGCGAAGGCCGCGAGGATGCCGAACACTACCGGCACCTTCCAGTTCCGCACGATCAGCCGGTCCTGTGCCGGGGCTGTCGGGGCAAGGGTTGTGCTCATGCTGCAGCTCCTCGGGAAGAGGCGGACTTGAGGCGGAAGATGGCCCGGATCAACGGCGGAGCGGCGATGAACAGGACGATCAGTGACTGGACCACCAGGACGATGTCGATGGAGACGTTGGCGTTGACGGCCATGGAGGTACCGCCGGCCTTGAAGGCGCCGAACAGCAGGGCTGCGAAGAAGGTACCCCAGGGGGTGGAGCGGCCCAGCAGGGCCACCGTGATGGCGTCGAAGCCGATGCTGCCGGCCACCTCCGCGTCCAGTGACTTTTCGGTGCCTGCCACCTGGGCGACGCCGGCCAGCCCGGAGAGGGCTCCGGCGATCAGCATGACGATGATGTAGCCGCGGGACACGACCATGCCGGCGGTGCGGGCGGCGCTGGGGTTGGCGCCGATGGCGCGAAGTTCAAAGCCGAGGGTGGACCGGTTCAACAGCCAGGCGACGGCGATCACGGCGAGCACGGCGAGCAGGAATCCGGCGTGCAGCCGGAAGTTGGGGCCCAGCAGCAGGGGGAACACCGCTGAATCGTGCAGCGCGGGACTGACCGGGTTGGAGCTGTTGGGGTCCTTGAGGGGGCTCTTGAGCAGGTACCCGATCAGGTTGATCGCGATGTAGTTCAGCATGATGGTCACAATGACCTCGTGGGCGCCGGTGCGGGCCTTCAGCACGCCGGCGATGCCGCCCCAGATCGCTCCACCGACGGCGCCGGCCAGGATGACTGCCAGCAGGTGCAGGACCGGTGGCAGGTTCCAGCCGAAGCCGACGGCGGCGGAGAAGGAGGCGCCGAGGATGATCTGGCCCTGCGCACCGATGTTGAACAGGCCTGCACGGAACGCGATGGTGACGGCCAGGCCGGCGAGGATCAGGGGCGTGGCGATGGTCAGCGTCTCAAAGATGCCCAGCTGCCCGAGCCAGGTTCGTGCCGTCGGGTCGTAGGTGGCTCCGCGGACAAGGGCACCGTAGGCCTCCGATACTGACGCCCAGAGGGCACCGAACAAATCGCCGGGTCGGGCAAAGAAGTATCCGGCGGCGGCCCCGACGCGCTCGTCAGTGACGGCGATCAGCAGGCCACCGATGACCAGTGCGACGACGACGGCGAGCACGGACACGAGGGCATTGCCGCTCATGATTTCCCGCAGGATCCGGTTGCCCTGGCCGGGCGCGGCTCCGGGCGATGCTGCCGTACCGGTTCCGGTCAGGTCTGCCTCCCCCGCGCTGGCCGCCGGTGCGGCCGAAGCAGCTTCCGCGGCCTCAGGCGCGGCCCTGTTGTCACTCATGCGGGCTCTCCTTCAGTGGTGGTGGCGCGGGCCGAGTCCGGCCCTGCCAGGTGCGCCTGTGCTTCCTCGGCATTCAGGCCGGCCATCATCAGGCCCAGCAGGTCACGGGAGGAATCGCCGGGAACGACGCCCATCAGCCGTCCTGCATAGAGCACGGCTATGCGGTCGGCGAGTTCGAGCACTTCGTCCAGTTCGGTGGAGACGATCAGGACGGGTGTGCCCTGGTCCCGTTCCGCGACGATGCGTTTGTGCAGGAACTCGATGGAACCGACGTCGACGCCGCGGGTGGGTTGGGAGGCGATGAACAGCTTCAGCGGGCGGGACAGTTCCCGGGCCAGCACCACCTTCTGCTGGTTGCCGCCGGAAAGGGTGGCAACGGGGGCCTCGGCGGAACCGGTGCGCACGTCGAACTCGTCGATTTTTGCTGCGGCGTGCTTGGCAATGGCCGCCCGGTTCAGCGTGAAACCGCGGGAGAAGTCCTTTTTGCCGTACAGGTCCAGGACCAGGTTTTCGGCGATGGTGTAGGACCCGACGAGTCCGTCGGTTGTGCGGTCCTCGGGCACGAAGCCGACGCCGGAGTCGAGCACCTGGCGCACGCTGCGGCCGACGAGTTCCTTGCCGTCCAGCAGGATGGAGCCGTGCACGTGCTTGCGCAGGCCGAGGACCGTTTCGGTCAGTTCGGTCTGCCCGTTGCCCTGCACGCCGGCGACTGCGACGATCTCGCCCTTGGCCACGGAGAACGTGACGTTGTCCACGAGGGCCTGCCCGGCGTCGTTCATCACCGTCAGGTTCCGGATCTGGAACGTTTCCTCCCCTGGTCGGGCGGGCGCCTTGTCCAGCGTCAGGCTGACGGAACGGCCCACCATCAGGGAGGCGAGCTCCGTGGTGGAGGCGGACGGCTCGGCGGTGCCCACCACCTTGCCGCGGCGGATGACGGTGATGCGGTCCGACACGGCCTTGACCTCACGGAGCTTGTGCGAGATGAACACGATGGAGGTTCCGGCGGCCTTGAGCTGGCCCATGATGTCGATGAGCTCGTCGGTTTCCTGCGGCGTGAGCACGGCGGTGGGCTCGTCCAGGATGAGGATCCGGGCGTCCCGGACCAGGGCCTTGATGATCTCGACGCGCTGCTGGACACCAACGGGCAGGTCTTCGATGACGGCGTCGGGGTCAACGTCGAACCCGTACTTCGCGGAGATGTCCCGGATCTTTCGCCGGGTCTGCTCCAGGTCGAGGATGCCTCCGGTGCCGGTGGCCTCATTGCCGAGCGCCACGTTTTCGGCGACGGTGAAGACGGGCACGAGCATGAAGTGCTGGTGCACCATGCCGATGCCGGCGGCCATCGCATCGGAGGGGCCGTTGAACGTGACGGGGCGGTCATCCACCAGGATCTGGCCGGCGCTTGGTTCGTAGAGGCCGTAGAGCACGTTCATGAGCGTTGACTTGCCGGCGCCGTTTTCGCCGAGCAGGCTGTGGATCTCGCCGGATTGGACGACCAGGTCGATGGCGTCGTTGGCGATCAGGGAGCCGAAGCGCTTTGTGATGCCCTTGAGTTCGAGTTTCAAGGTTCCCACCAATCTTCAAAGTTTGCAGGCGGCAGTGGTGCCGGGCACCAGCCTAGCCCGAAGGGATTACGGGCGGCGGGCCACCCAAAAAGGCAGCCGCCTCCGCAGCGCGGGGCTGCGAAGGCGACTGCCGGTAAGGAACCGCTACTTGGGGCTCGCGGCCGATTCGACCTTGAGGTCTCCGGAGATGATGCTCTTCTGGATGGTCTGGAGCTCGGACTTGGTGTCGGCGCTGACGCTGGCGTCCAGGTCGTGGAACGGTGCCAGGGCGACGCCGTCGTTCTCCAGGGTGCCAACGTAGGGGGTGGAGCTGAAGGAGCCGTTCTTGTCGTCCTTGACGATGGTCTCCACCGCTTCGCCCATCTTCTTGATGACGGAGGTGAGGAGCACTGACTTGTAGGCGGGGGCGGTCAGGTAGCCGTCTGAGTCGACCCAGATCAGCTTGGCGTCCTTGCCGTTCTTGTTCGCATCCAGGATGGCGTCACCGGCGCCCTTGCCCAGCGGGCCTGCCACGGGCATGATGACGTCGGCGCCATCGCCCAGCAGGTTGTTGGTCGCCTTGGTGCCTTCCTGCACCACGTCGAAGGTGTTCGTGAAGACGCCCTGCTGGGTGTCCTTGTCCCAACCCAGCAGCTGGACGGACTTGCCCTTCTTGTCGTTGTAGTACTTCACGCCGTCAGCGAAGCCGTCCATGAAGATGGTGACGGTCGGGATGTTGATGCCGCCGAAGGTTCCGACCTTTCCGGTCTTGGTCTGTGCTGCAGCGGCGTAGCCGGCCAGGAAGGCTGCCTGTGCCGTGTCGTACACGACGGGCTTGACGTTGGGCAGGTCGATCGTGTTGTCGTCGATGATCGCGAAGTGCGAGTTGGGGGCCGTCTTGGCAACCTTCTCGGTGGCGTCCTTCAGCAGGAAGCCGACGGTGAAGGTCAGGTTGCAGCCGGCGTTGGACATCTGGTTGAGGTTCGGCTCAAAGTCGGCCTTGGTGGAGGATTCGGCCTGCTTGACCTTGATGCCCAGATCGGTCTCGGTTTTCTTCAGGCCCTCGTAGGAGGACTGGTTGAAGGACTGGTCATCGAAACCGCCGGCGTCGGAGACGATGCAGCCAAGGTAGTTGCCGGCACCTGCACTGGCGGAACCGGAGTTCGACGACGTCGAGGGAGCCGCGCCACAGCCGCTGAGCAGCAGCGCCGTTGCGCCAAGGGTGACCGCGCCGACGGTTGCACCGCGCTTGGTGGCGCTGAGCAAAGAATTCTTCAAGGTTCCTCCATAAGGTGTGGTGCTGCACCAGGTGGCGTCGGCACCGGATCGGCGCGCGCCGGGCGGCGTTTCGGGGTGCCGGAACGCCGCTCCTTGGATGGACTGATGGTGCTGCGCCTGTGCGCAATGATGACAATACTGTAGTGGCCGGTGCCACTGGCCGGGAATCCGGAAGAGGCCGGGAGTTCCATTGTTGGGAATTTGTTACCAACCAGTAGCACCGGCGGCTGGACCGTGTCAGCAGTCCGTGGTGGCGACGCCTTAGTCGAGGGTGACGACCATTTTCCCGGTGTTGCGCCCGCGCAGCATGTCAATGAAGGCCTGGGGTGCGTTTTCCAGCCCCCGCACGAGGGTTTCGTCGAAGGAAATGCGGCCGTCGGAAAGCCAGCCGGCCATGTGCTGCTGGAATTCCGTGCGCAGGTGCTGGTAGGAGCCCACCAGGAACCCCTGCAGGGTCAACTGCTTGCCGATCGCGGTGGCCAGGTTGGCCGGTCCGGTGGCGGCGTCGGCAGTGTTGTACTGGGAGATGGCACCGCACATGGCGATCCGGCCGAACCGGTTCAGCACCGCGATGGCGGCCTCGAGCTGTTCCCCGCCAACGTTGTCAAAGTACACGTCAATACCGTCCCGGTCGCCCAAGGCTGAGCGCAGCAGGTCCTCCGCGGGTCCGTCGTGATAGTTGAAGGCGGCATCAAAGCCCAGTTCCAGCAACCGTGCCACTTTCGCATCGGATCCAGCACTGCCGATGACCCGGGCAGCGCCCAGGTTCTTGGCAATCTGCCCCACCAGGGATCCGACGGCCCCGGCGGCACCGGAAACGAAGACGGTCTCCCCCGGCTGGAACCGCGCGACGGCGGTCAGGCCGGCGTAGGCGGTAAGACCGGTCATGCCAAGGGCCCCCAGAAAGGCCGTGGGCCGGGCCAGGGATGGGTCCACCGGCGCTGCGGCAGTACCATCCAGGACGGCGTAGTCCCGCCAGCCGAGGGCGTGCAGCACCAGGCTGCCGACGGCGTGGTTGGGACTGTTGGAGGCCAGGACTTCCCCCACGGCGCCGCCTTCGAGCGCCCGGTCCAGCTGGAAGGGCGGGCTGTAGGACTTGATGTCATTCATCCGTCCCCGCATGTACGGATCGACACTCATGGCGATGTTGCGAACCAGGAGCTGGCCCTCTCCGGGCTCCGGCACCGCGTTCTCCACCAGGCGGAAGTTCTCCGGCACGGGCCATCCGGAGGGACGGGAAGCCAGCTGAATCTCGCGGCCGGTGACAGGCAACGGCGTTCCCTGGCCGCTCATGCGACTGGTGCTTCGGCAGCGGGGGCGTTCCCGGTGGAAGCATCCGCAGCAGCAGTTGTTCCGACAGCTGCCGAGTTGTCGGTGATCCGCAACTCAACGGCGATGTTTCCGCGGGTGGCGTTGGAATACGGGCACACCTGGTGGGCTGCCTCGGTGATCTCGCGTGCTGCGCTGCCCGATAGTTGCGGCAGGGTGACGTTGAGGCGGACGGCCAGGCCGTAGGCGCCGTCCCCGGTGGCACCCAGGTCCACCTCGGCGGTGACGGCTGATCCGCTCACGTCCGCCTTGGAGCGGCGGGCGACAGTCCGCAGGGCGGAGTGGAAGCAGGCAGCGTACCCGGCAGCGAAAAGCTGCTCCGGGTTGGTGCCCTCACCGGAACCGCCCAGTTCAGCCGGGGTTGCCAGCTGGAGGTCAAGGTTGCCGTCGGAGCTGCGGGCGGTGCCGTTGCGGCCATCGCCGGACGACGACGCCTTGGCGGTGTACAGGGCTTTCATGGGGACGTCCTTAGGGTTGGTTTCGGAGACAATGAGAGAGGGGCGGGTTCATCCGGCTGGGGAGGAACGTAGGGCTGCCGTCAACCGGATGAGGGTGGCGCGCAGTTCGTTCAGTTCGGGCTCGGTCAGCCCGGCGGCGTCGGCGAGCTGCCGGGGCACGGCGTCGGCCTGTTTCTGCAGCGCGGCGCCGGTGCTCGTCAGCCGGACCTCGACGCGTCGCTCATCGGTGCTGCTGCGCTGTCGGGACAACAGGCCCGCAGCTTCCATCCGTTTCAGCAGCGGGGACAGCGTGCCGGAGTCCAGCTCCAGCTCCTCCCCCAGGTCCCGCACCGTGGCACCGTCGCGCTCCCACAGCACCAGCAGGACCAGGTATTGCGGATAGGTGAGTCCCAGGGAATCCAGGAGCGGGCGGTAGGCCGCAGTGGCGGCACGCGAGGCCGAATACAGCGCGAAACAGACCTGCCGGCGGAGGACATCGCGTTCGCTCATGCTTCCGACAGTAGCGCCCAACCTGGTTGTGCACAACTCAATTGCGCAGCGGTTGCCGATCCTGTTGGTGCAACTGCCTTAGCGCAGGTCGCGGATTGCGCGCAGGGCTGCCGCTCCGAGGACCTTGATGCCGTTGGCCAGGGCACCCTCGTCCACGATGTAGTCTCCGCGGTGCAGGTCGTACTCTTCCCCGCCGGGCACGTGCGTACCGAGCCTCATCATGGCACCGGGAACGTCCTGCAGGAACCAGGCGAAGTCCTCCCCGCCCATGGATTGCGGCGTGAGCACGACGGCGTCCTCGCCCAGTTCGGCCCGGGCGGCCGCCTCGATCAGTGCCGTCTCGTGTTCCGAGTTGACCACGGGCGGTACGCCCCTGGTGTGTTCGAGGTGCACGTCCACGCCGTAGGACGCAGCAACCTGGTGGACGACCTCGTCCAGCAGTTCCCCCGCTGCGTGCCATGCGTCGCGGTCCAGGATGCGCATGGTGCCGGCCATGAAGCCCGTTGCCGGTATGGCGTTTGGCGCGGACCCGGCACTGATCTGGCCCCAGACGACGGAGACTCCGCTGCGCACATCGACCCTTCGGGACAGCACGGCGGGAACGTTGATGGCGATCTGGGACAGCGCGAAGACGAGGTCCTCGGTGAGGTGTGGCCGTGAGGTGTGTCCGCCGCGCCCGGTCAGGGAGATCTTGATGGTGTCCGAGGCGCTGGTGATGGAACCGATGCGGGTGCCGATGTGTCCCACGCTGATGCGGGGGTCGCAGTGCAGCGCCATGATGCGCGGCACGCCATCCAGCGCGCCCTGGGCGATGCAGTCCAGGGCGCCGCCGGGCATCATCTCTTCCGCCGGCTGGAAGATGATCCGGATGGTGGCGCCCAGGGGGCGCTCCGCATGCAGGTCGGCCAGCACCAGGGCGATGCCGAGCATCGTGGTGGTGTGGACATCGTGCCCGCAGGCGTGGGTGACGCCGTGGTTGCGGGAAGCGAAGGCAAGTCCCGTTTCCTCGATGACCGGCAGGGCATCGATGTCGCCGCGAAGCGCGGTGGCGATGGGGCCGGCGCCAATGTCCACGATGAGTCCGGTGTTTTCCAGCCGGCGTGGCTGCAGGCCTGCCTGCTGCAGCCGGTCGAAGACCTTTTCAGTGGTGCGGTACTCCTGGCGGGACAATTCCGGATGGGCGTGCAGGTCGCGGCGGAATTCGATCAGCTCGGGCAGCCGGGGCTCAAGCCACGGACCGATCAGCGAGGTCGGTTCCGTCTCAGAGGAGTAGTTGCGCACAGTTCGACTCTAGCCACTGGAGCGCGCGCGACGTGTATCCGCGGCTCCCCGTGACGACGGCAAGGGCCCCGATGACGGCGGACCGGCTGGGCCGGAGGCGGCGGGACTTAGAGCACGTCCGTGTCACCGCTGGCCTTGAGCCTGTCGACAGCGCTCTTGACCCGTTGGGCGTGCGCCTTGGTGGTCACCAACAGCGCGTCGGCGGTGTCAACGATCACCACGTCCTCAATGCCGATCAGGGCAATCACGCGCTTGGTGTCACTGACCACCACCCCGGAGGCCGACTCGGTGAACACCCGCGCGCCCTCGCCGAGCACCGTGACGTTCTCGACCTCGCTGGCACTGTTCAGCCTGCCGATGGCGGCGAAATCCCCGACGTCGTCCCAGCTGAAATTCCCCGGAATGACGGCGACGTCTCCTGCATCCGCTGCGGGCTCCGCCACGGCATAGTCGATGGCGATCTTGGGCAGGGTGGGCCAGACCCGCGCCGTGACCTCATGCTGGGCGGGCGTGTCCCAGGCGCGGGCGATCTCGTCGATGCCCCGGAACAGTTCCGGCTCGTTTTGCTTCAGGTGCTTGAGCATCAGTGACACCGGGGCGACGAACATGCCGGCGTTCCAGCTGTAACCTCCACTGGCCAGGTACTCCTGGGCCACGTCCTCGCTCGGTTTTTCCACGAACTCCACGACGGCATGCGCACTGGGTGCACCGGCCACGTCGAGCGGCCGGCCCATCCGGATGTATCCGAAGCCGGTGGACGCGTGCGTGGGGGTGATGCCGATTGTGACAATCTTGCCGGTCGCCGCGGTCAGGATCGCTTCCCTGACCGCGTCCTGGAACACGGCGTCGGGGCTGATCACCTGGTCGGCAGCAAAGGACCCCATGATGATGTCCGGGTCCCTGGCATGCAGGATCGCGGCGGCCAAACCGATGGCGGCCGCGGAATCCTTCGGCTCGCTCTCCAACACCAGATCAGCGTCGGGGATCTCCGGCAACTGCCGGCAGACCGCCTCCCGGTGAGCCTCCCCCGTCACCACCAACACCCTGCTGCCGGACAGCGGCTCCAACCTGTCATAGGTGGCCCGCAACAGTGTGCTGCCGGATCCGGTCAGGTCGTGCAGGAATTTTGGCGCCGCAGCCCGGGACAGCGGCCACAGCCGGGTCCCCGTTCCTCCGGCCGGAATAACGGCATAAAACCGCTGCATGGCTGCGTCGGCAAGCTGTTCGGGGGTGTGGGCAGGGCCCATCGGCGCGTTCGTGTTCATCACGGCCCACTGTAATCGACGGCCCTGATCGTTACGCGGAAGGGTCCTTGAGGCGGCATCCGGGACCCGCAATCACCAGTTGTTCGCCGCCCAGTTCCACAGTTATTTTCCGGCCAGGATTTTCACTGTGAGCCGCACCATAGACCAAGGGGCGCCTAATTTGAATAAGCTGTTAGCCAAGCCTACATTGGGCTTGAGCTACGAGTGCTCTCGCTGCGAGCGTAATCCCCGCGTGGAACCACGCTACCGCCGCCGCGATGCAGGGAGGTTTATTCAGTGCCGACAAAACCAGCTGGCACTCTGTACCGCGGCCGTGAGGGCCAGTGGTCATGGGTGGGACACCGAATCACCGGTGTGGTTATCTTCTTTTTCCTGTTGGTGCACGTCTTGGACACCTCGCTGGTCCGCGTGTCGCCGGAGGCTTACACAGCAGTCATCGGGGCGTACAAGAATCCGCTGATGGGACTTGGTGAAGCAGGCCTGGTAGCAGCCATCGTCTTCCACGCTTACAACGGCCTGCGCATCATCGCCGTCGACTTCTGGAAGAACGGCCCCAAGTACCAGCGCCAGCTGCTCTGGGGTGTGCTTGGACTGTGGGTCATCACCATGGTGCCCTTCCTGATCCGCCACCTCTCCATCGTCTTTTCGCCTATCACCGGGGGGCACTGATCATGGCCACGACGACTATTCCGTCCCCGCGCAGCGGCAAGGTCAAGTACAGCCGCAACCGCGGCTCCGGTTCCAGCTTTGAGATGCTCGCCTGGCTGTTCATGCGGCTTTCCGGGGTCGTGCTGGTGGTCCTGATCTTCGGGCACCTGTTCGTGAACCTGATGGCCGGCGACGGCATTCACGCCATCGACTTCGGTTTCGTTGCAGGCAAATGGGCCAGCCCCTTCTGGCAGGTCTGGGACCTGGCCATGCTGTGGCTTGCCATGCTGCATGGCACCAACGGCGTCCGCACCATCATCAACGACTACGCGGAAAGGAACGGTACCCGGCTGACGCTGAAGACGGTGCTGTACATCGCGTCGTTTGTCATCCTGGTGCTGGGAACTTTGGTCATCTTCACCTTTGACCCCTGCCCGGCCGGTGCGGTCACGGACCTGCCGTCGTTCTGCCCGGCCCCTTAGCCGGCACGACGGGCCGGTCACCGCATCGGTGCGGCTCCCGGCAGGCTCCGGACGCACCACACCTCCGCTTTAACCGCAGTTTTGGAAGGAAGAGCATTCAGTATGCAGGTCCACAAATATGACGTCGTCATCGTCGGTGCCGGCGGCGCCGGGATGCGCGCCGCCATCGAATCCGGCCAGCGCGCTCGCACCGCGGTACTGACCAAGCTCTACCCCACCCGTTCCCACACGGGAGCCGCCCAGGGCGGCATGTGCGCCGCCCTGGCGAACGTGGAGGAAGACAACTGGGAGTGGCACACCTTCGACACCATCAAGGGCGGCGACTACCTGGTGGACCAGGATGCCGCCGAGGTGATGGCCAAGGAAGCCATCGACGCGGTGCTGGACCTGGAGAAGATGGGCCTGCCGTTCAACCGCACGCCCGAGGGCCGCATTGACCAGCGTCGCTTTGGCGGCCACACCCGTGACCACGGCAAGGCACCCGTCCGCCGGGCCTGCTACGCCGCTGACCGCACCGGGCACATGATCCTGCAGACCCTCTACCAAAACTGCGTCAAGCACCAGGTGGAGTTCTACAACGAGTACTACGTCCTGGACCTGCTGACCGTCGAGGAGGAAGCAGTCCGTGCGGACGGCACCACCTACCTGCAGAAGCGGGTTTCCGGCGTCGTCTCCTACGACCTGGCCTCCGGCGAACTGCACGTTTTCCAGGCCAAGAGCGTCGTGTTCGCCTCCGGTGGAGCCGGCAAGGTCTTCAAGACCACCTCCAACGCCCACACCCTCACCGGCGACGGCATGGGCATCGCGTTCCGCCGCGGAATCCCCCTGGAAGACATGGAGTTCTTCCAGTTCCACCCGACCGGCCTTGCCGGGCTGGGCATCCTGCTCTCCGAGGCCGCACGCGGCGAAGGCGCGATCCTGCGCAACTCGGAGGGTGAGCGCTTCATGGAGCGTTACGCGCCGACCATCAAGGACCTCGCCCCGCGCGACATCGTTGCCCGATCCATGGCCAACGAGGTCCGCGAGGGGCGCGGCTGTGGCCCGAACAAGGACTATGTGCTGCTGGACCTGACGCACCTGGAACCGGCCCATATCGATGCCAAGCTCCCGGACATCACCGAATTCGCGCGCACCTATCTGGGTGTGGAGCCCTACACGGAGCCCGTACCGGTGTTTCCGACGGCGCACTACGCCATGGGCGGCATTCCCACCAACATCTCGGCCGAAGTGCTGCAGGACAACGACACGGTGATCCCCGGCCTGTACGCCGCCGGTGAGGTGGCCTGTGTGTCCGTGCACGGCTCCAACCGCCTGGGCACCAACTCCCTGCTGGACATTAACGTGTTCGGCAAGCGGGCAGGCATCGCCGCCGCCGAATACGCCAAAACGGCCGACTTCGTCGAACTGCCGGCCGACCCGGAAGCGTACACCGTGGAACTGCTGAACCACGTCCGGACCTCCGACGGCGGTGAGAAGGTGGCAGCGATCCGCAAGGAGTTGCAGGACACCATGGACGCCAACATGCAGGTGTTCCGCACCGCCGACACCTTGAACACCGTGCTGACCGACATTGCGGCCTTGGAGGAGCGCTACGCGCGTATCACCGTCCAGGACAAGGGCAAGCGCTTCAACCTGGACCTGCTGGAGGCCGTCGAACTGGGCTTCCTGCTGGAGCTGGCGAAGGTGATGACCGTTGCCGCCCTGCACCGTGAGGAATCACGCGGCGGTCACTTCCGCGAGGACTTCCCGGAGCGGGACGACGAGAACTTCATGAAGCATTCGATGGCCTACAAGGTCGCCGAGGCGGCAAATGAGGAACACACAGCCGGAATCCGGCTGGACACCAAGCCCGTGATTTTCACGCGCTACGAACCAATGGTGAGGAAATACTGACAATGACCGCCGAACTGGCTGAGCCGGCCTCCAAGATCGAGCTGCCCGCATCCGCGGGAGGTGGCGGAGAGATCCCCACCTTCAACATCACCCTGCGCGTTCGCCGTTACAACCCGGAGATCTCGGACGAGGCCACCTGGGAAGATTTCGAACTGACCATGTACGGCACCGACCGGGTGCTGGACGCGCTGCACAAGGTTAAGTGGGACCACGACGGTTCCCTGTCCTTCCGGCGCTCCTGCGCCCACGGTGTGTGCGGTTCCGATGCCATGCGCATCAATGGACGCAACCGGCTGGCGTGCAAGACGCTGCTGAAGGACCTCGACACAAAGAAGCCCATCCTGGTGGAGCCCATCAAGGGCCTGCCCGTGGAGAAGGACCTCATCGTGGACATGGAGCCGTTCTTCCAGTCCTACCGCGAGATCATGCCGTTCCTGATCAACAAGGGACACGAGCCCACCAAGGAACGCCTCCAGTCCGCTGAGGAGCGGGAGCGCTTCGATGACACCACCAAGTGCATCCTCTGCGCCGCCTGCACCTCCTCCTGCCCGGTTTTCTGGACGGACGGACAGTACTTTGGCCCCGCAGCCATCGTCAACGCGCACCGATTCATCTTCGACTCCCGCGACGACGCCGGCGACATGCGGCTGGAAATCCTGAATGACAAGGAGGGCGTCTGGCGTTGCCGCACGACCTTCAACTGCTCCGAAGCCTGCCCGCGTGGCATCCAGGTGACCAAGGCCATCTCAGAGGTCAAACAGGCCATCCTGACTCGCCGAATCTAAGGCAATCTGCGCAGCAAGCCGCTGCCCGGCATCGTGCCGGGCAGCGGCTTTTTTGCATTCCAAATGCCCCGGGCACCTGAGCTTGCATGTGCCGCCCCTCCCGCCTAGCGTGGAGATCACGCCAAGTAGTCGGCCGTTCCTTCCCTTTCTGGAGTTTTCGGTGGACCACAAGATCCGCGTGCTCGTCCGGCTCGACGTCGACACGACGTCAGCCCATCTGGAGGTGGCCGGGTGCCTGACACCCCTCAGCTGCCAGGCCCTCTTCCCTATCCTTGACCGCGTCCGCGGCCTGACACCCGACCTCTGCATCACGGTTGACCTGAATGGCGCCTCCCACATCGAGGACGCCGCCATGGCCCTGCTACAGGCCACCACCGGGGCTGTGCTGTACACCGCGGCACGACCCGGCGGCAGCGCATCCCTGGTCCCCGGCAAAGTCCGTATCCTCGCCCCGTCGGAGTGGCCATCCTGCCCGTTGTACGAGCAGGCTCCGCATCCGCAGGACCCGGACGCTCCGCCCGATCCCCTTGCCGACGTCCTGGCCCAGCCCGGGGACCTTGCCACTGCCGAAATCCCGGGCGCTGCCGCTTACGGCGCTCCCGCAGACCCAACCGCCACTCCCACAGACCAAGGAGTTGCAGCATGACCGCCCATCCGCACACCTCACCCCTTGCACACCTGCCGCAGGGTCGGCCTGAAAACCTGTCCACGGTGTCAACGAGCGCCCTTAATGCCCTCAGCGACCGGCTGTACCGGACCCTCGACGACCCCCGGCCGAACCCCGACGCGCTGGACCAGTACTACGACCTGATGGACGAACTAAAAGTGCGTTCCATCAGCCGCCACAGCCGTCCCTGCTGAATCCGGTTCTCGCGGTTCGGTGGCTTAGGCGCGTCGAATGGATCGCGCCCGTCCGGGCTTGGCTGCGGGCTGTGAGGCACGGTCCGCGCGGCGGATGGCCCCCCAGGCAGCCGCGAAAAGATAGACCTGGCTGACAAAGTTGAACCAGATCAACAGGCCGATGATGACCGCAAAGGGAGCCAGCAGCGGATTGGCTCCCGCCCGGCCCAGAAGCAGGCTGCTCAGCAGTTGCAGGATGGTGGCGCCGACGCCGGCCAGCAGGGTCACTTCGGCGAATACGCGCCGTGACCAGGACAGGTGCGCGGCGAACCGGAACAGGATGACGGCGGTCAGCCAGTTCAGCAGCACGGCGACGGCGGCTCCGGCGGCCCAGGCGGCCGGAGTTGCCACCAGAGGGTCCAGCTGCAACAGCCGGGTGAGCAGGTCCAGGGCCGAGCCGAGAATCACTGTCACCACGGCGCTGACGATGAGGGCCAGTCCCAGCAGCACCAGCGTGCCCGCATCCTTGGCCTTAAGCAGCAGCAGGTTGGCGGCCAGCGGGCCGGCCTCCATCACGGCCCGGATGCCGTCGCGCATGGCCTGGATCCAATTCAGTGCAGTGACGATAGTGACCACGGAAGCGACCAGTGCCGCCCAGCCAAGGCCCAACGGATCCAACAGCGTATAAGGGTCCACGAGTCCACGTGAGCCCGACACCTTCAGCAACCCGGGGGCAGCGGCTGCCACGTTGCGGATGATGGCATCAAGCAGCACCCGGTCTGAAGCCAGGAACAGCCCCGCGAGGGCGAATCCAATGGTGAGCAGCCCCGTGATGGCGAAGAACATGTTGAAGCCGATACCGGCCGAAAGCAGGCCACCGCGCTGCAGGTTGTACTGCTGGATCACGCGGATCGGCAGCCGGGTATTCAGCCGCGCCAGGTGCAATTCCACCCAACTGGTAACCAGCTGTAGACCAGTCGCCCCGCTGCGCTTTGCCCGCCCGTAGGCCTCCTGCTTGCGGAGGACCTCAAGCCGGAGCTTGGCCAGATCCCCCGGTACCGCCGGGCTGGTGTCCCGCCACCGCTGCTTTCGACTTCTCGCCAAAACTAAGCTCTTCCCGTAGTAGCCACATCCCGGATCCGTCGTGCTCGTACAGCCCCATGCCCGTCACCGGAAAGGACGCCTCAAAATCGGCCAGCTGCTGCTCGGCGTCGTCCATGGCTTGTCCGCCGACGTCGTGGGCCACGGTGATATGGGGGTGGTACGGAAAAGGCAGGTCCCGTTGCAGCGGCCCCAGCTGCAGCTTGGTATGCAGCGCCAGGCACTCCTGGAAACCCTCCGCAACGTTGAGGTAAACCACCGGCGAGACCGGCCGGAAGGAACCGGTCCCGGCGAGACGGACGGTGAAGGGCTGCTGCTCAGCGGCAACCCGGCGCACGTGCCGCACAGTTTCCTCCCAGTCCCGAACCGGCGTCGTGGTGACCAGGGTGATGTGCGGCGGCACCACTGCCGCCAACTCGTCGCCAAAGGAGGTCCGCCAGGTGCGCAGCTCGCTGGCCAACGGTTCGGGCAAATCAACGACCACGCCAACCCAGCCACGCTCCCCGACCGAAGCAGGAGCGGCACCGTCGGCCGCAGCAGAAAGCAACGATTCGGTTTCCCAACTACCTCGGGATTGGCCGGCGTCGTGCTGTTCCGCAGCGGCATTCATGGGTCAGCGGCCAGCTCGGGGCAGGAAGCCCATCTTGTCGTAGGCGTTTGCCAGGGTGACGGAGGCGATGGCGCGGGCGCGTTCGGCGCCGCGGGCGAGCAACCGGTCAAGCTCCGCCGGGTCCTCGAGCAGCTCGTTGGTGCGGTTCCGCAGCGGAGTCAGGAAGTCGACCACCACCTCAGCCAGGTCCACCTTCAAGTGCCCGTACATCTTGCCTGCATACGCCTCCTCCAGCTCCGCGACGCTGCGGCCCGTCAGGGTGGAGTAGATGGTGAGCAGGTTGGATACGCCCGGCTTGGCGTCAGCATCAAAACGGATCTCGGTGCCCGCGTCGGTGACCGCCGACTTGATGCGCTTGGCGGCGATTTTGGGGTCTTCCAGCAACTGGATCGCCCCGTTGGGTGACTCACCGGTCTTGGACATTTTCGCCGTCGGGTTCTGCAGGTCGTAAATCTTGGCCGTCGCCTTGAGGATGGTGGCGTCCGGAACAGTGAACACGTTCCCGTATCGGGCGTTGAAGCGTTGGGCCAGGTTGCGGGTCAGTTCCAGGTGCTGCCGCTGGTCCTCACCGACCGGCACCAGATCCGCCTGGTACAGCAGGATGTCCGCCGCCATCAGCGTGGGATACGCAAACAGGCCCAGGGTGGCTGCGTCGGCCCCGGCCTTGGCGCTCTTGTCCTTGAACTGTGTCATCCGCGACGCTTCACCAAAACCGGTGATGCAGTTCAGCACCCAGGCCAGCTCCGCGTGTTCGGGTACGTGGGACTGGACAAAAAAGATGGACTGTTCCGGGTCAATGCCGGCGGCAATGTACTGAGCCGCCACCGTGCGGGTCCGACGTGCCAGCTCTCCGGGTTCGAAGTCCACGGTGACGGCGTGCAGGTCGGGAATAAAGAACACGGCGTCGTATTGCGATTGCATGTCCACCCATTGGCGTACCGCTCCAATGTAGTTGCCCAGGTGCAGGGAGTCCGCGGTGGGCTTGGCACCGGAGAGGATGCGTTGGCGTGCTGCGGTCATGGGATTAATACTCTCAAATCTTCCGGATGGTTTGCGCCGGTCGCCACGGCGGCCGGCAGGGCATAGTCGATGACCAGGGGGGCATGGTCGGAGAAGCGGGTGTCCCAGCTGGGTGCGCGGTCCACGACGGCCGCCGTCGCCGAGTCGGCAAGCTCCGGGGTGGCCAGCTGGTAATCGATGCGCCACCCGGTGTCATTGTCGAACGCCTGGCCGCGCCAGGACCACCATGTGTAGGGTCCGTCAACGTCGCCGGCCACTTCGCGGTGCACGTCCTTCCAGCCGATGTTGGCGCCGAGGAAGTCATCGAAGTATTTCCGTTCTTCGGGCAGGAACCCTGACTTCTTAAGGTTTCCCTTCCAGTTGCGGATGTCCTGTTCGCGGTGGCCAACGTTGAGGTCCCCCACCACCAGGGCGTGGTCGCTGTGCCGTGCCAACGCGGGAAGTCGGGTCAGCATTTCGTCCAGGAACCGGAACTTGTCCACCTGCTTGTCGGTGCCGACCTCGCCGGAGTGCACGTAGGCGCTCACCACGGTGAGGGTCTGCCCGTTGGGCAACAGGAAATCCGCTTCAAGCCAGCGGCCAGTGGTGGCGAAGTAGTCCTCGCCAAAACCAATGCGGGTGGCCTGCGGCTCGTGGGCGCCACGGCGGGCGGCGATGGCCACACCGGCCCGGCCCTTGGCGGAAGCTTCGGCGTGCAGCACGTGCCACTGCCCGCCCAGCAGCTCCTGCACGACGGCGTCCGGGGCGCGGACTTCCTGCAGGCACAAAATGTCCACCTGCCGCGGCGCCAGCCAGTCCGCCATGCCCCGGCGGTAGGCCGCTCGGATGCCATTGACGTTCACTGTTGCAATGCGCAGTGGAGTGTTTCCGGAAGTGCTCACCAGATGTACTTTACCGTTTGCCGGACTGCCGCTTCGCCCGTCCGCTTCCGTTGCAGGGAGCGGCCAGTACGCGGGCCGCCGCTCCCTCCCTAACTGGGTCTACTAGTCCACGACGACGCCGGGAACGGCGTCGTCCGCGTCGGGCCTGAGCATTCCGCGGCCGTTCGAGGCGGTGATGGCGATGGTTTCCAGGGCGCGCTCCACCCGGTCCCGACCAGCCTCACCGGCGGCGAGGCCTTCTGTGATGACCCGTGCCTGTACCTCGATGATCTTGAAGCTGTGCTCCAGCTTGATGTCCCGCACCCCTGAGGAGGGAGCCTCTTCAACCACGGTGGTGCCCGCGGAGGCGCCGCTGCGGCCACGCGACGACGTTACCGAGCCGGTGGCGGAGGCCAGGCTCGCCTGCGCCTGACGGACCTGGGAGGCCCCAAACTGCGCAGCCTTGTGCACGCCGATGTAGACGACGGTGGAGAGCACCAGCCAGCCGAAGGCTGTCACGGCGAGCACCCAGCCCAGCACGTCGTTGTGGTTGGCCGCGAAGACCAGGGCCACCAGGAAAACCAGGGCCAGCACCACGGTGCCGGTGCCTGCCCACCGCGTTGGGCGGCCGGATTTCTTGCGGGGGGAGCTCAGAGAGGACATGGCTCCATTGTCGCAAACGACAGGCCTGGGCGCAGGAGCTTCCACCGACGGCGAAAGTGGCCCGTACCGGCGGGAGGAGCACGGTGTGGATCCAGCAGTCAGCGGATCCAGCAGTCAGCGGAGAAACAGCTTGCGCAGCCGGGTGGTGGTCAACACGAGCCCCAGGACGATCATGACCACATAGTAGGCGATGTGGCCCAGCATGGCCGGGGAGTAGGCGCCAACACTCAGTTCGCGCAGCAGTTCCACCCCGTGCCAGAGCGGCATGGCCTGGATGAACCACTGGATGGGCTCGGGATACACGGTGAGCGGATAGAACGTCGCGGAGAACAGGAACATCGGCAGCATCACGAAGTTGATCCAGTCCATCTGCTGGAACGTCTTCATGAAGCTGGTGATGCCCATGCCGAAGCTGGCAAAGCCGAAGGCGATGAACACGGACGCCGGCACCATCAGCAGCGCCGACGGCGAACCAAGCAAACCCATGATGCCCAGCACCGCGGTGAACCCGGTGGCATACATCAGCCCCCGCAGCAGGGCCAGGAAGATTTCCCCCAATGCCACGTCCAGCGGCCCCAGGGATGTGTAGAGCATGCCCTGGTAGAGCTTGGCGAAGTTCATTTTGAAGAACACGTTCCAGGTGGAGTCGTAGACCGCGCCATTCATGGCCGAGGTGGCCAGCAGGGCCGGGGCGATGAAGGCCGCATAGCTGATCGGTTGGCCATCCGGTCCGGGTACGGATCCCACCAGCGCGCCCAGGCCGACCCCCATGGACAGCAGGTACAGCACGGGTTCGAAAAAGCCGCTCATCATGACCAGCCAATTACTGCTCCGGGTGGCGAGCAGGCCCCGGCCGATGACTGCGCGCACGTTGCCCGAATAGAGCGACGCCAACCCCTGCGGCACGTTCTTCAGCTCCAGGTGCTGCTGGACGCCGGTGCTGCTCATTTGCCCATCCTTCGACGGAAGATCCGCTGGGACAGCAGCCAGCCCGCCACGGCGGTGGCCCCCATGTAGGCCACGTGCAGCACGCTCAGCCACACCGGCTCCGCATATCCGTAGCTCAGCACCCGCCCGATCTCCGTGGCGTGCCACAGCGGCGATATCCAGCCGATCCATTGCAGGAAGAACGGCAGCGTGTCCAACGGAAAGAACGTACCGGAGAACAGGAACAGTGGCGTGACAATGAAGCGCTGCACGACGGCGAACTGCCCGGCATCCCTGGTCAGCGTGGACACCCAGGCCATCAGCGGCAGGCCGAAGGACAGCGCGCACAGTGTGGCAGTGAAAATGCTCAGCCAGGCCCACACCCCAGGGGCCGCTCCGAACAGGGCAACGATGACGAAATAGATGGCCGTGGGCAGCAGGATGCGGATGCCCACACCGATGATATGGCCGTTGGCGATCTGCTCGGGTCGCAGCGGAGAGGCATGCGGACCGAAGAACGTCCGACGCCACTTAAAGCCGTCCATGATCGGGAACATGAACTCCCCGGTGGCGGACATCAGTGCGGCGGAGGCCACCAGGGCCGGCGCCAGGAACGTGAGGTAGTCCACCCCGCCAAACCGGCCGGCCCCGTTGGCATCAATGAGCGCCGCCAGGCCGACACCCATGGCGAACAGATAGGCCAGCGGCGTGCCGACGCTGTACATGGCCACGCTCACGGCGTACATCCGCATGACGCGGAAGGTGTGCTCGGCGAAGTACCAGGACCCATAGCGTCGGGCCTTCGCGGCGGATTCCTCCGGCGTCTGGGGCACCGCCAGGACGGTGCGCGAACTCTTCCGGTCAGTCAATGAGGCTCCTACCGGTGAGGCGAAGGAACACGTCCTCCAGGCTGGAGCGGCGGATCAGGGAGGTGATCGGCCGCAGCCCGCGCAGGGACACCTGTTCCATGGCCGCTTCACCGTCGGCAGCATAAATCAGCACCCGGTCCGGCAGTGTTTCCGTCCGCTCGCCGATGCCCTGCAGGTCTGCTGCCACCGTGGTGTTCCGCTCGGATCCGAAGCGCAGCTCCAACACCTCCCGGGTGGAGTAGCGGCGGATCAGTGATGCCGGTGATCCCTCGGCCATGATCCTGCCCTTATCCACCACCACCAGCCGGTCGCACAGCTGTTCCGCTTCGTCCATGTAGTGGGTGGTCAGGATCAGGGTCGTCCCTGCCTCCTTCAACCGGAACAACCGGTCCCAGAGGATGTGCCGGGCCTGCGGGTCCAACCCGGTGGTCGGCTCGTCCAGCAGCAGGATCCGCGGTTCGTTGACCAGGGAACGGGCGATGGTCAGCCGCCGCTTCATGCCGCCCGACAGGTCATCGACCTTGGCCCCGGCCTTGTCAGTGAGCTGGGCGAATTCCAGCAGTTCGTCCGCCTTGGGCCGCAGGTAGCTCAGCGGCAGCCCAAAGTACCTGCCGTAAACGATCAGGTTGTCCCGGACCCGAAGTTCCTCGTCCAGGTTGTCCTGCTGGGGCACCACGCCCAGGTGGGCGCGCACCTGGGGACCATGCTGTTCCGGGTCCAGGCCCATGATGCTCAGCGTGCCTGAGGTGCGTTGGGATACGCCACCGATCATGCGCATCGTGGTGGACTTGCCGGCCCCGTTGGGGCCGAGCAGGCCGAAGGATTCACCGGCGGGGACGTCGAAGGAGATGTCGTCGACGGCGGTGAAGTCACCGTATTTTTTGGTCAGGTTCGACGCCGAAATGACGTATTCCGGCGTCGAACCTGAAAGGGAGTCGAGGGGCACCCGACCTAGGCTAGTACAACGCTTCCGGCGTGGTAAGGGCCGGATACTTTCCCATTCCTGTTGGCATGCTCGTCGGCTTGTTAGTCGACGATGATGCCCACCGAGCGTTCGGCAGCTTCCACCACGTTGGCCAGCAGCATGGCGCGGGTCATCGGGCCCACACCACCGGGGTTGGGGGAAATCCAGGACGCGACGTCGGCCACGGCCGGGTCAACGTCTCCGACGATACGGCTCTTGCCGGTTTCCTCGTCAATGTAGCGGCTGACGCCGACGTCGAGCACTATCGCGCCTTCCTTGAGCTGGCTGGCCTTGACCATTTCCGGCATGCCGGCCGCCGCCACCACGATGTCGGCGCTTTGCAGGAGCTCCAACAGATCCAGGGTGCCGGTGTGCGCCAGGAAGACGGTGGCGTTGATGGCACGCCGGGTCAGGAGCAGCCCCAAGGGCCGGCCGACCGTGACGCCACGGCCAATCACCAGGACCTTCTTGCCGCCCAACGAGATGTTGTGGCGCAGCAGCAGCTGGACGATGCCGTGCGGCGTGCACGGCAGCGGGGAGAACATCGGGTCGTTGACGTTCAACACCAGGCGGCCCAGGTTGACCGGGTGCAGGCCGTCCGCGTCCTTGGCTGGATCGATGCGTTCCAGGATCCGGTTGGTGTCGATGTGGCCGGGGAGCGGCAGCTGGACGATGTAGCCGGTCGTACCGGGGTCGGCGTTCAGCTCGTCGATGACGGCTTCCAGGTCTTCCTGGCTGATGTCGGCGGGCAGGTCCCGCCGGACCGAATTGATCCCGATCTCCTTGCAGTCCCGGTGCTTGCCGGCGACGTACCACTGGCTGCCGGGGTCCTCCCCGACCAGCACGGTGCCCAGGCCCGGCGTGACGCCCCGGGCCTTCAGTTCCTTGACCCGTTCGGCCAGTTCGCCCTTGATCGTGGCGGCGGTGGCCTTGCCATCGAGGATGCGGGCCGCCACGGGCGTGCCGAAGGGGGTCTTTTCGCGTTCCCGGCCGCTCATGGGCGCCGTCACCAGGCTTCCTGGCCGGAGTACAGCGGGAAGTCGGCGGCCAGTTTGTCCACCCGTGCGCGCAGCGCTTCGGCGTCGACGCCGGCACCGTCCTTGAGCGCAGTGGCGATGATGTCAGCAACCTCGGTGAACTCGGCGGCACCAAAGCCGCGGGTGGCCAGGGCCGGGGTACCGATGCGCAGGCCTGAGGTGACCATCGGCGGACGGGGGTCGAACGGCACGGCATTACGGTTTACGGTGATCCCCACGCTGTGCAGCAGGTCTTCGGCCTGCTGTCCGTCCAGTTGCGAGTTGCGCAGGTCAACCAGCACCAGGTGCACGTCGGTTCCCCCGGTAAGGACAGAGACACCCGCTTGCGCGACGTCAGCCGCTGCAAGGCGCTCGGCCAGGATCCTGGCGCCCTCAAGCACACGCTCCTGGCGTTCCTTGAACTCGGCCGAGCCCGCCACCTTGAAGGCCACAGCCTTGGCCGCGATCACGTGCATCAGGGGTCCGCCCTGCTGCCCGGGGAAGACAGCGGAGTTCAGCTTCTTGGCCCACTCCTGCTTGGCGAGGATGACGCCCGAACGCGGACCGGCCAGGGTCTTGTGCACGGTGGAAGTGACGACGTCGGAGTACGGCACCGGGGACGGGTGCAGTCCCGCGGCCACCAGGCCCGCGAAGTGCGCCATGTCAGTCCACAGCAACGCCCCCACCTCATCGGCGATGGAGCGGAAGGCCGCGAAGTCGAGGTGCCGCGGGTAGGCAGACCATCCGGCAATGATGACCTGGGGCTTCTCGGCGAGCGCCTGCTGGCGCAGTTTGTCCATGTCGATCCGGAAGGTGTCCTCCTCGACCTGGTAAGCGGCAACCTCGTACAGCTTGCCCGAGAAATTCAGCTTCATGCCGTGGGTCAGGTGCCCGCCGTGGGCCAGCGACAGTCCCAGGATTTTGTCCCCCGGCTTGATCATGGCGGCCAGGGCAGCGGCATTGGCCTGCGCGCCTGAGTGCGGCTGCACATTGGCGAACTCCGCACCAAACAGCGCCTTGACGCGGTCGATCGCCAGGTTCTCGGCGACGTCCACATACTCGCAGCCACCGTAGTAGCGGCGGCCGGGGTAACCCTCGGCGTACTTGTTGGTCAGGACGGATCCCTGGGCCTCCAACACTGCCCGGGGGGCGAAGTTCTCTGAGGCGATCATTTCGAGGGTGCCGCGTTGGCGGCCAAGCTCATCCGCGAGGACGGCAGCAATCTCCGGATCCAGTTCGGCGAGAGGAAGATTAGTCACGGACGATGCAGTGTTTACAGACACGTGGAACTCCTGGCTGGGGGAAACGTCTTCTACAGGTCAGGCTACCGGTTGGCGGAACGCGGTCCGCAGGATATGACGCTGCGTGCAGGCCGCACCAACCAGTAAAACGAAACCCTCGGCCCAGGCGTACGATCCGGAGTTTTACCTTGCTGCCGCTCCCCGGTGGTGGCCCACCTTCCGCCAGTTGCGACGGTCTAATCCTACCGCAGCGATCCGGGTGGCGTTCGGGACCGGTACGGTTAAGCGGTGAATTCCCCCGTCGCCGAGCCCGGCACCAGCTACGTCCTGACCCTGTCCTGCGCTGACCAGCCGGGAATCGTGCACGCCGTGACCGGCGCCCTGCTGGCCGCCGGCGGCAACATCACGGATTCCCAGCAGTATGGCAGCCCGGCCACCGGAAAGTTCTTCATGCGCGTAGCGGTGGACACAGCGCTGGGCTATGACCAGCTGCACGCCTCCCTGGAACCGGTGGCGGCCGGCTTTGGCATGGAATGGCAGCTGCATGTGGCAGGCACCCCGGTGCGGACCCTCATCCTGGCGTCAAAGGCGGCACACTGCCTGAACGACCTGCTGTTCCTGCAGCGCTCCGGCACGCTTCCCATCGACATCCCGGCGATCGTATCCAACCACCGGGAGCTGGAGGACCTGGCCGCCTTTTACGGCATCCCGTTCCACCACGTTCCGGTCACCGCCGAAACCAAGGCCCAGGCCGAGGACACGCTGCGCGGCATCATGGCGGACCAGGGCGTTGAACTGGTGGTGCTGGCCCGCTACATGCAGGTGCTGTCCGACCGGCTCTGCACGGAACTGACCGGCCGGGCCATCAACATCCACCACTCCTTCCTGCCCTCCTTCAAGGGGGCCAGGCCGTACCACCAGGCGCACGCACGTGGCGTGAAGATCATTGGGGCGACGGCGCACTACGTGACGGCCGCCCTGGACGAGGGACCCATCATCGAGCAGGAAGTGATTCGCGTGGATCACGCGCGTTCCGCCGAACAACTGGTGGCGATGGGTCGCAGTGTTGAGGGCCGGACACTGGCGCAGGCGGTGCAATGGCATGCCGAGCACCGGGTGCTTCTGGACGGGAACCGGACCGTCGTCTTCAACTGACGGGTCACACTTCCACCGATGGGCCGATGCCCGGCAACGGGGGTCGGATTCCGCATAACAGGGGAACTCTGGTCGTAGCATCAGTGCATGAGCCTGCTGCTACCGTTCGGCGGAAAGACGCCGACTGTTTCTGAATCCGCTTTCGTTGCCCCCTCCGCGTCCCTGATCGGCGACGTTGAAATGGCTGCCGAATCCAGTGCCTTTTACGGGGTGGTGGTCCGTGCAGACACGGCTGCCATCCGCATCGGCGCCCAAACCAACCTGCAGGACAACGTCGTCGTGCACGCTGACCCCGGCTACCCGGCGACCATCGGCAGGAACGTCAGCGTAGGCCACGCGGCCATCCTGCACGGCTGCAGCGTCGAAGATGACAGCCTGATCGGAATGGGAGCCACGGTGCTCAATGGCGCCGTCATCGGCACCGGTTCACTGGTGGCGGCGGGCGCCGTCGTCCTGGAGGGCACCATGGTGCCGCCCCGGTCGCTCGTTGCCGGGGTGCCGGCCAAGGTGCGCCGTCCACTGACCGAGGAGGAAGTGGAGGGAGTACGCAGCAACGGGGTCCGCTATGTCGAGCTCTCGCGGGAACACTTGGCCGTGCACCGCTCCGCCTAGGGAACACGACCCTCCGTCCGGGGCACCAGGATGCCGCGTTGCGTTAACTTCTTGACTACAAAGCAGCTTTGGGGGAAGGTTGCTTCATGGCCGCGGGTGTCCCTTCCTCTCTGCGGCGCAACCGCAATCCTGGGTCCCAGAGCGCGCTGCGCCAACTCAACCAACAACGCATTTTGGCGACCCTGCTGGGCAGCGGTTCAGCAACCCAGGCGGAGATTTCCCGCAATACCGGCCTGTCCACCGCCACTGTGTCGAACATCGTCAAGAGTATGGCCGAGAACGGCCTGGTCTCCACCTCACCCACCACCAGCTCCGGCCGGCGGGCCTTGTCGGTAACCCTCAACGGCAACGGTGCGCTGGCCGTCGGCATTGACTTTGGCCGCAGCCACGTACGGGTGGTGTTGGCGGACCTGGCCTACCATGTGGTCGCGGAGCGGGCCATCGCCCTTCCCGCTGGGCACAAGGCAGCCGAGGGCATCGCCGCGGCAAGCGACCTGCTGGATGCGCTGCTGCGTGAACAGGACATTCCCCGCAGCTCCGTGCTGGGCGCCGGCGCGGGCATCCCGGGCCCCATCGACCGCCGCTCCGGAACCGTCGTGCAGGGTGCGATCCTGCCTGAGTGGGTGGGCATCAACATTGTCGGAAGGCTTGAAGAAGCCCTCTCCCTGCCTATCTACGCGGACAACGACGCGAATCTCGGGGCGCTGGCAGAAGTGACGTGGGGGCCCCATGGCGCCGTTGCCAACCTGATGTTCCTCAAGATCGGTACCGGCATCGGTGCGGGCCTGATCCTTAACGGCGCCCCCTACTACGGCACCATTGGCGTTACCGGGGAAATTGGCCACGCCACGATCGCTGAACACGGCCTGATCTGCCGCTGCGGCAACCGCGGCTGCCTGGAAACGGTTGCCTCCACGGCCACCATGATCGAACTCCTCAGCCGCGGCGCACCCGCTCCCCTGACCGTGGAGGACATCGTCCGCCGGGCCAAAAACCGCGATGCCGCGGCGCTGCGGGTCATCGACGACGCCGGCCTCGCCGTCGGACGCGCCGTGGCAAACGTGGCGAACCTGATCAACCCGGAAGTCATCGTCGTCGGAGGCCCCCTGGCCGAGCTGGGTCACCTGCTGCTGGACCCCATCCACCGGGGATTGATCCGGCATGCCGTGCCCATCGTCGGAGAAAACACCGCCCTGGCCATGTCGTCGTTGGGAGACCGGGCGGAGGCTCTTGGGGCCGCAGCATTGGTCTTTCAGCATCAGGGCCTGCACTCGTAGACACAGGGCTTTAGCAGGGCGCGTTACCAAGCCGTTGCGTTCAAGACTTGACGACAACGTGCCGAGCGAGTTTACTTTTCCCAAGCGGCTCTGTTGGCCCCGTCGGCTGAACCGCCCGGGGAAGACTCCCGGCTCCGTTCACCCGGACCGATGCGCAGGACAACCGCACGGAACAGTAGGCAAGACAATGAAGTCGTTTTGGAGGCGAATCAACCCATGGCGCCCAGCAGCCCAGTAATTCTGGAAATGCGCTCCATCACCAAGGAGTTCCCCGGAGTTAAAGCTCTTTCCAATGTTTCCCTGGCGGTTCGTGCCGGGGAAATCCATGCCATTTGTGGTGAGAACGGCGCCGGAAAATCGACGCTCATGAAGGTCCTGTCCGGGGTGTACCCGTACGGCACGTATTCCGGAGACATCGTTTATCAGGGACAGGTCTGCGAATTCAAGGACATCCGAGCCAGTGAGCACGCCGGCATCGTGATCATCCACCAGGAACTGGCGCTGATTCCGGAACTGTCCATCACGGAAAACATCTTCCTGGGCAACGAGCCGACCCGGTTTGGCGTCATTGACTGGAACCGGGCCCGCCGGGCAAGCATCGAACTGTTGGCCCGGGTCGGCCTGCGGGAAAACCCCGACACCCCGGTCAAGGAGCTCGGCGTCGGCAAGCAGCAGCTGATTGAGATCGCCAAGGCCCTGAACAAGTCGGTGAAGCTGCTGATCCTGGATGAGCCGACCGCCGCGCTGAACGAATCCGACTCGCAGCACCTGCTGGACCTGATCCGCGGGCTGAAAGCCAAGGGCATCAGCTCAATCATGATTTCCCACAAGCTCAACGAGATCGAACAGGTCGCCGACTCCATCACGATCATCCGCGACGGCAAGTCCATCGAAACCCTGGACGTCAAGGCCGACGGCGTCGATGAGGACCGGATCATCAAGGGCATGGTGGGACGGACCCTGGAGTCCCGCTTCCCCGACCACGTCTCCAACCCCGGCGAGGTCTTCTTCGAGGTGAAGAACTGGACGGTGGCACACCCCACCGTGCCGGACCGGCTGGTCTGCAAGAACTCCTCCTTCAACGTCCGCCGCGGTGAGATTGTCGGTTTCGCCGGCCTCATGGGCGCCGGGCGCACGGAGCTGGCCCGGTCCATCTTCGGCCGCTCCTACGGCAACTTCGTTTCCGGGCAGATCGTCAAGGACGGCAAGGAAATCACCCTCAAGACGGTGCAGCAGGCCATCTCGCACGGCCTGGGCTACGTCACCGAGGACCGGAAGTCCCTTGGCCTGAACCTCCTGGACGACATCAAGGCCACCACCGTGTCAGCGGCGCTGAGCAAGATCTCGAACAACTCGGTGGTTGATAACAACAAGGAATTCAACGTCGCGGAGCAGTACCGCAAGCAGCTGCGCACCAAGACCCCCAGCGTGAACGAGGGAGTCGCCAAGCTCTCCGGCGGTAACCAGCAGAAGGTTGTGCTGGCCAAGTGGATGTTCACCGACCCGGACCTGCTGATCCTGGACGAACCGACGCGCGGTATCGACGTCGGCGCGAAGTACGAGATTTACGGCATCATCCAGCAGCTCGCCAACCAGGGCAAGGGCGTCATCGTCATCTCCTCCGAGCTGCCGGAACTGCTGGGCCTCTCGGATCGCATCTACACCATTTTCGAAGGATCCATCACCGGAGTCCTGAACAAGGACGAAGCCTCACAGGAAAGCCTGATGAAGCTCATGACCGCGGCCAAGAGGGCCGCCTGACCGCCGGAAGACATAGGAACAACATCATGAATGCGCTCAAACAACTCTTCGGGGGCAACACCCGCCAGTTCGGGATGGTCTTCGCTCTGATTGCGTTGATTGTCATCTTCCAGATTGCCACCGGCGGTCTCACCCTGACCCCCGACAACGTCATCAACCTGTTCAACGGCAACGCCTACGTGCTGATCCTGGCCATCGGCATGGTGCTGGTCATCATCGCCGGCCACATCGACCTGTCCGTCGGGTCCATCGCGGCGTTTGTCGGCATCGTCGTGGCCATGACCATGCGCGACTGGGGCCTGCCCTGGTACGCCGGTATCCTGGTCGGCCTGCTCCTGGGTGCCCTTATCGGGGCCTGGCAGGGATTCTGGGTCGCCTACGTCGGCATTCCCGCCTTCATCGTGACCCTGGCGGGCATGCTGATCTTCCGCGGTGCCAACCAGTTCGTCGGCAAGTCCAACACCGTCCCGGTGCCCAAGGACTTCCAGTACATCGGCGCCGGCTACCTGCCCGAAATCGGTCCGGACACCGGCTACAACAACCTCACCCTGTTGATCGGCCTGATCGTCGTCGCCGCGATCATCTGGGGCGAAATCCGCTCCCGCCGCAACAACGCCGCCCTCGGCGCAGAAGTCTCCCCGCTCTGGGTGTCCGTGCTGAAGCTGGTCCTGCTCTCCGCCGCCGTGCTGTACGCGACGTACCTGTTCGCCACCGGCCGGCCCGGCACGTCCTTCCCCGTTCCCGGCCTGATCCTGGGAGTGCTGGTCCTGATCTACGGCTTCATCTCCTCCAAGACCATCGTCGGCCGCCACGTCTACGCCGTCGGTGGTAACCGGCACGCAGCAGAACTCTCCGGCGTGCAGAGCAAGAAGGTCAACTTCCTGGTCATGATGAACATGGCCGTCCTGGCCGGTTTGGCCGGCATGATCTTCGTTGGCCGTTCCAACGCCTCCGGCCCATTCGACGGCGTCGGCTGGGAACTGGACGCCATCGCCGCCGTCTTCATTGGTGGCGCCGCCGTCAGCGGTGGTGTCGGCACCGTGGTCGGATCCGTCATCGGTGGTCTCGTCGTCGCCGTCCTGAACAACGGACTGCAGCTGCTCGGCGTTGGCGCCGACCTCACGCAGATCATCAAGGGCCTGTTCCTGCTGGCAGCCGTCGCGTTCGACGTCTACAACAAGAGCCAGGGCAAGCCCTCGATCACCGGACTACTCACCAGGAACTTCGGCCGCGGCAAGAACGCCCCGGTCGAACAGACCAGCGAAGTGGTGCCCAACACCACCAAGGAAACCATCAGCACCGAGGCCTAGAGCCGCGGCCCTAAATCTTTCCCTGTCTTACCGTTCATCCAAAAAAGAAGAAAGCGAAAATCCATGTTGAAACTCAACAAGTCGGCAAAGTCGCTCGCGGCCATCGCTGCGATCTCTGCCCTCGCCCTGACCGGCTGCGGCCGCACGGAGTCCTCGTCGTCGTCCGGCTCCTCCGGAGCAGCAGCGGGCTTCGCCCAGGATTCCCTGATCGGCGTCGCGCTTCCACAGAAGACGTCCGAAAACTGGGTGCTGGCCGAGAGCCTCTTTAACGACGGCCTGAAGGCTGCCGGCTTCAAGGGAGATGTTCAGTTCGCCAATGGCGGCGTTTCCGAGCAGCAGAACCAGATCAGCTCCATGGTCACCAAGGGTGCCAAGGTCATCATCGTGGGCGCCATCGACGGCGCGCAGCTGGGCACCCAGATCCAGCAGGCCAAGTCCGCCGGCGCCACCGTCATCGCGTACGACCGCCTCCTGCTGAACACGGAAAACGTGGATTACTACGTTGCCTACGACAACTTCAAGGTCGGCCAGCTGCAGGGTCAGGCCCTGCTGGACGGCATGAAGGCCAAGAAGGCGACCGGCCCCTACAACGTCGAACTGTTTGCAGGGTCCCCCGATGACGCCAACGCCAAAGTCTTCTTTGACGGTGCCATGGACGTGCTGAAGCCGAAGATCGACGACGGCACCCTGAAGGTCGTTTCCGGCCAGAAGGACTTCACCCAGGCGGTCACGCAGGGCTGGAAGGCTGAGAACGCCCAGAAGCGCATGGACACCCTGCTCGCCGGAAACTACACCTCCGCTGAGCTGGACGGCGTTCTGTCCCCGAACGACACCCTGGCCCGTGCCATCCTGACCTCGGTCAAGGCCGCCGGCAAGGCGACCCCGATCGTCACCGGCCAGGACTCCGAAGTTGAATCCGTCAAGTCCATCATGGCCGGCGAGCAGTACTCCACGATCAACAAGGACACCCGCGCCCTGGTGACCCACGCCATCCAGATGGCCAAGGACCTGCAGGCCGGTAAGACCCCCGAGGTCAACGACGACAAGTCCTACAACAACGGCACCAAGGTTGTTCCGGCTTACCTGCTGCCTCCGCAGATCGTGACCAAGGAAAACGCCGCCCAGGCGTACGCGAACGACCCGACGCTGTCGGCCCTGACCAAGTAAGGGTTTCAACAGCTCACCGCATTTCCGCACAGTAGGGGCCCGGTCCACCATTCGGTGGGCCGGGCCTTTGCGTTGCTGTCATCAGCCGGGCCACCCCAGATGGCAGAATGCTTTCATGACCGCAGCCCGCTACATCGCCAAGCCAGACTGGTACTCCTCCTTCGACGTCGATCCGCGCACCGCCACGGGCGCTCCCCTGCGCTGGGGCGTGGTCGCCACCGGTGGCATTGCCCGCAAGGTGACCTCCGAACTGGCCAGGTTGGAGGACGTGGTGTTGCACGCCGTCAGCTCCCGCACGGCGGAAAAGGCCGCGGCGTTCGCGGCCGAGCACGGCTTTGACCGGTGGTACGCCGACGACGACGCCAGCACCGGGGCACCCGGCAGCGGCGACACCGGGGCGGCCGGCAGCGGCGACGCCGGGGCAGCCGGCAGCCAGGCGATAACCGGTTACGCCCAGCTGATGCGGGACCCCGACGTCGACGTCGTTTATGTCGCCACCCCCCACGGACAGCATTACGAGGTGGTCAAGGCGGCCCTCGAGGCGGGCAAGCACGTCCTGTGCGAGAAGGCGTTCACCATCAACGCCCGCGAGGCGACCGAACTGATCGACCTGGCCAGGGACCGGAACCTGTTCCTGATGGAGGCCGTCTGGGCCCGCTTTGTCCCGGGCATGCAGCGGGTATTCGACATCGTGCAGGACGGTGAACTTGGCCCCGTGCAGTGGGTCCGTGCCGACCTCGGTTTTCCGGCCCCGATGGACCCCCAGGCGCGGATCTGGGCGCCCGTCAACGGCGGTGGCGCCCTGCTGGACCTGACCGTGTATCCCCTGCTGTGGGCCTGGGGCACCTTGGGGGCACCCTCCTCCGTCAGTGCCAGCGGCACCCTGACGGACTTCGGCGTCGACAGTCAGAACTCCTTGACGCTCAGCTACGCCTCGGGTGCGCACGCCCAGCTTCTGTCCTCCCTCACCGCCCGGGGACCGCGGACGGCAGTTGTCGCTGGAAGCCGCGGCTACCTGGAAGCCACCGGATCGATCAACAACCCGACCGAGCTGCGGGTGTTCATCGGCGAAAATGAACCGCGGGTGGAGCACTTCTCCCCCGTTGGCGCCGGTTACACCTACCAACTGCGCGAAGTCACCCGCTGCATCCAGGAAGGCAAAACCGAGAGCCCCACCATGCCCCTGTCTGACACGCTGGCCACGATGCACCTGTTCGACGGCGTTCGCGCCGAATTGGGCATTATCTACCCGCAGG
>JAODMR010000094.1 GCA_025465475.1 Micrococcaceae bacterium
GCGAACCGGCGCACGGCCCGGTCGTTGGAGGTGAACCCGCCGTCCTTGAAGACCGGGTGGCTGAAAAGGTTCGTGGTGATCATCGGGACCTTCAGCCCGCTCTGGTCCAGCGCGGCCTTGAAGTCCGCCAGGATCCGGTCCCGCTCGGCAGCGGTCGCGTCAAAGGGAATCAGGTCATTGTCGTGGAACGTCATGCCGTAGGCGCCGAACTCGGCGAGCTTGTGCACGGCTTCGACCGGGTCAACATCGGCGCGGGTGGGCACACCGAACGGGTCATTACCCGTCCATCCCACGGTCCACAGGCCAAAAGTGAAACGGTCTTCAGGGGTCGGCTGTACTGTCATTTCAAAGCACCTCATCGGGCTCGGCGGTAACTGGTTTTTTCACGGGCATCTGGTCGGTTGATGCTCGGTTGATACTGAAGTGGTGGGTGGACGGCCGGGGAAGGGGAGCTTGTCGCCCCCTCGGACCCCGGCCGCCGTCATCCCCGGCCGGTGACCGTCTTAGGAGGTGACTTCCTGCGGCTGCGCAGCCAGGTCGGCCAGTTCAACAGGGGCGGGACGTTCGACGGTGCTGCTGATCGCCACTGCCGCTCCGCTGTGCGCTGACGAGAGGACGGATTCCATCACCTCGAGGACGTGGAAGGCCAGCGCCCCTCCGGCCCGCGGTTCCACACCTGCCGGTGTGCCGGCAATGTCGGCAATGCCGTATCCGCGACCGGAGTCGCGGTAACCGGCGGAGACGGGGAGGGTCTGCCAGGACTCGCCCCCGAGCGGGAACAGCTGCACTTCACCGTCGAAGTGGTTGGGGTCCGGGACCGAGAGTGATCCCTTCTCGCCGTGGATTTCGATGTTGGGGGACTTGCTTTGGACCGCGTCGAAGCTCATGACGAGGGTCGAGAGGGCCCCGGAGGCGTGCACGAGGACGCCGGTGACGTGGGTGTCGATGTTCACCGGAATCACCTGGCCGGTGCGGTTCCCGGAGCCGATGGTCCGTTCGTTACGGGTGTGGCTCGCGGCGCCGATCACGGACACGACCGGGCCCAGCAGGGTGACCAAGGCGCTGACGTAGTAGGGGCCCATGTCCAGAAGAGGCCCGCCGCCGGGCTGGTAGTAGAAGTCGGGATTGGGGTGCCAGCGTTCGTGTCCGGGGGTGACCATGGTGGCGGTGGCGGAGATCGGGGATCCGATCAGGCCGTCGTCGATGGCCTTGCGGGCGGTTTGGATGCCGGTGCCCAGGACGGTGTCCGGGGCGCATCCGACGGTCACGCCGGCGTCCCGGGCCGCGGCGAGGACCTGGCGCGCCTCATCGGTAGTGGCGGCGAGGGGTTTTTCACCATAGACGCTCTTGCCGGCGGCAATGGCCTTGAGGGCGACCTCGGCATGGGCGGCGGGGATGGTGAGATTCAGGACCAGGTCGATGTCGTCGGCGGCGATCAGCTCTTCGACCGGCACCGCGCGGACGCCTTCGTAGCTGTCGGCTACTTCCTGGGCCCGGGCCGGGTCGATGTCAGCGACGGCGACAAGGCGCACCTGGTCAAGACGCCGGAAGTTGGTCAGGTACTGGGCCACGATTTTGCCGCAGCCGATAATTCCTACGTTCAACGGCTTGCCCACAGCAAACCCCTTTCGATGATGGTGCGGACGTTGGCGTCCTGGAGGACTTCGACGCGGTGGCCCGGGGTGCTGACGAAGATGCGGCCCTTGCCCCACTGCCGTGTCCAGATGGCGGGGGAGGTGACTTCACGGTTCCAGGGATCCCATTCGCGGACCTTCTGGGTGGTGGTGGCGAGCACGTCGATGTAGTCATCGGAGATGACCCAGTACTGCTCGGTCACCAGGTCGAAATCGCTGATGCCCTGGGTGATGGGGTGCTCGGCGGCTGCGGGAAGCATGTTGACGGTGTAGGGAACGTAGTTGTCGGACTGTTCCCCGATCCGCTCGTCCGGGTGTTTGCCGGGGTGGCAGGCAAAGGAGCCACCGATCATGTGCAGGTAGTCGGAGGTGTTCCGGTAGGAGTCGGCTATCCCGCCGTGCCAGCCGGCCAGCCCGGTGCCGTTTTCGACGGCGCTGCGCAGGCCCTCGAACTCGTCCTTTTCGATGGTGGACATGGTCATGCACTGCAGAATGAGGTCGACGCCGGCCATGTAGTCCGGGTCGGCGTAGATCTTTGGTGATTCCTCCACACGGACGTCGTAGCCGTTGTCCTTCAGATAGGGGATGAAGAGGTCGGTGGCTTCAATGGGCTGGTGTCCGTCCCAGCCGCCACGGACCACCAGTGCGGTCTTGTTCTCGGGCATGTATCTTCCTTTGGTGGGTGTCCGGCGTTGTCACCGGAAGTTTGTGGGGCGGGGCTAGTGGCTGGAGAAGGCGGCGTCAAATGCTGCGGCGGGCGGGGCGATCGCTGCCAGTTCCTGGACCATGGCCAGGGCTTGGGGGGCGCCGATGAGGCGGTCCATTCCGGCGTCTTCCCATTCGATGCTGGTGGGCCCGTCGTAGCCGATGGCGTTCAGGGTGCGGAAGATTGGTTCCCATTTCACGTCGCCGTGGCCGGCGG
Source organism: Micrococcaceae bacterium (assembly GCA_025465475.1). Classification (GTDB taxonomy): domain Bacteria; phylum Actinomycetota; class Actinomycetes; order Actinomycetales; family Micrococcaceae; genus Arthrobacter_M. The sequence goes on from JAODMR010000094.1 coordinate 2,557, forward strand.
TGACGAAGTCCCAGCCGCGTCGGGGATCGGCCCAGGGCAGGTGGGAGCCGAGGCGGCCGTTGCGTCCGTTGAGTTGTTTGATGGATTCCTTGACGTGCACATGGAAGATCTTGTCGGCGAAGTCCTGGAGGAACATGACCGGGTCGAGGTCCTGCCAGATGAAGTGGGACGGGTCGAAGTTGAGGCCGAAGTTGTCGCGGTGCCCGATCGCGTCGAGGGTGCGTTTAGTGGTCCAGTAGTCGTAGGCGATTTCGGAGGGGTGCACTTCGAGGGCGAAACGGACGCCGTGTTCGTCGAACACGTCGAGGATGGGGTTCCAGCGGTCGGCGAAGTCCTGGTAGCCGCGTTCGATCATGGCATCGGAAGCCGGCGGGAACATGGCCACGGCTTTCCAGATGGATGACCCGGTGAAACCGGTGACGGTTTTGACGCCCAGGCGGGCTGCTGCGCGGGCGGTGTCCTTCATGGTCTCGGCGGCGCGTTGCCTGACACCTTCGGGGTTCCCGTCGCCCCACACGCCGGGTGAGAGGATGTCCTGGTGGCGTTCGTCGATGGGGTCGTCGCAGACGGCCTGGCCGGTCAGGTGGTTCGCGATGGCGTGGACCGTGAGGTTGTGCTTTTCCAGGATGTCCAGCCGGCCCTGCAGATAGGCGTCGTCCTCGGCGGCAAGCTTTGGATCGAGGTGGTCGCCCCAGCAGGCGATTTCCAGCCCGTCGAAGCCCCACTCGCCGGCCAGGCGTGCCACTTCCTCGAAGGGCAGGTCAGCCCACTGACCGGTGAAAAGGGTGATGGGTCGTGTCATGGGTCTTCCTTTCAGATTTTTTGCCAGCGGCTGTCATCGCCGGCGCTCTGTTCAACGGCGGCGAGGACCCGCTGGACCTGCAGGGCGTCGGCGAAGGATGGCTGCGGTTGTTCCTGGTTGCCCAGCGCGGTGACGAGGTCGACGACCTGGTGGGTGAATCCGTGTTCGTAGCCCAGGCCGTGGCCGGTGGGCCACCAGTTGCCGACGTACGGGTGTTCGGGTTCAGTCACGAAGATGCGCCGGAATCCGGCGTCGGGGGAGTCCGCGCCGTCGTAGTAGGAAAGGACGTTGCTTTCCTCGAAGTCGAAAGCGAGGGAACCGGCGGAGCCGTTGACTTCCAGGCGCATCGCGTTTTTTCTTCCCAGTGCGAAGCGGGTGGCTTCGAACACGCCGATCTGCCCGCCGTCGAAGCGGGCCGTGAACAGGGCCGCGTCATCGACGGTGACCTGGCCGCGGGGCGAGTCGGCGGCCACGTCGCCGTGGCCGCCGAGGCCCACCATGTCCCCGGCGAGGGGGCGTTCCTGGACGAAGGTTTCCATCAGGGCGGACACACCGGTGATTTTCTGGCCGGTGACCCATTGCGCGGCGTCGATGCTGTGGGCGCCTATGTCGCCCAGGGCGCCGGAACCGGATTTGGACTTGTCGAGCCGCCAGGTCATCGGCGCGTTCTCGTCGGAGAGCCAGTCCTGCAGATATTGGGCACGCACCTGGCGGATGTTACCCAGCCGGCCCTCGTCGATGAAGCGTTTGGCCAGGGCCAGGGCGGGGGTGCGCCGGTAGGTGAAGCCGCACATGGAGAACACGCCGCGTTGGGCGGCCCGCTCCGCGGCCTCGGTCATCTGCTCGGCTTCCTCAACGGAGTTGGCCAGCGGCTTCTCGCAGAGCACGTGCTTGCCCGCCTCGAGCGCGGCGATGGCGATCTCGGCGTGGGTGTCTCCGGGAGTGCAGATGTCGATCAGGTCGATGTCGTCGCGTTCGATCAGGCGACGCCAGTCCGTTTCGGTGGATTCCCAGCCCTGCTTGTTTGCGGCGGCCCGGACGCTTTCCGGGTTCCTTCCGGCAATGGCGGTGAGCTGGGGGGCCAGCGGCAGGTCGAAGAACCGGGGCGCCGTCCGCCAGGCGTGGGAGTGGGCGGCGCCCATGAACGCGTATCCGACCATGCCGACCCGCAGGGGCTGGGGAGAAGTCAAATGTCGATCCTTTCGTGGGGTGCGGACTACTTGCTGAAACCGGCCGTCAGGCCGCTGAGCAGCTGGCGGCGGCCGATGACGTACAGCACCAGGATGGGCAGGGTGCTGAGGACCACGGAGGCGAGCACGGCGGGAATGTTGACGCTGAACTCCCCCTGGAAGGTCCACAGCCCCAAGGGCAGGACGCGCAGGCCCGGGCTCTGGGTGAGGACGAGCGGCAGGAGGAATCCGTTCCAGACCTGCAGGCCGTTGTAGATGGCGACCGTAACGATGGCCGGCCGGGTCAGCGGCAGTGCGAGGCGCCACAGGGTCTGCCATTCGCTGCAGCCGTCCAGGCGCATGGATTCGAACAGCTCGTTTGGTACGTCGCGGATGAAGTTGGACAAGATCAGGACGGTCAGCGGGATGGCAAAAGCGATGGATGGCAGCATCAGGGCCAGCAGGCTGTCGTACAGGTTCAGCCGGATGATCATCAGGTAGATCGGGATGATGGTCGCCTGCAGGGGGATCGCCAGCCCCATGAGGAACATGCCGTTGACCAGTTTCAGGAAACGGCCCTTCCCGCGGACGATCGCGAAGGCGGCCATGAAGGAAACCAGTACCGTGGGAATCACGGATCCCAGCGTGACGATGGCACTGTTCATGAAGTACCTGGCGAAGTCGGCCTCCAACACGAGCTGGTAGTTCTCCAGCGTCGGGGATGTCGGGGGCGCCAGCGGGTTCTGTCCGAAGTAGCCCGCCTGGCTCTTCAGGCTGGTGATGACGATGTAGTACACCGGCAGGATGATGATGGCGAGCCAGATCCAGCCGCCGAGGCCGCCGGGAATGTTCAGTCTTTTGATCCGGGTTCCGAGTCCCCGCCTGTTGGTGCCGGGGGAGGCGGAGGGGGTGTCTGTCGCGCTGGTCAGGAGGGTGCTCATCCTACAAACCTTCCAATTGGCTGCTTTGTTTGTCCTTGCCTCCAAGGCGCTGAAGGATCAGGGCAAGGACAAGTCCGAGGACGACCAGGACGACGGCGATGACACTTGCCGGGCCCATCAGGTTGGCCCGGAAGCCCCGCAGGTACATGTCCAGGGCCAGGATTCTGGTGGAGTTTCCCGGCCCGCCGCCGGTGAGGACGAAGATCAGGTCGAAGTAGGTCAGTGATCCGACGACCATCAGGGTTGAGGACGTGATGATGGTGTACTTCAGTTGGGGCAGGGTGATGTTGAAGAACTGCTTCACCGTTCCCGCCCCGTCGATCTGGGCCGCTTCATAGAGGGACTTGGGGATCTGCCGCACGCCGCCTTGGTAGATGAGCGTGTGGAATGGCACGAACTGCCAGGCGATCACGAAGATGATCAGACCGAGGGCCAGGCTCGGGACGCCCAGCCAGTCCTGGGCCAGGAAGGGCAGGTGCAGCCCCGTCGCGAGGCCGAAGTTCGGGTCCAGCAGTGCCTTGTAGGCGATGGCGACCGCTGCGGAGGAGAGCAGCAGGGGCAGGAAGTACAGCACGGCCAGCGCGGCCCGGTAGCGCTGGCTTCCGGCGGTGAAGACTCCCAGCAGGAGGCTGATGGGGGTCTGGACCAGCCAGGAGGCGATCATGATGAGGAACGTTAGCCCCAGGGCATTGTAGAGGCCCGGATCGGCGAAAACGGAGAACCAGTTGCCCAGGCCCGCCGCCCCTATCGCACCGATGCCGTCCCAGCTGGCGAAGCTAAGGATGAGGACACCGATCAGCGGGACAACAGCGAAGATGAGGAAAAACGCCAGAGCGGGCAGCGTCAGCCACGCGAGGGCGGCATTCTGCGGCCCGCTCTGGTTCCCTCCACCTCTGACTGTGGGAGTCTTTTCTGCGGTGGTGAGGGCGTTAGTCATTTGCCCAGGGTTGCATTCATGTTCTCAGCGAACTGCTGCGGGGTGATCGATTTCAGGAACAGCTGATCGATGTTGTTGAGCAGGGCCTCGGCTGCCGTCGGGCTCAGCGCCTGGTCCCATGACTGCTGGAAGTGCGGTGCGTTCTTGGCCGTGTCGTAAACGAAGGACAGGAAGTCCTTGTCCGGGGACGAGGCGAGCTTGTCCTCGATGCCGTTGATGATGGGTACGGAACCGCTGTTGATGTACGCGTCGATGACGGCATCGCTCATGATGCCTTCCTTCAGGTACTTCTTGGCGGTTTCCTTTTCCTTGTCGCTGGCCTTGGCGGAAATTGACTGGTAGTTGGCGGGGTTGCCGGCGGCGTTCTTGGGGTCACCCTTTCCGCCGGCAACCGTCGGGAAGTGGACGTAGCCCAGCTTGCCGTTCTGGACGAAGTTCTGCCCGTCCTTCTTCATCGAACCGTACGTCCAGGAACCGTGCAGCATCATGGCGGCCTTGCCGGTGTAGAGGAGGGCCTGGTCGGCGTTGGAGTCGGCCGTAATGGAGGAGAAGCCCTTGATGAAGCCGTTGGCGGAAACGAGTTCCTGTATTTTGGTGCCGGTCTCGATCACTGCGGGATCCATCCAGGCGTTGGGCTTGCCATCGAAGATGGCGTTGAAGACCTCGGCGCCGCCGATGCGGTCCAGCAGGTACTCGAGCCACATCATGCTGGTCCAGCGGGACTGGCCGCCGAGCGAGATCGGGGCGACGCCCATATCATTGAAGGTTTTCACCAGTGACATCAGGTCATCCCAGGTTTGCGGCGGCTGGGCTCCTGCCTTGTCGAAGAGTTCCTTGTTGTAGAAGAAGACGATCGGGCCGACGTACATGTTCGGCAGTGCGTAAATCTTTCCGTTGACGGTCGCAGCACCGAACGTGGAGGGGAAGAACTTCTTTTTCAGGTCCGGCTCGGAGTCCAGCCAGCTGGTCAGGTCCTCCACCTGGTTCGCTTCGGCGTAGGTCTTCAGCGTACCGCCACCCCAGTTGTAGATGATCGTGGGTGCCTGGTTGGCGCCGATCGCCGTCTTGATCTTGGTCTTGTAGGCGTCGTTCTGGAAGAAGGTGATTGTGATCTTGTTGTCCGGGTTCGCCTGGTTGAAGGCGTCCACGGCCTTCTGCTCGGTCGTCTCGTTGGGCTGACCGGAGAGGAACCACATGCTCGCTCCGCCGCCGCCGCTGGAGGCACCCGGTCCGGAGGTCCCGCATGCGGTGGCCGCCATGGCGGCGAAGGGAGTCAGGGCAGCGAGGGCGAGAAAAGACCGTCGGGATGTCTGGGGTTGCTTCATTGCTTCTCCATCTGAAAACCGCATCTGCGGGGATCAATCGACTAGGGTGCCGAGCGATGCTTCGAAAAGTTTCGCATCGGTGATTTAGATCACGCCCCAAACTATTCCGTGATCCGGGTGTCGTCAAGACCCCATCTGAAGAATTTTTCACGAACCTTCCAGTTCCTTGACCTCCTTCCGCTGCTTTGGCAGAATGGATTTCGCTGAACATTCGAAAGGTTTCGGAACATGATCGCAACAGCTCGTCGGGCCCAGCCGACTTTGGCCATGGTTGCCCGGCAGGCTGGCGTCTCGGCGCCGACCGTTTCCAAGGTCGTCAACGGCCGCGATGATGTCGCCCCGGGAACTCGGGCGCGCGTTCTTGAGGTCCTGGAACAAGCGGGGTACCAGTCCCCGCTGCAGCGCCGCTCCTCCGTCGAAACCTCGACCGTCGTCGAGGTGGTCGTAGACGTTCTTGACTCCGGGTACACGGTGCAGGTGCTCAATGGCGTGCTTGGGTTTGCGGCAGGTGCGGATGTGGAAGTCCTCGTCAGTGTTACCGACCCCAGTCCGTCGGCCCGGTTCAGCCCGGAACGCCGCGCCCAACGGATGATGGATGAAGGCCGGGCCGGAATGATCGTGGTGACCTCGGCTTTCAGCGAGGAGCAACTGATCGCGTTCCGACGCCGTCAGATTCCGGTTGTCGTCATCGATCCGCTCAACCCGCCCTCGGCCGATGTGGTTAGCGTTGGTGCGACCAACTGGGCCGGCGGCAAGGCTGCCACGGAGCACCTTTTGGAGTTGGGGCACCGACGCATCGCGTACATCGGCGGCAAAACGGCTGCCGAGTGCAACCAGGCACGGCTGCACGGCTACATGGCAGCCCTCATGGCTCAAGGGGTGCCCGTCGATCCCCAGTACGTTGTTTCCGGCGGCAAGTTCCGCAGGGAGAGCGGCGTGACCGGCCTCCAGGAACTGTTGAAGCTTCCGCACCTCCCTACGGCAATCTTTGCCGGCAGCGACAGCATCGCCCTGGGGGTCCTGGGTGAAGCGGGCCGGCATGGCTTGAGCGTTCCGGGGGATATCAGCCTGGTCGGTTTCGACGGGACAAAGCAGGGCGAGGAATCTGTCCCAGCCCTGACATCGGTGGCACAGCCGCTGGAGGAGATGGGCCGTGTCGCCCTCCGGTCACTGCTGCGCCAGGCACGGGGGGAAGTACCCGATTCCCATCGCGTCGAACTGGCCACGCACGTCGTCGTCCGCGGCTCCACGGCACCCCACACCACCTGAATCTCCCGTCATGGCCACCGACGTGCCCTGGCGCAGCGAGATCTTCAACGAAGCCCTCCACCCCACCGACGAGGGCGACATCCTCATCCCCGACGGAATCGGATTAGTCGACAGCCGGTGATGGCTTCGAACGGGTCCTGACGCGCGGCCGTTCGGGGAACGCTACGAGGTGTCAGCGCCAGCCGAGCTGGGGCGCCACGTGCTCGAGGATCGACTCGATGACGTGCGCGTTGTAGTCGACGCCAAGCTGGTTGGGGACCGTGAGCAGTAGCGTGTCAGCCGCTGCAATCGCCTCGTCCTCGGCCAGCTTTCCGGCCAACTCGTCGGGGGCACCGGCGTAGGACCGGCCGAATATGGCGCGCGTTTTCTCGTCGATGTTGCCTACCTGGTCCGAGCTACGGCGGTCGCGGCCGAAGTATTGCCAGTCGCGCTCGTCCGTCAGGGCGAAGATGCTGCGGCTGACCGACACGCGTGGCTCCCGCTCGTGCCCTGCCTCTTTCCACGCCTGCCGGTACAGCTCAATTTGCTCGGCCTGCTGGACATGGAAGGGCTTGCCGCTCTCGTCGTCCTTGAGCGTTGAGCTCTGCAGGTTCATCCCGAGCTTGGCCGCCCAGATGGCCGTGGCGTTTGAGCCTGAACCCCACCAGATACGCTCGCGCAGGCCCTCCGAGTACGGTTCCACGCGCAGCAGACCCGGTGGGTTCGGGAACATCGGGCGCGGGCTTGGCGCCGCGAAGCCCTCGCCGGTGAGCACCTCGAGCAGGCGCTGGGTGTGCCTGCGGCCCATGTCGGCGTCCGACTCGCCGTCGGCCGGCGCGAAGCCGAAGTGGCGCCACCCGTCGATGACCTGCTCGGGTGAACCCCTGCTGACGCCCAGTTGCAGGCGGCCGCCCGAGATCAGGTCGGCCGCGCCGGCTTCCTCCGCCATGTAGAGCGGGTTCTCGTAGCGCATGTCGATGACGGCGGTACCGATCTCGATGCGGCTGGTCCGTGCCCCGATCGCAGCAAGGAGCGGGAATGGGGAAGCGTATTGCTGCGCGAAGTGGTGGACGCGGAAGTAGGCCCCGTCGGCCCCGAGCTCCTCGGCCGCGACCGCAAGGTCGATCGCCTGCAGCAGCGCGTCGGAGGCGTTGCGCGTTCCGGACTGCGGATGGTCGGTCCAATGGCCGAAGGACAGGAAACCGATGTTTTTCACATTTCAAACCAACCTGCTGGCGAGGAATCCTATTCCCCGGCGTCCCGAACAGGGCGAGCAAAGCCCGGTTCCCGTGCCGCTTCCAGCGCATACTTTAAATTGATACGCGCATCGGTCACTCCGTGCCTCTAACGGCTCGGTTTCACGCCGGGTTGTTGGCAGCACGGCAGGAGGGGGGGATCTCATGGAACCTGGAGTAAACCGTCTTTCGTCCACGTCCGTGATCAATCAACTGCAGGATTTGGTCCTGAAAACCACCGACGTTCACGAGTTGCTGGATGAACTTGTGCGATTTACCGCTGTTGCTCTGGCGGACCACAGCCTTGCCTTCTGCAGTGTCACGCTTCTGCAGCAGCAGAAACCGGTGACGGTGGCCAGCAGCGCGGAGCGCGCGGTCCGGCTGGACGAGAGCCAATACCAGGTAGGCGCCGGACCTTGCCTGACAGCTATCCGTGAGCAGGCGGTTGTCCACGTCCCGGATGTCGGCCAGGATCCACGTTGGCCGGAGTATATGGCCCTGGCGCGGAGGGAAGGGATAGGATCAAGCCTTTGTGTTCCGTTGGTGTTGGAAAGGGAAGCGGGGGCCGGCCTGAACCTGTACTCCACCACAGCCCATGGATTCAGCGGCGAGGACATCGACACGGTTGAGGCGTATGCGCTTCGGGCGTCCAAGGCGCTGCGCATGGCAGTGCGGATCAGTGATCTGGCGGAGGCGAAAACCCGCCTCATTGCGGCCATGGACGCCCGGACGACCATCGACCTGGCTGTCGGCGCCATCATGGCCCAGAACCGGTGCAACCACGACGCCGCGCTGAAGATTATGAACATCGCGGCCAGGACCCGTAATCTCACCCTCCGGGACATCGCCGAATCAGTCATCACCTCCATCTCGGAGGATCCCAAAGTCAGGACCCACTTCGATGGCTGAAACCCTTGACGGGTCCTAGGGACCGCCCTTATGGGGGATAAGTCAGGTCACTCTGGCCTGTTAGGCGTCCCATGGCCGTTGCACCATGTCGTCGATCATCTGCAGGACCTCGTGCTGAAGACGGACAGCGTCAAGGTCATGCTGGACGAACTGGCGCACGGCTTCGGTGCTCCTGACCCACCGCCGTAGGGCGGATGGTTAGGCTTGGTGGATGGCCACAGTTATCCTCGTGCGGCACGGCCGCACCACAGCCAACGCTTCCGGGCTGCTCGCGGGTCGGGCTGTCGGCGTCCATCTGGACCAGGTCGGACTCGACCAGGCGGCCGCGACCGGTGAACGGTTGGCCGCCGTGCCTGTGGTCGGTGTGGTGTCGAGCCCGCTCGAACGGTGTCAGCAGACCGCCCAGCTCATCCTCGATCGCCAGGTCGGCACCCCGCATGCTCCCGTCGACGTCGATCTCACCGAGTGCGATTACGGCCAGTGGCAGGGCCGGACGCTCACTGATCTCGCGACTGAGGACCTGTGGTCGGCTGTGCAGTTTCAACCGTCAGCCGTCACCTTTCCCGGGGGCGAGTCCATGGCCGCGATGCAGGCTCGGTCGGTGGCGGCGATCCGACGCCACGATGCGGCCTTCGAAGCGGAGTACGGGCCGGGGGCAGTGTGGGTGGCGGTGAGTCACGGGGACATCATCAAGTCAATCCTCGCCGACGCGCTCGGCATGCACCTCGACCTGTTTCAGCGGATCAACGTCGGCCCCGCCTCCGTATCCATCGTGCACTACGGCACCAGTCGGCCGAGCGTCTACGCGACGAACACCGAGGCTGGGGACCTGTCCTGGGTGTCGACCAGCGCCCACTCCGGTGAGGCGCCGGTCGGTGGCGGTGCTGGGCACCAGGCGTCATAAGCCTAAAATGCATACATGCCTACAACTGTTCACGAATTCGCCTGGCCTGATCGGGTCGTCGTCGGCACCCTCGGCGTTCCGGGGGCGCGCACGTTCTACCTGCAGGTGCGGACAGGGACGCAGATAGTGAGCATCGCCTTGGAGAAGCAGCAGTCCGCCCTGCTCGCCGAGAAGATCGATGAAATTCTCGACCAGCTCATCACCCTTGAGGGCAACCCCTTCAGCATTCCCACGGGTACTCCTGTTGAACTCGTTGACAACGAACCGCTCGAGGCCGTGCAGGAGCAGTTTCGCACCGGCGCCATGAGCCTGGGTTGGGACCCGACGACGGCGCAGATCGTTCTGGAGGCCTACCCCATCGCCGACGTCGATCCCGATGACGACAACGAATCACCTGATGAAAACGCCGCCGACGCGCCCGAATTGCTGCTGGTGCGGATGCCGGTGGGAACCGCCAGGGCCTTCGCCAAGCGCACCCGCGAGGTGGTAGGCGCCGGACGGCCGGCGTGCCCACTTTGCGGTTACCCCGTGGACGCCGGCGGGCACATCTGCACCCTTCCCGAGGTCTGATGCCGGCGTTGGACCTGATGGCCGGCGAGCTGACGCTGACCGGCCGCATCACGACGGCGTCAAACGCCAGTTTCGTGGGCAGGATCGGCGCCGCGGTGGTCGTCTATAAGCCGATAGCAGGGGAACGTCCGCTATGGGATTTTCCCGACGGCACCCTGGCCCAGCGGGAGGTGGCCGCTTACCTGGTCTCGGAAGCCTTCGGGTGGAACGTCGTGCCGCACACCTGGCTGCGGGACGGTCCGCTGGGCGAAGGAATGGTGCAGCTTTGGCAGGAGCAAGACCCTTCCCTGAACGCCGTGAAACTGGTTGCGACGGAGAACATGCCCGAGACCGGCTGGAAACCCGTTCTCGAGGGTCAGGATGAGAACGACCGGATGGTCACCCTCGTTCATGAAGACACGCCAGCGCTGAGGCGCATGGCGGTGTTCGATGTGGTCGTCAACAACGCCGACCGCAAGGGCGATCACATTCTTTCAATGACGGACGGACGCCGGCTCGGTGTGGACCACGGGCTCACCTTTCACGAGGACCACAAGCTGCGCACAGTGCTTTGGGGGTGGCTCGGGAACCCGCTGACCGCCGAGGAACTCGAGGGTATCGATCGTGTCAGTCAAGGACTGCACGGGGAACTTGGCCGAAACCTGGCGGACCTGCTCACCGCCGAGGAGATCGCTTCGCTCGCTGAGCGCTGCGCCCGGTTGCGCATGGCAGGACGGTTTCCGGCTCCGAGCGGTGAGATGTCGGCGGTGCCCTGGCCGCTGTTCTAGGGAACCTACGACTGGAAGCTTGTTCCAAGGGACCTACGGCTTGAAAAGCTTCCCAAGTTCAGGCGATCAACGGGATTCGGAGGATCTGACCGGGAAAGATGAGGTTGGGGTTGCTGATGCGGTCACGGTTGGCTTGAAAGACGTCCTCGACGGTGGTGTTTTGGCCCTGTTCGAGGGCAATTTTGGTCAGGTTGTCGCCGGGTTTGACTTCGTAAAGCTTGAAGCCGTCCAAGTCTGTGAATAGGGTGACGGGAACGATGTTGAGGTCCGGCCCCGGCGGATGAATACCCGAGGGATCGTCTCCGAAGACCTGTAGCGTCATGTGAGCCGCGCGGGCGGTATACCCTCCGACCGACACCGCCTGACCGAAGTCGCGGATGACGCCCATGGAACCAGCTCCCTGGATGTTTCCCTGGGCCACGTTTTGACCATTCATGTCGAGCAGTTGCCAGAGGACGACCGCTTCGAATCCGGTGCCGAAGCCGGCAACAGTAAAGTCGCGGCCGATGACGTCGTTGGGTTTCGGCTGGCGCACTTCAATGAGTCGCGGGGCCATGGCTGCCTCCCTGGGTCTAGTGATGAGTGGATCCACTTGTGCTGTGGGCCCAGACATACTTCAGCGCCGTACCCGTTACTGGGGCGTTATCGCCAGCCGGCGGCACCCGGGGGATCACCCCATCACGCTAACCTACGGCAGACGCCGTCCGGATGCGGACCTCGCGTTCCATGCGCTGCTCGTGGCGTGCTCGGCCCTTGATGGCCTCCACCTCCCGGCTCTTCGGCGGGGCACTGGTGACCAGGGCGTCCAGCAGGGAACGGGTCGCGACGGCGATCTCGTCGATCGCCCGTTCGAACGCCTCCGCGTTCGCGCGCGAAGGATGAGTCGACCCGCTGACCTTCCGGACGAACTGCAGCGCGGCTTCCCTTACCTCGTCGTCGGTGGTTGGCGGTTCGAAATTGTGAAGGACTCGGATGTTGCGGCACATGCGGCGAGGATACACCCGGTCAGCGGGAAGCGGGACCCGGTGGAGCAGCGCCGAGGAACTGCCGGTGACGTAACAAGGACGCCGGCGTGGCAGCATCGTCGGTGTTGGAAGACCGGATGCTCGCCGCGCCGAACCGGTCAAGGGACGCCCTTTGTTGGGCAAGCCGGCGCATGGCCAGGAGCACCGGTTCCATCAGGAGCGTTCCTAGGACCACATACTGCATGGCGGCCTCGGTTGAACCCATGGGAACGCTCTCCACGTCAGCCTCCGCGATATCCCTCATGGCCGCAGCGTAACGGTCCAGGAGTGCCGCCGACGGCTCGAATCCGGCACTCGACAGCCCGCGCAACGCCTCCACCAATGCGGCCCTGGTCCTGCGATCACACGTGTCCGCCCCCCAACCCCAACGGTCCAGGAGCGCGTCGGCACCGGAGACGTCAACATCGTCAGGCACGGCCGGGGTGACCGCCTGATGGGCAATTCCGAGCAAGTCGTGGCCCGACTCCGGAGGGTTATCCAGGCTAAGCAGCACCTCCCGGGCGGCGTTGACGCTGAGTCGCGCTGTGCCAACAAGTGCCCGGATGAGCTTTAGCCGGCGAACATGGGAGTCGTCGTAACGTGCCTGGGTCGCTGACGTCAGCACGCCGTCGTGCAGCAGGTTCTCCCGGAGGTAGTACTTGATGGTGGCCACGGGAACGTCCGTGACGGCTGCCAGCTGTGAGATACGCAAAAGAAACTCCTTGACCTGGAAGGAATTCATCGGAACGATTAGATAGTAATACTATCCAATTCAGGAGCAGATCATGGCACGCATCAACACGGGGCGTTACACCCACCGCCACCAGGGTGACGTGGTGGTCTTCCTGATCGGCATGCGCGTCAACACCCTGTGGCGGCCGGACCTGTGGCTGCCGGTGTTTGTGGCCATGCCGCGGATGCTGAAGGAGCTCGCCGGTGAGCCCGGTTCGGGCCTCCTGGGTTTTCGGTTTGCTCTTGGCCCGGGTGGGCCAATGATCGTTCAGTACTGGGACTCCGTGGACAAGCTGTACGCCTATGCCAGTGCCTCTGAGTCGGAACACCGACCGGCCTGGGCGGCCTTCAATCGCCGGGCACGAAGGGCCCCGAAGGCCGTGGGCATCTGGCACGAGACCTTCGCGGCCGGCCGGGCAGAGACGATGTATGTTTCCATGCCCACTGAAGGACTGGCCAAAGCGACAGAACTGGTGCCCGTCGGACCCGGAAACCATCACGCCAGGGAGCGGTTAGCCAATTCCCAGTGAGCCGCAAGGCTGGAAACGCGGATACGACCCGCACTAGTGAGTCCAGCCGCGACCCTCGTTCCGTACCTCCAATCAGGATCGGTCAGTGGAGTCGTAAAGCCCAAGAAAGCGTTCCGTTCGCTTTACGTCTTTGAAGCTGAAGACAACACCTGCCGCCATCATCAGCAGTGTGACGGGGAACAGTACCTTGCCAAAGAACCAGTCAGTCCGTAGCAGGTTGCCTATCAGAAACAGGAAGTAGGCGGGCAGAAGACGGAGCGCGAACCGTTGAGCGACAAGGCAACGATGATGCCCAGGAGGATCCCGATTGCCTCGATGAGGAGGCCCGCCGTCTTCAGCCAGGAAGGTACATAGAAAACCCCCAAAGAACCCTGGAGGCGTGAGCATCGAGTACTTAGGGCTTCTGCCGAGGCAGTTCATTGCTGATGGGCTCGCCGGCGATCCGTACGGTCCGCCTGGTATCCAGCGCCATGACGGCCCCGACCACCACCATGGACAGGGCCACCGACGCGGTCGTGTCGCTGATCCAGTGGTAGCCGAGGTATAGCCTGCTGGCGACCTGCGCCAGAATCCCAAGGATGGCCAAGGTCACGGCGGTGACCGTGAAGCCGGTCCTCTGTTTGCGGCTAGCGAGCAGGAAGGCCAGGACCAGCAGGAAATCCGATGTGCCCAGGACATGTCCGGACGGGAAGGAGAATGTCTGGTCCGGGCCGAAAAGCATCAACCCGATCGGCGGTCGGGGGTGCTGAACGAGGGGGGCCAGAACCTGAGCCAGAATGACTCCTGTCAGCATCGCCCCGGCGAGCAGCAAGGGACGCCACGCGTGTTTTGCCAGGATCGTCCAGCTGACAGTGACGACCAGCACAATGACGGGAAGCGCGACAGGGCCAAAGGTAATGGCCAGGGCGATCATGAAGCCCGTCATTTCGGGTGACCGCCTGGCGTCAAACCAGTCCTCCACCGGCTGGTCCAAAGTTTCAAAGCCGGAATGCGTCAGGACGCTCCCCAACAGCAGCAGGAATCCGACGAGGCCGACGAGGATCAAGACGGTGGCAGTCAAATAGAACCGGCGCCGTGTGCCAGCCGGCAGGTAGCGCTCTTCGACGATGAACTTCTCATGCCACCGCATTTCCTGTGGGTGAGCAGTCGAGGGGCGCTTGACCATTGAGCTTGCCTCCTCCCCATGCTGAATTCCAAACACCGCTGATGGGCCGCATCCGGGCGCCCGTCCCTATCGGTCATCGCCCTAACAGCAGTTTTCGCTGGACACCGTCGGATGTCGCCTGCGGTGGATCCAGTCGCCGGACGCATCGTTGAGAACGGCGACGGGCCGGCTGGAGCTGCCGATGGGTGCCTCAACTGAGGAAGGCCGTCATGCGGATCGAAACGAGAATTCCCGGTAGGTCGACGCCGAGCTTGGCAACGAAGCGCGCCGGCGGGTCGCCCGAAAACCAGCGTGCATACTCCTCATTTAATCCCTCAAAGTCTGCTGGGTCAGTCAGCAGTACGCCGACCTCGACGACGTCTCCCAGGCCTGCACCCGCCTCCGTCAGGATGCTCCGGCAGTTCGTGAGAACCTGGCGCGTCTGATCCTGGATGCTGTCACCGGCCAGTTGACCGGTGTTCGGGTCGGTGCCAACCATCCCCGAGACGAACACGAACGGCCCCGCTTTGATGCCCTGGCTGAAGAAGGGCGAACTGGGCGCTTTGGCCGACCGTACGATCTCCTTAGCCATGGACGGGTCCTTTCCTGGCCCAAACGGATATTGGAAGCAGAATCACAGTCATTGCCGAATCGCGCAACCCTGGCCCTGGGTACCGTTACGACCCGGCCGGCTCGGCCACCGGCTGGCGCGTGACCCGGGAGGTCACCAGAGCCAAAAGCGACGCCAGCAGCAGCACTACAGCGCTCGCCACGAATGTGCCGCGGTAGCGGATGGAATCAAACAGGAGGCCGCCCAGGGTGGAACCAAGGGCGATGCATGTCTGCACCACGGCCACCATCAGGCCTCCACCCTGTTCGGCGTTGGAAGGCATGGCCTTGGCGATCCAGCTCCACCAGCCGACCGGTGCTGACGTTCCCAGCAGCCCCCATAGACCCAGGAGGACGACGACGGCAGGGAACCAGGCGCCGAAAGGGACCAGGGCCGCCGCGATGAGCGCCATCAGCGCAGGGATGATGGCCAGTGTCCAGTACAGCCTTCGTCCCAGGAAGCGGCCGATCAGGACGGTGCCGGCAAAGCCTGTTACTCCTAGTACGAGCAGGACGAACGAGATAGAGGCCACGTTGATCCGGGTCACGGTCTCCAGGAACGGACGGATATAGGTAAAGAGGATGAACTGGCCCATGAAGAAAGCGCCGCAGGCCGCCAGGCCCCACGCGATGGGCCGGTTCCGGAACGCGGTGAAGATCGAGAAGATGTCCCGGATTGTCGTTGATCGCTGAGGGACCTTAAGGGAAGGCAGGCTGATCCACTGCCAGACCAGGCAGAGGATGGCCACCGGCACCAGGCAAAAGAACGCCCCCCGCCACCCGATGATGGAACCGAGATAACTGCCCAACGGCGCGGCGAGCACGGTTGCGAGCGCGTTGCCGCCGTTGAATATGGCCAGGGCGCGGGGTACCCGGGTGGCCGGAACCAAGCGGATGGCGGTGGCTGCCGACATGGACCAGAAGCCCCCGATGACCACACCGATGAGTGCCCGTCCGATCATGAAGAGCAGATAGCCCGGTGACAGGGCTACCAAGGCGCCGGAAACGGCCATCACCGCCGTCAGGCCAAGCAACAGCACCTTGCGGTTGATGCTGCCGGCGAGGGCGGAGATGGACAGGCTCGTCAGCACGGCAAACACACCCGAGATGGCAATGCCCTGCCCAACCGCCCCCTCGGAAACCTGCAGGTCAGCGGCCATAGGCGTGAGCAGGCTGACGGGCATGAACTCGGAGGCAACCAGCGCGAAGGCGCCGAACGACATTGCGAAGACGCCGCCCCAGTGCCCGCGATGGCTGGCGGTAGGACCTTGACTCTGTTGCCCGGAGACGACGGAAGTGTCGGGTGACATGGATTGACCTCTCGTTGCTGTACTGCTCTGGTCCATCCGATCACGATCCGGCTCCGGGAGGGAGGTTCTCTTCAGGGGAGGTACCGGTGGTACCCGTCTAACGCCCGCACGCGTGTTCAGTTCATCCCGTGGCCGCTATGCCTCGACGGCCGCGCCGGCAAGCCGGAGCCAGGTATCGACCACTGTGTCTGGGTTCAGGGACACGGAGTCGATGCCTTCCTGGACCAGCCATTCGGCGAAGTCGGCGTGGTCGCTGGGACCCTGGCCGCAGATGCCGACGTATTTGTTGCGCGCCTTGCAGGCCGCGATGGCCATGCTCAGGAGCTTTTTGACGGCAGGGTCGCGTTCATCGAAGCCGGCCGAGACGATCGCTGAATCCCGGTCCAGGCCCAGGGCCAGCTGGGTCATGTCGTTGGAACCGATGGAGAACCCGTCAAAGTAATCCAGGAAATCATCGGCGAGCAGGGCGTTGGAGGGCAGTTCACACATCATGATCACTTCGAGACCGTTCTGGCCGCGGGTGAGACCGTTCTGCGCCAGCAGGTCGATGACGCCTCGGGCCTCGTCCAGGGTCCGCACGAAGGGGATCATGAGTTTGACGTTGGTCAGGCCCATTTCGTTTCGGACAAAGGACAGGGCCTCACACTCCAGGTCGAAGCAGTCACGGAAGGACGGTTCCAGGTACCGGGAAGCGCCGCGGAAGCCGATCATCGGGTTCTCTTCTTGCGGTTCGTAGGCTGGTCCACCGATCAGGTTGGCGTACTCGTTGGACTTGAAATCGGACATGCGCACAATCACCGGCTCCGGCGCGAAGGCCGCCGCAATGGTTGCCACACCCTCGGCGAGGCGCTTGATGTAGTAGTCCCGGGGGCTGGGGTACGCGGCGATCCTGGCACGGATGTCCGCGGCGACGTCAGCGGGCTGGTCGTCGAGGTTCAGGAGAGCCTTGGGGTGGATGCCGATCTGCCGGTTGATGATGAATTCGAGCCGGGCCAGGCCGACGCCGTGGTTGGGCAGCTGCGCGAAGGTGAACGCCTGTTCCGGGGTGCCGACATTCATCATCACCTTGACGGGAGCTTCGGGCAGCTGGGTGATTTCGGTTTCCTCGACCCCGAAGTCCAGGAGCCCGTCGTAGATCAGGCCGGCCTCACCGTCCGCGCAGGAGACGGTCACCTCACGGCCATCCGCGAGGGCATCAGTGGCGTTCCCGGTGCCGACGACGGCGGGAATCCCCAGTTCCCTGGCGATGATGGCGGCGTGGCAGGTGCGGCCGCCCCGGTTGGTCACGATCGCGGACGCGCGTTTCATGATGGGCTCCCAGTCCGGGTCCGTCATGTCAGCGACGAGCACGTCGCCGGTCCGGAAGGTCGCCATCTGGTCGATGGCTGTGAGGATGCGCACGCTGCCGGCACCGATGCGCTGCCCGATGGCGCGGCCCTCGGCCAGCACCTGCCCGGTTTCCTTGAGGCGGTATCGGCTGAGACGGCCGGAGGCACGGCGGGACTGCACGGTTTCCGGGCGGGCCTGCAGGATGTACAGGCCGCCGTCGATACCGTCTTTGCCCCACTCAATGTCCATCGGGCGGCCGTAGTGCTTCTCAATGGCGACGGCGTGCCGGGCAAGCTGCTCGACGTCGTCGTCCGTCAGGCTGAAGCGGTTCCGCAACGACGCTTCAACGGGTACAAAGTCGATGGTGCGGCCAATTTCCTGACTGCTGGTGTAGGTCATTTGGAGGGCCTTCTCGCCCAGGCCGCGCTTAAGGATGGCGGGCCGCCCGGCCTGCAGTGCGGGCTTGTACACGTAGAACTCGTCGGGGTTGACGGCACCCTGGACCACAGCCTCACCGAGGCCGTAGGAGGAGGTGACAAACACGGCGTCCTGGAACCCGGACTCGGTGTCCATGGTGAACATGACGCCGGAGGCGCCGACGTCGGAGCGCACCATTCGCTGGATGCCGGCTGAGAGTGCCACCTCGGCGTGTTCGAACTGGTGGTGCACCCGGTAGGCGATCGCGCGGTCGTTGTAGAGGGATGCGAACACGTCCTTGATGGCGAGCAGGATGTTTTCGATGCCGCGCACGTTCAGGAAGGTTTCCTGCTGTCCGGCGAACGAAGCGTCGGGAAGGTCTTCCGCGGTGGCACTCGACCGGACCGCCCAGGACAGGTCCTCGGCACCGCCGTGCTTGTCCACCAACTGCCGGTAGGAGTCCCGGATCTGGTCTTCGAAGTCCGGCAGGAACGGCGTGTTCCGCATCAGGGACCGGATTTCCTGCCCGGCCAAGGCCAGGGCGGTCACATCATCGGTGTCCAGCCCCACCAGACGATCAGCGATTTTCCGGTCCAGCCCCGAGCCGGCCAGGAAGTTCCGGTACGCATCAGCGGTAGTGGCGAAGCCGTCCGGAACCTGGACGCCCGCGGAGGTGAGGTTCTGCACCATTTCTCCCAGGGAGGCGTTTTTTCCGCCCACCCGGTCCAGGTCTTGAAGTCCGAGTTCCGAGAACCACAGGATGTCCGTCGTCATGATTACTGCTCCTTCGCAGTTGATGGCGTGCAGGCGCCCCCGTCGGCGCGCCCGGGAAGGGCGGGTGTTGGGGGAAGTCCTGTCCACAGTGACAGGTCTCCGGCGCTCTTTCCACGTGACGTCTGCCACACTGACCTTGTGAATTTTTTCGCTAATGCTTGAGGTTCATCCGCTGCAGGATCGTCGCAGCCATTTCCTCAACCGAGACGGTGGCCGAATTCAGGTAGGGGATCCTGTGCGAGACGTACAACTCCTCGGCGCTGCGCAATTCGAATCCACATTGCCGCAACGAGGCATACGCTGAGCCGCGGCGGCGTTCGGTGCGAATCTGGCTCAGCCGCAAAGGGTTGGAAGACAGGCCGAAACACTTCGCAACAAAGGGCCGCAACGCCTTGGGAAGCCCTTCCCGTTCAAAGTCTTCTTCCACGAGTGGGAAGTTCGCGGCGAAGATGCCGTGTTGCAGGGCCAGGTACATGGTGGTGGGTGTTTTGCCGCAGCGGGAGGGTGCCACCAAAATGACCTGGGCCTTTTCCAGTGCACGCAGGCTTTGGCCGTCGTCGTGTTCCATCGCGTACTCGACGGCGGCCATCCGGGATTGGTACCGCTCCGCATTGCCCAGGCCATGGGCCCTGCCGGGCTCGCCGCTGGCCGGAGAACCGAGGGCCCGCTCCAACTGTCCAACATGCGCACCGATGAGATCGACGATCATCCCCTGAGACGTGGCCAGCACCTCGCGGATGTCGCTGCTGACCGCGGTGGAAAAGACAATCGGCTGCAGCCCGGAGGCGGCCAGTTTATCGATGCCAGCGACCACGGCTCGGGCCTGCTCCGCCGTGGTGATGAAAGGGACAGTGATGCGGTCGAAGGTGATCGCAGGGAATTGCGTCAGCAGCGTGTTGCCAAGCGTTTCAGCAGTGATGCCGGTGCTGTCCGAGAGAAAGTAGACAGTTCTGAGCTCGTCGGTGGTCATGCACGCATTCTCCACCAGTGCTGCGGTCCTCGAACCCACCTAAGGGACTAACGGAGGTCATGGACGGTTCGCTTTGCGCGGGGTCCGCCTAGCATGTCCGCATGGGCAGCAGAAACTTCCTCATCGAGGGTGGTTCCGGAACCGGGAAAACAACGGTGTGCGAGGAGTTGGCACGGCGTGGGTACCACACCATCCACGGTGACCGGGTTTTGGCCTACCAGGGCGACCCGGACACCGGTGCACCGGTGATCGTCTCGGGGCTTGCAGTCCACGACCATCACCTTTGGCGCGTCGAGGAGGTGCAGGCGCTCGTCGAGGATCGATCGGAGGCGGTGACGTTTTTCTGCGGAGGTTCAAGGAACTTCGCGAAGTTCATCGACCTGTTCGACGGCGTCTTCGTCCTCGAGGTTGATGACGAGACCCTCACCCGACGGCTCGATGAGCGGCCGGAGGACGAGTGGGGCGGGCGGGGCCGACCCGCGGAACGGGACCTCATCGTTCGGCTGCATCGCGGGAAAGAGGATGTTCCCCGTGGCATCCCGATCGACGCCACCGCCCCGCTCGCGGACGTCGTCGACGAGATCCTGGCGAGAAGCCGGGAGGCCGGGAGCCCAGCCCGCTAAGGGATCCCCTGCTGATCGGCCCCGGTGCCACGTCGGTGGCCAGCAGGAATGGGACGCCCGGGAAAGCCGACCTAGGATGGAGGGCAATAGCAGCGGGGAAAGGGTTTCATAGCGCATGTCTGAGGGATCTCCGGGGCCGAACGGTCGTTCTGGGCGGAAGGGGCCATCCCAAAGAGTGAGGAATTTCGCCCTGCCCGTCGCCGTCGGCCTGGTCGTTGCCGGGTGTGGAGCAGCGAGCATCGCCAGCGGACTTCATGCCAAGGCCCAGGATCAGGCCGCCCAGGCAGCCGCCGTGTTGCCGGTGTGTGAGGTTCCGGACAGGGCCGCTCTGGTCCCCGATTCTGGGACCCTCTTCGGCGTCAACCTGGACCTGCAGGCCAAACCCCTGTCCGCCTATGCCCGGGACCTGGGCCACAAGCCGGCCGTGAGCGTGTCCTTCACCGGGTTCCCCTACACGGCCGGGGAACGGGCGGATTTGCAGCGCGCCGTCGAGCAAATCCGCGCCGACGGTCACATGATGCTGCTGACCCTGGAGCCCACGAACGGCCTGGACGCAGTCACTGCAGAATCCGCCGATACCCTCGCCTTGGACCTCGCCGGATTCAACAACGACGGCGTACCGGTCATCGTCAGGTTCGCCCACGAGATGAACGGCTCCTGGTACCCGTGGTCGCAGCAGCCGGCCCGCTACATTTCCGCCTTTCGGACGATGGCGGCGGCAGTGCATGCCCATGCTCCCGGCTCAGCGATGATGTGGGCACCCAACTACGGGGGCGGCTATCCCTTCGGTGGCGGCCAGTACGAGGCGGCACCCGGTTCCGCCGACTTCACCGCCCTCGACACCAACTCCGACGGCGCGCTGACCATGAGCGACGACGCTTACGCGCCCTACTACCCGGGTGACGACGCCGTGGACTGGGTGGGAATGTCCCTCTACCACTGGGGATCCGCCTACCCCTGGGGCGAGAACGAACTGCCGGAGCCGGACAAATTCGCCCAAGAGCTCACGGGGAATTATTCCGGCGCGAACGGGGACGACACGCTCCTTCCGGACTTCTACGGGACCTACGCCGTCCAGCACGGCAAGCCGGTTGCCATCCCGGAAACAGCAGCACTCTTCGTGCCGGACACCGGCGGGGAACCGGAACTGGCGATCAAGCAGGCCTGGTGGGAACAACTCTTTGATCCCGGCACCGCCGCACAATTTCCGCAGCTGAAAATGATCAACTGGTTCGAGTGGGACAAGGAAGAGCCAGAGGTCAAGGGCAGGGTGGACTGGACCATCACCAACACCCCGCTCATACGCGAGGCCTTCACGGCTGCACTGCCCAACTGGTTCCAATACGGCCCGGCACGGTCCTGCACGCCACGCAGCTGACCAATCGCTGCCCACGTCCCTCCTGGCGGATCACCACGAGGTGAAAGTGCGGGTGCAGGTGGCCGGGAGCTTAAGTTCTGGCAAATGCTTAAATTTCGTGCCGTCAGGGGCCCAACCTGAACGAGGAATCGGCGTAGGTTTCAGGTGCAGTGCCAAGGCGCCGGGCCGGAACGTCGGACCGGGAGCCGGTCCAGGAACACCATCGAACGGAACACCATGAAAACCACAACACGAAAGTTTATTGCGGCGGCGGGGCTCACCGCCCTGACGTCGACGATGACGGCGGGACTGCTGGCAGGCGGTAGTGCTCCCGCGCAGGCTGTTGTCACCGGAGGCCTGACGGCAACACCCATCAAGCATGTGGTGGTGATCTTCGGGGAAAACGTCTCCTTTGATCATTACTTCGCCACCTACCCGAAGGCCGCGAATGTCCCCGGCGAGCGGCAGCAGGGCTCAGGCACGGCCGCCGCCTCCTTCATACCGGCCGCTGACACGCCCACGCAGATTTCCACGCTGGCCCATGACGGCCTCCTCGCGCCGAACAATCCCAACACGGTCCAGCCGGCCCGCCTGTCGCCGGCGCAGGCAGTGACGTGCGATCAGGACCACAACTACCAGGCCGAACAGGAGGCCTACAACAACGGTCTGATGAACAAGTTCGTGGAGTTCACCTCGCGTGACGCGTGCGGGCCCAATCAGTTCGGGCAACCGGGGCTGACCATGGACTACTACGACGGCAACACGGTCACCGGGATGTGGAACTACGCCCAGAACTATGCAATGAGTGACGCCCACTTCAACACGGTCTTCGGGCCTTCCACCCCGGGGGCACTGAATCTGGTCTCCGGCCAGACCCACGGTGTCACTGAATACACCCCCGCCGGCGCTCCGGTCATTCCCAGCGAAAGCGACTACACCGTCCGGGTGCCTGACACGAACGGCGTCGGAACCGTCATTAACGACCCGGACCCCGTTTACGACGACTGTTCCAATTCCAGTCACACCAAGACCAACAACCTCGCCGCCATGCAGGGCCGGAACGTGGGGGACCTTTTGAACGCCAAAGGCGTCAGCTGGGGCTGGTTCCAGGGTGGCTTCACCCCCACCACCGCCGCTTCCTCCGACGGGTCAACTCCCGCCGCCTGCCTTTCCTCCCACGTCAACGCCGCCGGCGCTGCCACGGTCGACTATTCCCCGCATCACCAGCCGTTCCAGTACTACGCGTCCACCTCGAACCCGCACCACCTTCCGCCAGCCTCGGAGGCGGAAATCGGGCACAACGGACAGGCCAATCACCAGTACGACCTCACGGCCTTCGATCAGGTTGTCAACACCGACAACCTTCCCGCAGTGACGTTCCTCAAGGCCGGGCAATACCAGGACGGACATGCCGCCTACTCCGACCCGGTGGATGAACAAAACTTTGTCACCGCACAGGTCAACGCGATCCAAAAATCCAAGAACTGGGACAGCACCGCCGTCATCCTCGCTTACGACGACTCCGACGGCTGGTACGACCACGTGGCAGCCGCGGTGAAGAACGCCTCCGGAACAACCGACGACGCTGCCTGGTGCCTGAACGCCTACAACAGCGGCGTACCCGCGGCAGGAGGGTACGCGGACCGCTGCGGCCCCGGGCCGCGGCTGCCGCTGATCGTGATTTCCCCCTTCGCGAAGAAGAACTTTGTGGATCACACGCAGACTGACCAAGCCTCCATCCTGCGCTTCATCGAGGACAACTGGCAGACCGGACACATCGGGGACGCTGCGGCCGACGCGACGGCAGCGCCCATCACGGCCATGTTCAACTTCCATCACCCGCGCAACGACAAGGTCCTGCTGAATGAACAGACCGGCGCCCTAACGGTGCCGGCGCCGTCCTTCCGCGACGTTCCGCCGGAAAACCAGTTCCATTCAGAGATCACCTGGCTGGCTCAGGCAGGCGTCACCTCCGGCTATGACGACGGAACCTTCCGTCCCACAGAACCGGTCCACCGCGACGCCATGGCAGCTTTTCTCTATCGCCTGGCCGGCAACCCCGGCTACACCCCACCCACCGTCTCACCCTTCACCGACGTCGCCCCGGACAGCCAGTTCTATAAGGAAATCAGCTGGCTTGCGGACCAAGGAATATCCACGGGCTGGCCCGACCACAGCTTCCGCCCGCTTGAGCCGGTGAACCGGGACGCGATGGCTGCCTTCCTGTATCGCTTCGCCGGATCACCGCCGTACACCGCCCCGGCCGTGTCCTTCTTCCAGGACGTCACCGGGAACAACCAGTACTACCGGGAAATCAACTGGCTCGCCGCCCAACACATCACGTTCGGTTACGACGACCGGATCTTCCGGCCCCTGCAGTCGATCAACAGGGACGCCACCGCCGCGTTCCTCTACCGCCTCGACAGGGCCGGATTCTGACCGACGTCTGCGATTGCACCCAGTCCCACGCCGGCCGTCACGGGCTCGGCGTGGGACTGGGCGTGCATCCAACCCGGTCTGGCTCTATTGGTCCGCCGCGTCCAGGGGCGCGGTAACAGTTGTGTCGCGGCCGGTGCAGGTCGCGAAGACCGTCCAGCCGACGGCGGTTAATGGGACGGCGAGCAGCGCGCCGACGACGCCGGCGAGCATGGCGCCCGAGGCCAGGGCGAGAATGATGACCAGGCCATTGATGTGCAGGACCTTGCCCATCAGGAGAGGTTGCAGCAGGTGGTGTTCGAGTTGGTTGGCCCCAACCAGCACGATCAGCACGATCAGCGCCACGATTGGTCCGTTTTCGACCAGGGCGACCAGAACGGCGAGGCTCCCCGCCGCTGTGGCACCAATGATCGGAACGAAACCGCCAATGAAGACGAAAACGGCCAGCGGCAACGCCAGCGGTACGCCCAGAATGAGCAGGGCTAGAAGAATAATCAGGGCATCGATGGCTGCGATGATCGCCGTTCCGCGCAGGTACCCGCCCAGGACCGTCGTGCTGCGTTCGGCCGCGAGGTGGGCCGTGGCCCGGTGACGGGCAGGAAGGAAGCCGAACAGGAAGCGCCGGATTGTTGTTCCATCCTTGAGAAAGAAGAACAGGATGACGGCCATCAGAATCGTTCCCGCGAGAATTTCACCAATGGTGCGCAGTCCCGTGATCGCGCTGGTTCCGAGGGTGCCCGTGGAGAAGAACTTCTCGACCTCGCGTTGCACGGCGCCGATCTGGGCGTCCGTCAGGGCTAGGGGACCGTTGGTCAGGAACGTGTGTAACTGGTCAATTCCTGCGACGGCACGGACGGCCAGTTCCTTGGATTGGCCCCTGATGAGGGAGACGATGCCGGTGATGATTCCGCCGAAGATACCGAGGATGACGATGAAGCAGGCCGCGACCGCCAAGGCGCGCGGCCAGCGGTGCAGGGTGAGCCAGCGCACGGCCGGCGCGATCGCGGAGGCGAGGATCAAGGCGATCAGCACTGGTGTGAGGACCAGCGGAACCCGTGTGGCAGCCCACACGCTGCCACACACCAGGGCTGCCACCAGGAGCACCTGCGCGGATCTGATCGCTGCCCGGCCCAGGCGTGTGCCCCAGATGGGTGGCACTGGCGGCTTGTCATCTCGATATTCATTCATGGTTATCCTTCCGGGAGGTTTGGGCGGTGCGGGGTTGCGGCTGCTCCGGGCACGTTTGCCTTGAGCTTCACGTCGTTCGGTGGGGGCAGTGTGCTTCCGTCGCGCAGGAACACCGCCGGAACCGGTACCGATTTTGGGGTGGGTGCCGGGGGTGTCGGTGTTGGCTTAGGCGCTGGTACAGGAGCCGCCGGCAGGCTGATTACTGACCCGAAGGGTGGCGGCGGTTTCTGATGGAGGTTTGGGTCGATAAGGTCACCCAGGCCAGGGTCCGTATCGACCCGTGGCACTCCGAGTGCGGGAAGGCCGAGCAGCTGCATCACGGTCTTGGCCACTCCCGGATGGGAGGACCAGCGGCTATCGACACCCGGTCGGACCGGACCGCCAAACAGGATCAGAGGAACGCGCGGGCCGTAGGCGAGTTGCACGCCGTCGGCGGTGTGCTCGATATTGGGAGTCTGCACGTGGTCATCCCACCCGCCCCAGTCGTCCCAGGTGAGGAGGAAGACTGTGTCATCCCAATCCCCGGCCGTGACAACAGCATCAACTGCCTGCCAGATGCTGTCCATCCCTTCCCTGACATTCCGGGTGGGGTGCTCATTGTCTGCCGAGTCGTGCCAGACGTAGGACAGGGCGGGCAGGGATCCGGTGGAAGCGTCGGTGATGAACCGGGAGGTCTCAACCAGGTTGGGCGAGTCCTTCAGCTGCGTGTAGTAGCGGGCGGGGTAGTGGCGCCCGGCGGTGTAGCAGCGCCAACTGACACCCGACTCGTCGGCCAGCCCGGGAACCGAGGGCATATCCCAGTCAGGTCCGGGGGTCCCCGGGGGATTGTGCAGTGTGGGGCTTTGGCCGCCCAGGAGAAGCAGGTGATTCGGGGTGGAGTTGGTGCCAAATCCGCTGCAGTGGTTTTCCACGAATGCCCCGGTCAAAGCCAGGTAAGCGTAGTAGGGAATGACGGCGAAGGTGTCGAACTGGCTGCGGGTGGCGGTGCCCTCCTGTAGCCAGCGGGCGTACGCTTTCCGGTCATGGGGCTGATCGAGGACGGGTGGGTTGGCTTGGACGGGCCATCCGACTGCCACATTGGCTCCGTACGCTGCCAGGCCGCCAAAGTAGTTGTCGGTGGTGTGGTTCTCCTGAATGAAAACCACAACGTGCCTGACCCGGCGTGGTACCGGCCCGTCGGCGGCGGCCGGAATGCCGGCGCTTCCGTGTGTCAGCCCCGATCCACCTGGTCGTTCAGCCACGACCCATCCGGCCACGGCTGCCAGCGAAAGGAGGAAGGACAGTCGCGACAGTTTTGCCGTGCGCAGCCCGTCAGCAGGGACAACGAGGCGGCGACGCCGGCGAGGGTCGTGGAACGGGCGCCCCGATCCCCCTGGGGGCGGAGAAGAGTTGTTGGGTACTGACGCGGCGGTCAGGAGCAGGCAAAGTCCCCAAAGAACCAGAACGGCAGCGGACGGAATTGACGCGGCACCGGAGCCCGTTACGATGGCGGGCTGCCATGGGCGGAACCAGGCGGTCAGCGCGAGGAGCGCGACGGCACCGGCAACCAAAGCCACGCGCTTGGGACCGCCCTGCATGCCGGTCCGGGCCCAGTACCGGCGCCCCGAAGCCAGTGCTGCAACGAGGCCCGAAAGCCAGAGGAGGCAGATCAGCAAAAGTAGCAGGGGTTCGATGTTCACGTCGGCCCTACCTGCGGACCTCGGCACTCGCGGGTCCACGCACGGGACGGGGTTCCGGAAGGCGTGATGACGGTTTCCTATGGCTCGGTTGGCGCTCCTGACAATATCCCAGACCAAGCTGAGCCCCCGCTGGAGATTCCTGCCAGGAACAGGAAAACCTTCGTTTAGAGTGATACGCCGTGAATCCCCTCAGGGGCCAGCGGTGGCTTGGGCAGCGGGACGGGGACCGCCGGCCCGGGCGGTCAGATAGAGCCGGTGCGCTGTAATGACGAGCGTCAGCCAGGCGGCTCCGAGAATCCAGGCGGCCAGAACGTCGGTGAACCAGTGGTGACCCAGGTAGACCCGGCTCAGGCCGATGGTCACGGTGAACAGGGCAGCCACCGTGACGGTGAGTGTGCGCCTACGAGGGTTGTTTTGCCGCAGCACGATCAGGTAGGCAACGATGCCGGCGATGACGAAGGAGTTCAGGGAGTGCCCGCTGGGGAAGGACGCCGAGTAGTCGTATGGGGGGACGGCATCGGCCAGGGCCGGGCGGGCACGGCCGAACAGCTGCTTGCCGGCGACGGTCATCAGCAACGAACCGGCAGCCGCGCTGACGATAAGAATGGCAGGTGTCCAGGAGCGGCGTCGGATAGTGAGGACTGCGAGGGCGAGGATGGCCAGGATCGGCATGCCGACCGTACCGCCAACGTTGGTGTAGGCAGTGATGGCCGAGTTCAGGATGGGGGAGCGAAGGCCCTTGGCGGTGTCCAGCAGCGGATGATCCAGCCCTGCTACGCCGTCTGCCTCCGTGACGGCGTCGTAGATCTGGGCGAAGATGGCGGTCAGGATCATGGCCAGGATTGCCCCGGCGGCCAGGATCAGGATCAGCGCACCATGGGGGCCCAGCCTGGAAGCCAGGCGTTGCGTGAGGTGAGCCAGCGAGCGCCCCGGCCGGGTGCTCCATTCGGTCAAATCCTGCCCGCCGACGAACCGGTCATCCTTCAGCTCGCCCGGATCTCCGGAGACGGGGGAATCATTCGGATCCATGGTCATGATTAGTCGTGCTCCTGCCTTGCCCCGGAAGGGACAACGTTTTGAGGTGGGTGCCTGGAAGAAGCCGCGGGGAGCGGCCAAAGTGGAGGCCGGGCCGGACCCCGGCCGGCCGCTAGTTGTCCGTGACCTGGGCTTTGCTTCGGGAGCGCCGACGAAGGAATTCGACGCCCCAGGGGATGACCGAGACCAGGACCAGGACAATCGCGATCGCGTCGACGTTGCGCGCAATGATGTCGAAGTGCCCCAGCCAGGAGCCAAGCAGGGTGACAGTGGTCGCCCACGCGAGGGCTCCGACGATGTTCCAGATGGTGAACGACCGGTACTCGTAGCGCGCGGTACCGGCGGTCAAGGGCGCAAACGTGCGCACGATGGGAACAAACCGGGCCAGAACCACTGCGGCCGGGCCGCGCCGGGCGAAAAATTCCTCGGTCCGGCGCAGGTGCGCCGTCTTCAGGATCCTGGCGTCGTCACTGAACCATCGACGGCCGAAGCGTCGGCCGAGGAAGTACCCGACTTGGTCGCCGGCGATGGCAGCTGCGGTCACCACGCCGATGAGCAGCGGCAAGCCGACGTCCAGCTTGGCGTGCAGCAGGCCGGCCGTGAACAGCAGCGAATCTCCGGGCAGGAAGGGGAAAAGAACACCGGACTCGATGAAAACCATGAGCGCGATAATGGCCAGGGCCGCCGGTCCCATTCCGGTCAGGAGGCTGGCCGGGTCGAAGACAGGAGGAAGGCCGACGGCGGATATGGCGGTTATGGTCGGAAGGGTATGCACGGAGGTCCTTACGTGAGGGTGGTGTATTCGTGGGGCGCGAGGACCCGGCCCACCAGGGGCAGCCGGGGCAGCAGCAGCATGAGCCACCGATTCCAAAGGACCGTGAAAAGGATGACGGCCGCTGTGGCGGCAAGGAAGGACGCGAGAACGTCCGTCGGATAGTGCACTCCGATGTAGACGCGGGACCAGGCAACGAGAAGGGCGACGGCGGGGCCGGCCACCGCTGCGGTACGGGCGTATGGGGTGGGCCGGAGCTGGAAATACACGGCGAAGGCCAGGGCGACCGCGAACGCGACGTGCCCGCTGGGAAAACTGTTGGACCCTGTTTCCGGAGCCAACGGGTCAATCAACATTGCCTGATCCGGTCGGTTCCGGGCAATGATCAGTTTGAACACCTCACTGGCTGCCCATCCCATGCAGGAAACCAGGACAAAAGAAACAGCCCGCAAGGGCTCCCGACGACGAAGCGCGATGACGGAACCGACGGCCAGGACAATCAACACTCCAACGGTGGGAGCGAACACAAAGTTCAGGACCATGGCCAACCCCGACAGGACAGAGACGTGCTCGCGGCTCCATTCCTGATCAACGGTCAACTCCCAAGAGCCAATGCCAGGGGTATGGGTCACCGTCAGGCCAAGGACCAACACCAGGACCGTCAATACGACAACGCTCAGCCCCGGCAGCGGGAACCGGGGGAGTACAGCCAGTCTCCTGTTCCGGTCGCGTTCCTCAGCAGCCCCGCCCGTGGCACCCGGTCTCTGGCCCGTCCAGTCCGTCATTCTTTCCTCCACTAGCGTTGGGCAGCCCGCCAAACCGGGCCACTCCAGCCATGGTCCCCCGCTCCTTCTAAGAACTCTCTAAGAAACCCCACCGGGCGCCCGCGGGCGTAGGAAAGCATGCCGCGTGTGACGTGCTCTATGGAGATGCGGAAATCCGGGCCTTCCCGTCCTACATCCAGGACATCAACGCCCACCATGAGCTTTCCTTCGTCGCTCATGTGGGGGACATCAAGAACGGCTCCACGCCGTGCACGGACGCGTACTTCGCCTCGATCAGGAACAACTTCGATGCATTCACCCTGCCCCTGGTCTACACCCCTGGAGACAACGAATGGACCGATTGCCACCGGACCAACAACGGCACCTACAACCCCCTCGAAGACTTGCCCAGGTCCGGCAGCAACAACTCGATGCTGCCCTGGTCCGGGCTTGGCAACACCGCACCCACCACGGAACAGGTGGCTGAGGTGCGTCAGCGCACCGCTGCGGATATTCAGGAAATCACCGAAACCTTCCGGAACGCACGCGAGGACCACGACCGGGCCGTCGTCGTGCTGACCCAGGCCGATATGTTTGACCCGACGGTAGGCGCTCCCACGCAGGACAATTTCGGCGCGTTCAAGCCGATCGTGGAGACGCTCATCCGGGAATCGAACGCCTTCGCAGGCCCGGTGTACCTCGTCAACGGCGATGGCCATGTGTACAACCAGGACCACCCACTGGCAGCCGGTTCGCCATGGCTGGCCTTTTACGGACAGGACGAGGCGGCCAAGAGCCTGACCCGGGTCACCATTGACGGATCCGACAACGCCAAAGACTGGCTCAAAGTCACCGCAAACAAGGAAGACTCGTCCGGCGCGCTCTCCTTTGAACGGATTCCCTTCACTCACCCCGCCCCCTGAACCCGCGGGCAAGGAGGCAACCTGCCGGCCGTGCCTAATCCTGTCCCGGTAAGGACCCGCTCGGTTTTTTGATTAACATCGTGGAATGAGATGGAGGATCAGGGCCGGTTTCCGGGCTGCGGCGTCAGCGGTCATGCTCGGATTGCTGCTCGGTGGCTGCACGTCCCCGCCGCCCGGTCGGGCCGCCGCCGGAACGGCATTGCTGTCTCCACAGCAGCCCGGCACGAACTCCCCGGCCACGCCCGCGCATGCGGGCCTGGACCATGTGGTGGTGATCGTGGAGGAAAACAAGCCTTCGTCCATGATCGTCGGGAACCCGGATGCGCAGTACATCAACTCCCTGGCCGCCGAATATACGCTTGCCACGGGATATCAGGCGGTCACACATCCGAGCCTGCCGAACTACCTGGCGCTGACCTCAGGGAGCACCGCCGGGATCACGGATGACTGCAATCCGCCCGGCGGGAGCTGCACGGCGGCCGTGGCCAGCATCGCGGACCGGATTCAGGGCTCGGGCCGGAGCTGGAAAATGTATGCCGAGGGCATGCCGGCTCCCTGCATTTCGGAAAATTCGGGGCGTTACGCGGTCAAGCACAATCCGTTTCTGTACTACCCCGCTGTCACGGCCGACCACTCATCCTGCACCCGACACGATGTGCCGTTCACGCAATTCGCGGGCGACCTGTCCGGTAAGTCCACGCTGCCGGACTACTCCTTCATCAGCCCGGACCTGTGCAACGATATGCATGACTGCTCCGTCGCCACCGGTGACGCCTGGCTCGCGGCTGAAGTCCCCAGGATCCTCGCCTCCCCGGCGTTTACGCAACAGAACTCCCTGCTGGCCATTACCTGGGACGAGGGAACCGGGGTCAACAACACCGTATCGGCAATCCTCGCGGGGCCAGCCGCCAAAAAGGGCCACACCTCCAGCACCGCCTACACGCACTACTCGCTCCTTCGAACCATTGAACTGGCGTGGGGACTTCCGGCCCTCACTCCGGATGACGCGAACGCGAAACCCCTGACGGACCTCCTGAATTGACGCAGCGGAGGCACCCGGACAGCACGCCAGATCTTCGTCCCGCTGGTTCGTCGGGTTCCCCTACGCGGCGCCCGGCCCTCCGGTGATGCACCGTCGCCCGGCGCGTGCCGGGTTTGGAGGTCAGGGTCCGCTGCTGAAGGCTGGGGTGCCGGCGAGCCGGCCACCGTCAACAGGAAGCACGGTGCCGGTGACGAATGAAGAAGCGTCCGAGCACAGCCACACCGCAACTGCGGCGATCTCATCGACTGTGCCCACCCTGCCCAGAGGCACGGCCGCCGAAGCGGACGCCCGCGCGGCTTTCCCCGCTGCCGCGAGCCGCCCCGTGAGGATCGGCCCAGGCGCGATCGCGTTGACCCGGATGCCGGCGTCGGCATAGTCCAGGGCGGCCACACGGGTCAGGCCGCCGACGCCGAACTTTCCCGCCACATAGCCGCTCAACCCACCCACACCCTGCTCGCCTGCGGTGGAGGACATGTTGACGATGGCTGACCGGGCGGAGGTCTCCTTCATCAGGGCGATCTCGTATTTCAGGCAGAGAAACGTTCCGCGTAGGTTGACCGCGATAGCGCCGTCGAACTGCTCACTGCTCCATTCGACCAATGGGGCCGGAGGCCGTCCTGATCCCCCGGCATTGTTCACAGCGGCGTCCAGGCGTCCGTACCGTGACCGGATTCCTTCGAGCAGGTCCTGAACCGAGCGCTCACTGGTGACGTCGACCTGCATGGCCTCAGCAAGCCCCCCGGTCCCGGTGATGGTCTGAACCTGCCGTGACAGGGCTGCCCAGTCCCGGGAGGCGAGGACCACGCGTGCACCGGAGGCTGCCAGGGCGGCGGCGATGGCCGCGCCTATTCCCTGGCTGGCGCCGGTGACCAGCGCGACCTTTCCGTCAAGCCGCTGGCTTCCGCTCATAACGCTCCCCGGTTGGCGGCGGCCCGTGTCCGGGGAAGGAGGAAGCCGGCGGCCACGAGCCAGGTGAGCCCGGCGAACCTTCCCATGGGGAGCACGAACTGGAGCGGCTCGATGGTCAGGGAGAGGAAGCTCAGCTCGGACAGTGCAGCGATGACGAGGCCGGCCCAGGCCAGCCAGCGCGGCATCAGCCGAAGGATCAGGCCCGGTACAGCCGTCCCGGCGACGAGCAGGCCCAGGCCGGTGACATAACCGACGCCGCCGGTGATGAAGGCGAGAAAGGCCAGCGCCTGGGTGAGCGTTGCCTCGGCAGTGATCTCCGGCCGGCCCAGCAGCCACACCACCGAACCTGACAGCATCAGGAACGTCGCGGCCGTCATGCCGCCGAAAAATCCGATGGCGGGCCCCGGCACCCGGACCCCCAACCGGAGCAGACGTGCATATACGGTGGCCGCGTAAATACCCACGGGTATGGCCGACCCGAACTGGATCATGCCGGCTAGACGCACGGCGGACGCGTTGTCCTGGAAGTAGGCCAGGACCTTCCCCGGCGGGGAGAATGGCGAGACCACCGGAAGGCCGGTCAGGATCGTTGTCGTGACCAGCGCGGTAACGGTGAGGCCAAGGCTCACGGCCGCGAGGACGCCGGGGTGGGGTCCGCCCCTGCTACCCGTCCCGTTGGTGCGTCGAGGTGACACGTCGATCATGAACCCCTTCGTCCGCTCAAGATCCATCATGCACAGAATGATTCTCCCGCTGAATTATTCTGTCAAGAAGGTAGTGTGGGGGAATGGATTCCTCCACCCCCTCACGCCCGACACGGATAGCCTTCCTGCTCGCACAAGTCGGCGCCTTGGCGTCCACGCGCTTCACGGAACGCACCCGGGACATCGGTTTGACGCCGAGCGATGCCGGGGTGCTCCGCCTGCTCGACCGTGCTCCCGGTCTCAGCCAACGAGCCCTTGCCGACAGGCTCGGCGCCGTTCCCAGCCGGGTGGTCCCGCTCATCGACTCCCTGCAGGACCGCGGCCTCGTGGAGCGGGAGCGCAGCAGCACTGATCGACGGACGTACGAACTGCGCCTGTCCGCCGAGGGAAGGCGCGTCCTGCACCAGCTGCAGGGGATCGCCGAAGCACATGAAGCCGAACTCCTGGCGTCCCTGACCGACGGGCAGAGAGCCCAGCTCAGGGATCTGCTCGCCCAGCTAGTGGCCGCCAACGGACTGGACGCTGACCTGCACCGTGGCACCGGTGGGGCTGCGTAGACTGACTCGCGGCAGGCGACCGTTGACTAACCACCCAGGCAATCGGCGTCGCTCAGGGAGCGGGCTCGTAACCGATGAGCCAGTGGAGCCCGTGCCGGTCAATCACCTGACCATCCGAGGCGCCCCAGGGCTTGGGAGCAAGGGGATCGACGACCCGGCCGCCGACGGCGAGTCTGTCGAACCACTCATGAAGGATCTCGGGCTCGGCGGTACCGAGCAACGAGAGCATGAGACCTTCGAACCGGACCGTCTCTCCACCGGCGGGCGCATCCGATCCGGCAAGTGCGACGGCGCCCGTGAGGACTCCATGGGCAATGTGATCCGGCGGCCCCTCGGTGTTGCCGAAGTCCCCGTTGGTGTGCAGGGAGAGCTCACCGCCGAAGACGTCGCGGTAGAAAGTGAGGGCTTCACGCGCCGTGCCGGGGAAACTGACATAGATTTGCGGTGCCGTCATGCGCAAAGCCTAATAGGGTTTCAGCGATGCTGACCTGCTGGTGGAACCGGTAACGGCGCGGTAACGCCTGTCCACCTACCATCTCCAATCGCGGCCACGGGGGCCGCACGGTTGGAGGCAAGCAGTTATGGCAGATTCGGCAGCGCAGTCGGCGATCGAGCGCGGTTACGGATGGAAACCGGATCCGCCCGACCAACGGGATCGACTCTATGCGGCGCCGCCACCCGTTCAGGAAGCCCTCCCTGCCCAGTTGGATCTCACGTCGCAGTGCCCTCCCGTTTATGATCAGGGTCGGCTGGGCAGCTGCACCGCCAACGGCATCGCCGGCGCCATGGAGTTTGATGCCATGAAACAGGGCATCAACGGCTATTCGACACCGTCGCGATTGTTCATCTACTACAACGAGCGGGAGTTGGAGGGAACCGTCGATAGGGATTCCGGCGCGTACATCCGGGACGGCGTGAAGAGTGTCACCAAGCAGGGAGCATGCTTTGAAACGGACTGGCCGTATGACACTCCAAAATTTGCAGCGAAACCCTCCAGCGACTGCTACCAGAAGGCCCTGGACCATCAAACCCTTGAGTACTCACGGGTCGCCAGGGATCTGACACAGATGAAGGGCTGCCTGGCCGAGGGCTATCCGTTCGTGTTCGGTTTCACCGTCTATGAGAGCCTCGAGAGCCCCGAAGTGGACGCTTCAGGAATTGTCCCGATGCCCCTGCACACCGAGAAGGTCCTGGGTGGGCACTGTGTTCTCGCCGTCGGATATGACGACGCGCTGGCCCGGTTCCGTATTCGCAATTCGTGGAGCACGAAGTGGGGGGATAAGGGCTACGGCACCATGCCGTACGCCTATCTGCTCTCGCGGGGTTTGGCCAGCGATTTCTGGACGATCCGTCGAGTCGAATGAGTCATCAGTAGGTGGAGTCCGACGATCCACCCTGCAAGAACCGGAGTGTTCATGGGCGACGTCGTGATCAGGGACCCGACCGACGGGCAGGTCTGTGGCATGACAGCGGGTGACCGGCTCGTTGTTCTGCTGCCCGCCAATCCGTCGACCGGATTTCGCTGGGCCGCTGAGGGGCGCGGTGATTCGATGAGCGCCGGGGCGTCCGAGGATTCGGTGCGGGCTGACGGCGCCCCGGGTGGTGGGACGACGCGAGGCTTTGCCTTCAGGGCCCTGCTGCCAGGAACAGCTGAGCTCGCCTTCAAGTTGTGGCGGCCCTGGGAAGGGGACGCTTCGACGATCCAGCATATTCGGATCACTGTCACGATCGCCCCACCCCAGTAGGCCGTGCGATCGACCCGACGTCCTGCTTGCGCTGGAGCGCAGCGGGGGCAACACCACGACAGCAAGGCAGGGGGCCAGGCAATGTCGACCTTGCACGATTTCGTTAAGCGCATTCTGAATACACTCTGGCAGTCGTTTATCAGTTCCCTGTCCGTCGCCCAGGTCGTCAACGCGCTTGCGAACGGCCGATTATCGGAGATCGGCATACTCGCCCTGGCTGCCCTCGGTGCCGCCGTAGCTGCCGTAGTCGCCCTGCTCAAGAACCTTGCGTTCAAGCCGACTGCGACCGGGGTGGTAGGGCTGGTTGAGCGCCTCGCTGCCACCTTCGTCGAAGGGGCTGCAGCAGCGATTCCCGTCGATCTCCTGACGGGTCTTTTCACCCACTTCGATTCGAACGGTTTACGGACCGTCGGCCTGGCTGCGCTGGGCGGTGGACTGGCAGCAGTCCTGTCACTCGTCCAGCATTCCGCCCAAGGCCTGCCACGCGCAGCCGGACCGGTTGTTGCCATGTTCCCGTTCGTCTTCGAGGCCTTGGACAGAACAAGCCTTTCAGCCTCTGATGCCCGCCAGTTCATTGCATTCCTGTCTGCTTTGGACCTATCAGTGCTGCAGAAGCATTTGGACTCGGGTGACTTTTCCGACTGGCTCGCCGGCAGCCTCCGCAACACGGAACTCGCCCAAACGGTGCGTCAGATAGAAAGCAGCAGGGACACCTCGGAGTCAAAGCGCATTCACCTGCTGTCCGCACTCAACTCGGCATACCCGCCACGGTGAGGAGGACGGAAGTGGCTTTGCCGATGTCCGTGTGGGCCCTGTCGTCGCCACGGAACCTGCGAAGACCGAAACCGCCAGTGCGCCGTTTCTGCCAACCCGGCCGTCGTTTGGGATATGCTCCTGCCATGGCACGGCGTAGTTTTCTTCAATGGCCGGTCGTCCGGCAGCTCAGTACGGGCGACCTGCTCGGCCGTGGGCCGGCAGTGACCTCCCCCCGCACGCGGGCCATCGCCCCGCGGACGGCCACGGCTGACCGGGTCGTACAGAGTGTGTGCCCGTATTGTGCTGTGGGCTGTGGGCAGCGGGTCTACGTCAAGGACGAGAAGGTCGTCCAGATCGAAGGCGATCCCGATTCGCCCATTTCCCGCGGGCGGTTGTGCCCCAAGGGCTCGGCCAGCGAACAATTGGTGAACTCGCCGGGCCGGCAGACCGGGGTGCTTTATCGTGCGCCTCGGTCAACCGAGTGGCAGCATCTGGACCTCGCCACGGCCATCGACATGGTGGCCGACCGGTTCATTGAGACGCGCCGCAGGACCTGGCAGCAGGAAGACGAAAAGGGCCGGCTGCTGCGCCGCACGATGGGCATCGCGTCGTTGGGCGGAGCCACCCTGGACAACGAAGAGAACTACCTGATCAAGAAACTCTTCACGGCTGCCGGTGCGGTGCAGATCGAGAACCAAGCCCGTATTTGACACTCCGCCACGGTTCCCAGTTTGGGAGCCTCGTTTGGACGCGGTGGTGCTACGCAATCACTGCAGGACATGGCCAACGCCGACTGCATCGTCGTTCAGGGTTCCAATATGGCCGAGTGCCACCCTGTGGGATATCAGTGGGTCGCGGAGGCCAAGGCGCGTGGGGCGAAAATCATCCACGTCGATCCCCGGTTCACGCGCACCTCAGCGGTTGCTGACAAGCACATTCCGATCCGGGCCGGCTCTGACGTCGTGCTCCTGGGCGCGCTGATCAACTACGTCATCACCCATGACCTGTGGTTTAAGGAGTACGTGACCGCCTACACCAACGCGGCCACGCTGGTTCACAGCGATTATCGTGACGCCGAAGATCTTGGTGGACTGTTCTCCGGCTACGATCCGGAGACCGGACAGTACGACACCGCCTCTTGGTCATATGAAGAGGAGGACGGTGGCGCCGTCGACGGGCCGGGCGACGGCACGGAACACGGTTCCGATGCTTCGGCACGTGCCGCCGGCCACCAGTTGGGCAGCGGGGGTCCTCCCTTGGAGCACGCCCAGGTGCAGCGTGACGACACGCTGCAGGATCCGCGGACCGTGTTCCAGATCCTGAAGCGGCATTACGCCCGTTACACCCCGGAGATGGTCCAGGACATGTGTGGCATCGACGTGGCCGACTTCGATTATCTGGCCCGCGCCATAACGGAGAACTCCGGGCGCGAACGGACAACCTGCTTCGCCTACGCCGTCGGCTGGACCCAGCACTCGCTGGGGACCCAGTTCATTCGGGCCGCCGCTATCCTGCAACTTCTGCTCGGAAATGTGGGTCGCCCTGGCAGCGGAATCATGGCCCTGCGCGGCCACGCCAGCATCCAGGGGTCCACGGACATCCCAACCCTCTTCAACCTGCTGCCGGGGTACCTGCCCATGCCCAGTGTCGGGCGCCATGACACCCTCAGCGACTACCTGGAATCGATTGCGTCCAAGAAACAGAAGGGGTATTGGACGGACGCCGACGCCTATACCATCAGCCTGCTGAAGGCCTGGTGGGGCGACGCCGCGACGGCCGAGAATGACTGGGCCTTCGATTACCTTCCCAGATTGAACGGACCCCACGGCACTTACGAGACAGTGATGGGAATGCTCGAGGACAAGGTCGAGGGCTACTTCGTGCTCGGACAAAATCCGGCGGTCGGTTCCTCCAACGGCCGGATGCAACGGCAGGGCATGTCGCATTTGAAGTGGCTGGTGGTGCGGGACTTCAATCTCATCGAGTCAGCGACCTGGTGGAAGGACGGTCCGGAAATCGAATCGGGCGAGCTGCGCACCGAGGACATCGAGACGGAAGTCTTCTTTATGCCTGCCGCAACCCACGTCGAGAAGGCCGGTTCGTTTACGCAAACCCAACGGCTGCTGCAGTGGCGGCACAAGGCGGTCAACCCGCCGGGGGAGTGCCAAAGCGAGTTGGAGTTCTTCTACCAGCTCGGCCAGCGGATCCGGGAGAAGCTGGCAGGTTCCGACGACGAACGCGACCGTCCCCTGCTCGATCTGACCAGGGACTATCCCACCGACGAACACGGCGATCCGGATGCTGAGTCGGTGCTTGCCGAGATCAACGGCCGCCATCTCACTGGGCCGGATGCGGGTAAACCCCTCTCTGCGTACACGCAGATGCGCGCCGACGGTTCCACATCGGGCGGCTGCTGGATCTACACCGGGGTGTACGCCGACGGGATCAACCATGCCGCCAACCGGAAACCGGGCCGGGAGCAGGGACCTGCCGCTTCTGAGTGGGGTTGGGCGTGGCCGGCCAACCGTCGGATTCTCTACAATCGGGCGTCGGCTGATCCGGCCGGTAAGCCGTGGAGCGAGAGAAAGAAATACATCTGGTGGGACCAGGAGCAGGGCCGATGGGTTGGCGACGACGTGCCTGACTTCCCGATTGACCGTGCCCCGGGGAGCCAACCCGACCCCGCTGTGGGCGGTCAGGCCGCACTCGCCGGAGACGATCCCTTCATCATGCAGGCCGACGGCAAGGGCTGGTTGTTTGCGCCGAAGGGTGTCATCGACGGGCCTCTTCCCACCCATTACGAACCACAGGAATCGCCAGTGGCCAACGCGCTTTACCCGCAGCAGCAAAACCCGGGCAGGTTGGTTTTTCCCCGCGCTGACAACCTCAGTGCACCAAGCGCCGGTAGCAGCGGTGCCGACGTCTATCCCTACGTCTTCACCACGTACCGGCTTACAGAGCACCACACGGCCGGTGGAATGAGCCGCTGGCTGCCGTACCTTTCGGAACTGCAACCGGAGATGTTCTGCGAGGTGTCGCCGGAGCTCGCTGCTGAGCGGGGACTTGAACCCTATGGGTGGGCCACGATCATTTCGGCCCGCTCCGCCATTGAAGCGAAGGTGCTTGTCACGGAACGGATGACGCCTCTCACCGTTGGCGGGCACACCGTGCATCAAATCGGGCTGCCCTACCACTGGGGCGTCGGGTCGGACGCCGTCGTCAGCGGTGACGCGGCCAACGATCTGTTGGGTGTGACGCTGGATCCCAACGTTCAGATCCAGGAATCCAAGGTCGCTTCCTGTGATATCCGTCCCGGCCGAAGGCCGCGCGGTGAGCAGTTGCTTGCTCTGGTTGCTGAGTACCAGGCGCGGGCCGGGATTACCATCGGGACCGGCAACCGGCGGATGACAGATCCGGGGGCGGTAAATCTTCATTCCGGCCCCGGTGGGGATGGTCCCGACGACGGCGAGACCCGTCAATGAAGCTGCCCACCGCCGGTCCGACCGGACCACACCATGCCCCGCCCGGGCAGCCGACGCGTTTCGGTTGCGTTCCGGGTACCCACTCGATGTTGGAGGACTAAATGGGTCAGCTGTCCGGACCGACAGATCCCGCCGCGGATGCTCACTGGGAGCACCAGCAGCAGCGCAAGGGGTTTTTCACAGACACGTCCATCTGCATTGGCTGCAAGGCCTGCGAAGTGGCGTGTAAGGAGTGGAACCACAACCCCCAGGACGGGAACCTGGAGCTGCTCGGGTCCTCCTACGACAACACCGGAGCCCTCGGCGCCAGCACGTGGCGACATGTCGCCTTCGTGGAACAGGGCCAGGAACGCATCACGGAGGCGCGGAAGTCCGGGCGGGCGCTCGTCAGCCTGGGAATGCCCAGAATTGGGCCTCCTGCGACGGCAGCCACGGTGGACCTGGCCGAGGCGGATACAACGCCACCGGACACAGCCGATTTCCGTTGGCTGATGTCCTCCGATGTCTGCAAGCATTGCACGCACGCCGGGTGCCTGGACGTCTGCCCCACCGGGGCGCTTTTCCGGACCGAATTCGGCACGGTGGTGGTACAGGACGACGTCTGCAACGGTTGCGGAACCTGCGTGGCAGGGTGTCCGTTCGGCGTGATTGAGCGGCGCAGTGACGGCACGGTCAAGGTGGCCTCGAAGCGGGAGGAGCAGCACGCCGAACATCCGACCGTTCCCAACGTTGGCATCGCCCAGAAGTGCACGCTGTGCTACGACCGCCTGGTGGCCGATGAGACACCCGCCTGCGCCAAGGCCTGCCCGACGACGTCGATCAAGTTCGGCGACCACGACGCCATGGTGGAAACGGCGCGGGAGCGGGTCGCCGACCTGCATTCGAAGGGTCTCACCGAAGCGAGGCTCTATGGTGCCAACGAACTCGACGGCGTGGGCGGAACCGGGTCCGTTTTCCTCCTCCTCGACGAACCGGAGGTGTACGGACTCCCGCCGGACCCCAGAGTGCCCACGGCGGACCTACCGCAGATGTACCGGCGGGCCGGTATGGCCGTAGCGGGCATGGTTGCCGCGGCAGCGTTGGCCTTCCTGGGAGGAAAGGCGTGACCCTTTCGGAGTTTGATAGCTTTCGTCCGCCCGAACCCGCCCGCCGTCGTCGTCCCGGCGGCAGGCGAGGCCCGGGCCGTCGCGACGGGGGTGACGGTTCGCGGGAAATGCCGATGGTCCCGGAACCGGAATTCACCTCGTACTACGGCCGTCCGGTGGTCAAACCGGCGCCGTGGGGGGACGACGTTGCCGCGTACCTGTTTTTGGGCGGTGTGGCTGCGGGGTCCGCGCTGCTTGGGCTGGGCGGGCAACTCACCGGACGGCCGACGCTGCGCCGCAATGCCCGGTTGAGCTCCTTGACGGCAGTGGGTTTCGGAGCTGTCGCCTTGGTGAGGGACCTGGGCAGGCCGGAGCGCTTTCTCAATATGCTGCGGACTCTCAAGCTGACGTCTCCAATGAGCGTCGGGTCCTGGATTCTTAGCGCGTTCAGCATCGGAACGTCAGTCACGGCGGTGGCGGAGATTGATCGGTTGAGCGGGACGCGTCTACCGTTGGGTCCGTTGCGGACCCTCCTGCAGGCGGTCGAGGGGCCGGCCGGGTTTGAGGCCGCCCTCTTCGCCGGACCGCTGGCGGCGTACACGGCGGTCCTACTCGGAGACACGGCCACACCGACATGGAATGCCGCACACGAGGAATTGCCTTTCGTCTTCGTGAGTTCAGCGGCCCTCGCCTCTGCCGGGCTCGCCATGATCACCACACCGGTGCACGAGGCCGGTCCCGCCCGAAACCTTGCCATGCTTGGGGTGGTCGGCGACGTGGTCGCCACGCGGGTGATGGAGCACCGAATGGATCCGATAACCGCCGAGCCCCTGCATCAAGGCAAGGCCGGTGCCATGCTGAAATGGAGCGAGCGGCTGGCGATCGCCGGAGGCTTGGGGACACTCCTGGGCGGTCGCCACCGGGTGGTGGCCGCAGCCTCGGGCGTGTCCTTGCTGGCGGCGTCGGCCCTTACCCGGTTCGGGGTGTTCGAGGCGGGCCTGGCCTCGGCAAGGGACCCTCGCTACACCATCGAGCCGCAGAAAAACCGGCTCGCCGCCCGCCGCGCGGCTGGAATCACCGGCGATTCGATCACCACGGCCAGCTGAGGGGCCCGCCAGTTGCGGCCCAACGGGTCACACCTGCCGGCTGAGGCGCCTGCCTGCCCGCCCGACCGACGGCCTCCCGACTCAGCGGATCTCGATGCCCTGACCCGCGGTGGTGTGCCCGATTACCGGATACCCGGGAACTTCCCCGACGACCAGCAGGCCGCCCGAGGTCTGCGCGTCGGCAAGAAGGAGCAGGTCGTCTTCAGTGACGCCGGGTCCCGACCGCAGGTGCGGTCGCACCCAGTCAAGGTTGCGTCGCGTCCCACCCGAGACAAAGCCGTCCCGCAGCGCCTGCCGGGCGCCGTCGACCAGTGGTACTGACGATCGGTCGATCACTGCCCCCACTCCGGACGCACGGCACATTTTGAACAGGTGTCCCAGCAGGCCGAAGCCCGTCACGTCCGTGGCGGCACGCACGCCGGCCGCCAGCGCGGCGTCGGCCGCTTCGCGATTAAGGCCCGTCATGGTCGCGATGGCCTCAGCGAACACTTCGCCGGTCTGCTTGTGCCGGTTGTTCAGCAGCCCGACGCCGATCGGCTTGGTGAGCGTGAGCGGCAGCCCGGGCCTGGCGGCGTCATTGCGCAGCAACCGGTCGGGATGGGCTACCCCGGTGACCGCCATACCGTATTTGGGCTCCGGGTCGTCAATGGAGTGCCCGCCGATCACCGGGCACGCGGCCTCGTTGGCGATGCTCAGACCACCGCGGAGGACTTCCGTCATCAACTCCACGGGCAGCACACCGCGGGGCCAGCCCAACAGGTTGATGGCCATGATCGGGCGGCCACCCATCGCGTAAATGTCCGAGAGCGCGTTGGCGGCCGCGATCCGGCCCCAATCGAACGCGTCATCGACAACGGGAGTAAAGAAGTCAGCGGTGGAGAGTACGGCCAGGTCGCCACGAACCAGGACAGCTGCGGCGTCATCGCCACTATCCAGGCCCACCAGCACGTCCGCGCCGGGTTGACCGGTGAGGCCACGAACCGCTTCCTCTAGTTCGCCGGGCGGAATCTTGCAGGCGCAGCCACCACCATGGGCAAAGCCGGTGAGCCGGACTGCTCCGACGACGTCATCGGAAGGCTGCGGCATGGACGTTCGGGTCTCGGTCACCCGCTTAGCCTACCTCCGCGGATGGTCTGCTACATTGAAACGCGGTGGCGTCCGGGTCCTGGTGGGCCCCCCGGTCTTCAAAACCGGTGAGGCCGAGTATCTCGGCCTGGCGGGTTCGATTCCCGTCCGCCTCCGCCAATCATCGGCAGACGTTTGCCGCGGAACAAGGAGGGGCTGCGTGGACCAGGTTGATCCGCGGCGCCTTATTCCCCGCACGGATGAGCTGCTGGCCCTGCCGGCTGTCCGCGGGGCCAGGGAGCGCCTGAGTGAACGGGTTCTCCGTGAACTCATTCGGCAAACGCAGGAGCAGGCACGGCGAGGCGAGCTCCCTCCCGCCCAGGTGGAATCCGCCCTGCTGGCCGCCGTCGCTGCCCGCACAGCGA
This sequence comes from Micrococcaceae bacterium, assembly GCA_025465475.1. Classification (GTDB taxonomy): domain Bacteria; phylum Actinomycetota; class Actinomycetes; order Actinomycetales; family Micrococcaceae; genus Arthrobacter_M. Next base: position 45,836 of record JAODMR010000094.1, read on the forward strand.
CAACCTTGCACCCGGTGCTGAACGCGACCGGCGTCGTCATCCATACCAACCTCGGGCGCGCGCCCCTTTCTGCCGGTGCGGTCGCGGCGCTTGTCACCGCCAGCGGCTACGTCGATGTGGAGCTGGATCTGGAAACCGGCAGCCGCTCCCGCCGCGGTGCCGGTGCCCGCGCCGCCTTGCTCGCTGCCTGCCCCGCCGCCGAGGACGCGCTGGTGGTGAACAACGGTGCTGCCGCACTGGTGCTGGCCACCACAGCCCTCGCCGCCGGCCGGGAGGTGGTGGTGAGCCGCGGGGAACTGGTGGAAATCGGTGCCGGCTTCCGGCTGCCGGACCTGATCGAGTCGACGGGCGCGACGTTGCACGAGGTGGGCACCACCAACCGGACGCACTTGCGGGACTACGCCAGCGCCCTCGGGCCAGCCACCGGCTGCGTCCTCAAGGTCCATCCGAGCAACTTCCGGGTCGACGGATTCACGTCGGCTGTTTCACTGGCCGAACTGAGCCCGCTAACGACGGCACACGAGGTTCCACTCGTAGCCGACCTGGGCAGCGGACTGCTGGCACCCGATCCGCACCTGCCCCAGGAACCGGATGCCGCCACCGCGTTGGCCAACGGGGCCGACGTCGTCATCGCCAGCGGCGACAAGCTGCTGGGCGGGCCTCAGGCCGGTTTGCTCCTGGGCCGGGCGGACATTATTGCCCGGCTGGCACGCCACCCGCTTGCGCGAGCCGTCCGGGCGGACAAACTTGCCCTGGCTGCACTGGAGGCAACCCTCGCAGGCGAACCGCCGCCGGTTGTTCAGGCACTCCACGCGGACCTGGAGCGGCTGCGGAGCCGCACCGACCGGCTCGCCGGAGCCCTCGGGGTACCCGTTCTTCCGCATGATGGACGGGTAGGCGGCGGCGGAGCACCGGGTGTTCCCTTGCCCGGATGGGCGCTGCAGCTCCCCGAAGGCGTTGCTGGCCCCCTGCGTACCGGGGACCCGGCCGTACTCCCGCGCGTCCACGACGGCTCCTGCCTGCTCGATCTGCGCTGCATCCCCGAAGGGGACGATGAGCGGGTCCTCGACGCGGTGCGCCGGGCACTCGCCACCCTCAATGGCGCCGGTTCAGGCAGGGCGGGCTAGGCAGTGCAGGTTATTGCCACCGCCGGGCATGTCGATTGCGGTAAGAGCACCCTGGTGCGGGCGCTTACCGGCATGGAGCCGGACCGTTGGGAGGAGGAACGGCGGCGCGGGCTGACCATCGACCTGGGTTACGCCTGGACCACGCTGCCGTCCGGACAGGATGTTGCCTTCGTGGACGTACCGGGTCACGAACGGTTCCTCGGCAACATGCTCGCGGGAATCGGACCGGCGCCCGTCGTCTGCTTCGTGGTCGCTGCCGATGAGGGCTGGCAGGCGCAGTCAAGCGACCACCGGGACGCCGTCGCCGCGCTGGGCATTGAGCACGGCGTCGTGGTCCTCAGCCGGATCGATCGGGCGCCTGGGCGGATTGATGAGGTGCTCGCCCGCACCCGTCGGGAGCTGGCCGGGACGGGTCTGCGGAACGCGCCGGCGGTTGCCGTGTCAGCCGTTGAGGGCACGGGCCTGACCGAACTGCGTGCGACGCTGGACACCGTACTGGCCGGGGTGCCGTCCGCTCCCACCACGGGCCGGCTGCGATTGTGGGTGGACCGCTCCTTCACCATCACCGGGTCCGGAACGGTGGTGACCGGCACGCTGGCAGCAGGAACCCTGACCCAGGGCGACCGGCTGCAGCTTCTTGGCCATGACGGTTCAAGGTCCGTCGTGGTCCGCGGCCTGCAAAGCCGCGACACGTCATACTCCTCGCTGGAGCCCGTGAACAGGGTGGCGCTGAACCTGCGTGACGTTTCCGCCGCAGACATCCGCCGCGGAGACGCGCTGCTGACACCCGACGCATGGCCGATTACGGGAGTCCTGGGCATCCAGCGCACCACCGGGATGGCGTATACGGAGGTGCCGGAACAGCTCATGGTCCATGCCGGCACTGCGGCGGTGCCAGCCAGGCTTCGTCCCTTCGGCGCCGACCACGCCCGCCTCGTCCTCGACAGGGCGCTTCCCCTCGTTCTCGGAGATCGTCTGGTGTTGCGTGATCCCGGGAGCCGCTCGGTGCTCGGCGGCGCCCAGGTCCTCGACGCCGATCCGCCGGCCTTGCGGCGGCGGGGGGATGGAGCCCACTGGGCGGAGCGGCTCACAGGCATGGACCCCACCGGCGACGTGCTCGCCGAAGTGGCAGGCCGCGGAGCGGTGCAGGAACAACACCTCCGTCGGCTCGGGCTGCTCCCCGCGCAGGGTGCGGAGGCGCCTGACGGCGTCCGGGTGCTCGGGAACTGGTGGGTGCACGCCCCCGTCTTCGAAGCATGGCAGCGTCGGCTGGTCACGGCAGTCCAGGGGCTGCAGGAGCGCGATCCCCTGGCCCCGGGGCTTTCCAGCGGTGCGGCACGGGATCTGCTCAAACTACCCGATGAGAGTATCCTTGCCTCGGTGGTCCGCAACGCGGGTCTGGAAAATGAGGGCGGACACATCCGGCTGCCGGGCAGCTCAGGCAACCTCGGTGCCGTCGGGTCAGCTGTCGCCGAGTTGGAGCGAAGGCTGACCACGGACGCGTTCCGTGCACCGGAAGCCGATGAGTTGGCTGCGCTGGGTTTGGGCGCCCGCGAACTGGCCGCTGCGGAGCGCGCCGGGCGCTTGCTGCGGTTGCGCGACGGGGTTGTGCTGCTGCCCACCGCCCCGGCCCTGGCGATGCGTGCGCTGGCCCGGCTGGAGCAGCCCTTCACCACCAGCATGGCGCGCCAGGCGCTCGGCACAACACGACGGATCGCTGTTCCGCTGCTGGAACATCTCGACTCCCGTGGCTGGACCCGGCGCCTGGACGCCGGTCACCGGTCCGTGGTGCGCTGACTGATCGGGCGGGAGTCAGCATCGACGCGGCAGCTGCTGCTGGGGCCTGCGCGACCTCATTCCACGCTGGTCCGATCAGGCCTCCCGTCGCACCCGAGCCGTCGAAGCGCCGGTGAGCGCCTTGAGGTCGGCGGGCGCAAGCTCGACCTCCAGGCCGCGCCGCCCTGCGCTCACGAGCATGCTCTGATGATCCAGGGCGCTCTCGTCCAAGAATGTCGGCAGTCGCTTGCGCTGCCCCAGAGGTGAGATACCCCCGACGACGTAACCGGTCACCTTCTCGGCGAGGGCTGGTTCGACCATCGTTGCGCGTCGGCCGCCTGCCACCGTAGCCAGGGCTTTCAGGTCGAGCCGCGCAGCGACGGGCAGGATCGCCACCACCAACCCGCCGTCGACGTCGGCCAGTAGGGTCTTGTAGACGCGCTGGTCATCCACACCGAGGGCCGCCGCTGCCTCCAGGCCGAAGGGCAACTCGCTGGCCGGGTTGTGCTCGAAGGAATGCACGGAATGCGGAATGTTGGCTTCCTGGAGCAGACGAAGCGCTGGGGTCCCTGCCGAAGTCCGCGCGGACTTGATGCTCTTCATAGCATCAGTCTGCCGCCGCGCCCTTGCCTTCACTACCTCTCGGCAGGGGTCCGGCGGGCGGTTCCGCGATTGAGTGCCAAATGCCCGCCCAGGAATCCGGCTGCTGCCGCGATCGCGTTCCCGGTAAGGCCCAGCCGGGTGCCCAGGGTGTAGCGTCCACGCAGGCGGGCGATCAGGGAGCCGAGGAGAAGGAAAATGGCGATGTCGGCGCCCAGGGCGTGCACCGCGCCGATCCGACGCTCAGTGCTCCTCATGTCCGCCCAGTCACCCGCCCCTGTGACTGCTGTCGGTCCAGAAGCCGCCAACCCGACGCCGACCAGGAGCGTGGCACTGCGACGTGCCTCTGAGCCGCCGGCCAGGTCGAGGATGGAGGCGCTGATCCATGAGCCGAGGGTCACGTCCGTGAGCAGCGGATGCACCGAGTGGCCTAGGAGGTCGGTGTGGAAAAAGCTTCGTCGCGCCCAGGGGATAATCGGCCCGTAGACGGACTCCTGAGCGACTGCCACCCGCTCGGAGAGGGAACTGTTGCCCACGGCCCGGGCCAGGCGTTGAGGTAATGGCAGCTCGCTCACGAGCATTCAGGGTACGCCGGCTGGGCGCCGTTGAATAGTGTCCTACGTTCCGCGTTCCATACAGCCGGGACATCCGGAGCTAGGCGCCGAATTGACCGGTGAGGCGGCGGTGGAATCCGGTGCTGCGTTCGTCGAGACCCTCAATGGTGACCGTGGCGCCGTGGTCCCGGTATTTCGTTTCGATGGAGTCCAGGGCGGCGACGGTGGAGGCGTCCCAGATCTGCGCCTGGCTGAGATCGATGGTGACGGAGGCCGGATCGTCGGAGTAGGAGAACTGGTCGACAAGGTCATTACTGCTCCCAAAGAACAGCGGTCCGACCACGGCATACCGAACTGCTGCGCCCTCGTCTGTCAGGTTCCGGCCGACGGTGATGACGTGCGCCACCCGGCGGGCGAAGAGCACCATGGCGAGGATGACGCCGACGAGGACGCCGGAGGCGAGGTTCCCTGTGATGACGACAACGGCGACGGTGACGACCATGACGATTGTTTCCGGGACGGGCATCCGCTTCAGGGTTGACGGTTTGACGCTGTGCCAGTCAACGGTGGTGACGGCGACCACCATCATGACCGCGGCCAGGGCCACCATGGGGATCTGTCCCATGATCGAGCTGAGCCCGGTCACCAGGGCCAGCAGGAACACTCCGGCCACGAACGTGGAGATGCGGGTGCGGGCCTGGCCGGTTTTCACATTCAGGACGGTCTGGCCGATCATCGCGCAGCCGGCGATACCGCCGTAGAACCCGGCGAGGACATTCGAAACACCCAGGGCCCAGGACTCGCGGCCCTTGTGCGAGGGGGTGTCGGTGATTTCATCGACGAATTTCGCGGTGAGGAGGGTTTCCATGAGACCGACGAACGCGACGCTCAGTGCAGTGGGCAGGATGAGTTGCAGGGTGGCCAGGTTCAGCGGAACGAGGAACGGGGTGATGCCGGGCATTTTCCCTGTGAGCGGACCCTCGTCGGCGACGTTGGGAACGATGAGGTGGGCGATGATGACGATCGCCGTGACGACGACGATGGCAACCAGCGGCGAGGGAATGATCTTGGTGAAGCGGGGAAGGATGAAAATGATCGCGAGAGTCAGAGCGAACAGGAGGTAGGCGAGCCAGGGGACATTCAGCACGTGGGGTACCTGCGCCGTGAAAATCAGCACGCCCAGGGCGTTGACGAATCCGATCATCACCGATCGCGGAATGAACCGCATAAGGCGGGCCAGACCGGCAAGGCCAAAAACAATCTGGATGAGACCGGCAAGGATTACCGTCGGCAGAACAAACTGGACACCGTGGTTATGAACCAACGGGGCGATTACCAGGGCGACGGATCCGGCTGCGGCGGTGATGACGCCCGGCCGTCCGCCCAGGATCGACATCGTCAGGGCCAGGACGATGGACGCGACGAGGCTGACCATCGGGTCAACCCCGGCGACGATCGAGAACGAAATGACCTCCGGCACCAGGGCAAGGGTGGTCACCATCCCGGCGAGAACCTCACGGGAGAGCTGCTGCGGAGATCGCAAAGCGCTTAGGACGGTGATCGGGTTGCGTACCAGGCGCGGGCGATCGGCGATGGCCAAGGAGCGGCTCCAGGGGCTTGGCTCTTTCGAAAAGAGCGGGTGGGTGACGACTTTGGGCGCCACGTTGCGCACGGTCCCGGCCCTGCCATCAAAAGACCATGGGGCGGGAAAACGAGCTGGCCGGTAATGCGCAGCCGCACCTACAACATTACCGGTGCATGAAGATCGGTTTCCCTACTTCATTCCTCATGCCTTAACACATCCGGAAGTTCGTCGACGTAAACCGTTTGTGGCGGGTCGAAGTAGATCACCAGCACCTCATCACCCACAGCGAAGTCGCTCATCTTGTCGAACGGGTGGGCGTGGAAGGCCATCGTGCCGCCGAGGTACGGGAGCATGACTTCACCGATGGTGCCCGGCCCGATCCGCCCGGTCACCCGCCCGATTTTGCCCGTCAGGCTCCGGTCGACCTTTCTGCCCATCCGTCGCCTCCTAGGCTTCGGGAGCCTTGGGCTGCCGCTTGGACTCCTGGCCGTTCCTGAGCGCAGACGCCAGGACTGGGAGGTAGTCGCCCGCCTGGGCGAGAATTCCGCCGAGCATCTTGTTGACCCCTTCACCACCATTCAGGACGGTCATTTGACCCACGTGCGAGAACGGCTCGGCCGCCGCGGCGATGATGGCCGGCATGTTTTCCGCGAGCTGTTGCGAAATTACCGCGTCCTGGTTGGTCCCCAAAGCTTCGGCCCGCGCCTTGATGCCGTCCGCCTCGGCCAGCGCCTTGGCCTTGATGGCGGAGGCGGCGGCATCACCCCTGGCCCTGGTGGCCGCGGCTTCGGCCTCACCGGTGACCTTGGTCGCTCCGGCAGCGGCAGCCGCGGCGTTCGCATTGGCCTGGGCCTGGAGTTCCGTCCGACGGGCGTTGGCCTGAGCCTCGAGCTCCGTGCGGCGTGCCAGTGCCTCGGCGGCGCTGATGTCAGCAGCTTTCTGCCCTTCCGCGTCCGTACGCTTGGCGTAGGCCTTCGCGTCGGCCGGTTTCCGGACGGTGGTCTGAAGCTTCTGCTCCTCCCGGTCCGCCTCGAGCTTGGCGACCTCGGTTTCCTGAACGACCACCTGCTGCCGCGCCGTTGCATCAGCCAACGGCCCAGCCTGGGCGGCGTTGGCCCTGGCACGCTCGGCGTTGGCCTGCGCCACTGACTGCCTGATCGCTGAAACGCTCTGTGCGTCAGCGATCAGCGCCGCGGCCTCTGCTTCCTTCTCGGCCGCCTCCCGGTTGCGGGTGCTCTCGGCGATGCGGGCCTCCATCTTCACCAAAGCAATGTGCGGCTTGGCGATGTTCTCGATATACCCCGTGGGATCCTGCAGGTCCTTGATTTGAAGCGAGTCAACCACCAGTCCGAGCTTTTCCATCTCCACGCCGCTGGCGCTGCGGACCTGCGAACCGAGCTTGTCGCGCTCACGGATGATCTCCTCCATCGTCATGCTGCCGATGATGGAGCGTAAATGGCCCTCAAAAACGTTGTACACCTGGCTTTCCATTTTGGCCTGTTGGCCCAGGAAGCGCCTGGCTGCATTGGCAATAAAGGATGGGGCGTCACCAATCTTGTAAATGACGACGCCCTCCACGATTACCTGTATGCCCTGCGAGGTGACACAGGAAACCTTAAGTTCGGTTTCATTCAAGGTGAGCGACAGTGACCGTACGGTCTGGAGGCCCGGGAAGACCAATGCACCCTTTCCCGTGACAATCTTGAAATCCATTCCGGCTCTGGTTTCGAGGGTTCCGCGGGTCAGGCCGGAGATAATGAGGGCTTCGTTCGGTTCAGCCACCTTCCACATCAGTTTAGTTGCCACCCAGATAAAAACAATGACAAACAGCACCCCCAGGATAACGGAAATAAGGGGGAAGAATGCGGAGAAGTCCGGCATGGCCAGGTCCTTTCAAAGACGTAGAACAGACATCGCGATAAAGCCCCCAACAAAAGGCGACAGTGAAATTTTCCGGCAAGGCTCCGGGCAATTCCCGTTTGCCGGGACAGCTGTTGTAGACAGTCTGATTGGACACCGCTTCATAGTCCAGAGCTAGGCTGATATTTGCCTGCGGCAATGGATTAAACCCCTACCGACGGCGGCGGAGTCACATCGCCAGCCCGGTCCGGGGCGGAAGGGGCAGACTCTACGGGAGGCTTCAGGTCAGATGGTCGAAGTCTCCGCGCACCCAGGCAGCATGCCGTTGGGCCGAGTCCTGCAGAACTGCTTTGGCGCCCGATGCGATGACATTGTTGAAGTTCCCGTAGATCCGGTCGAACCCGAGCTCCCCAAGCTGCTGGGCGATCCGCATCGCCACCGAGGCCGATAGCGGTAGATGATTCGGATAGCTGCGCATGAAGGCGATGGAGCGACGGTCCGGGTTGGGATACACGCTGTCGCCGGTCAGCAGGACTCCTTTGCCGGCCGCTCCCGCAGCCCAGTGGACCACTGCGCTGCCCGGGAAATGCCCGCCCGTCTGGTGCAATGTCAGCCCCTCGGTGATGGTCCGGCTGCCGGACCAGTATTCGATGGCCGGATCATTGCGCCCCACCCACCGGCGGTCTGCTTCCGCAATCAGGACGGGGACGCCACCCAGCCGGTGCGACCATTCGACCTGAACACCGAACATGTGCGGATGGCTCGCGGCGACCGCCAGGACGGGGCCTCTCTCCCGCACCGCCTGCAGCGCGTGTTCGTCGACATATCCGACCGGGTCCCACAGCAGTGAACCCCAGCCAGTCACCACGAGCTGGGAGGTCTGGCCGATTCCGACCTTGGGCTCGGTCCTGATCCCGAAGAGTCCCGGCTCGTTCTCCTGCACGATGGTCTGCTGGCCCTGCTGTGCCAGAGCGTCCAGCGTGAGCCATTGCTGTCCGTCCTGGGACACATATTGCCGTTCATCGGTGCAGATAGGGCAGTCGTCAGGAGTAGGTTCGTCGCGTTCCACGGCGCAGGCTGCACAGATCAACATGGCTGGTCCCTTCTACCGTCCTGCGTCCTGCTTTCCCGCCTTGTCACCTCGCCCTCGGCCCGGCGTCCCCAACATCGGGTGTTGGCCATGCAGTACGCCCGGGTCGTCGCGATGAGTGATTCGGCGGGTGAAGAACTTGAGGCTTGATGGGTATGGCCGTCGCCATTCGCGGAAGTTCTCTACACCTTCGAATCGTTCGCCTGACTGCGTTAGCTCAAGCACCTCGTCGTCGTGGTAAATCTCGTGGCAGACGTCCTCATCCTTGCCGGAGTACTCCCGGTGATGCCGCAAGGCCTGCAGAAGGTCCGACTCGTTGAGCATCACGCACCTCCTCAGGCCTGTCTTGAATGCTAGCTTCAGGCATCGAGTACGACAATGGGCGGACGAACGGATCGAGTGCTCGCTGTCCAGGGACCCTTCGCGGACCCCGGACCCTTCCCTGACGATGGTCCCTTGCGGACCATGGGTGCAGACTGGTGGCGTGAGTGGAATCCCATGGGTGCTGCACGTTGATCTCGACCAGTTCATTGCGGCGGTCGAGGTGCTCCGGCGGCCCGAGCTCGCCGGCAAGCCGATCATCGTGGGCGGCCGGGGCGACCCCACGGAACGGGCAGTGGTGTCCACCGCATCCTACGAGGCCAGGGCCTTCGGCGTGGGCTCCGGAATGCCCCTGCGCGTCGCGGCCCGGAAAGTGCCCGACGCCGTCATCCTGCCGGTCGATCAGGAGGCTTACCTCGCGGCGTCCGAAAGGGTGATGGCCGCCCTGCGCGCCCAGCCCGGTGCCACCGTCCAGGTGCTCGGTTGGGATGAAGCCTTCATGGGAATCGAAACCGGATGCCCGGAGGCCTACGCCCTGCAAGTGCAGGCCGCCGTCCTTGAGCAAACGAAGCTGCATTGCAGCGTTGGCATCGGCGACACCCTGGTGCGGGCGAAAGTTGCCACCGGCTTCGGCAAGCCGGCAGGCGTTTTCCGCCTCACCGCCGGGAACTGGCTCGACGTCATGGGCAGTCGGCCCACCAGGGATCTCTGGGGAGTCGGCACCAAAGTGTCGGGCCGGCTGGCCAATCTCGGCATCAACACCGTCGCTGAACTGGCCGCGATCGACCCCCAGGACCTGGTCCCCGAGTTCGGCCCCAAAATGGGCCCCTGGTACGCCGAGCTGGGCCGCGGGGATGGTGCCAGCGTTGTCGACGACACCCCGTGGGTCGCCCGGGGGCACAGCAGGGAGACCACCTACCAACGGGATCTGACCGAGCCCGCCCAGGTGCACGCCGCTGTGAGGGAGCTGGCGTCGCACGTCCTTGAGGACGTGGCGGCCGAAGGGCGGCCGGTGGTGGGGCTCACCCTCAAGGTTCGCTACGCTCCGTTCTTCACAAAGACCCATGCAAAAAAAATTCCTGAGACCTTCGACCGGAACGAAGTCCTTGCCCGGACCCTGGAATTGGCAGCCGAAATCGAAGCGGGCCGCGCCATCCGGCTCCTGGGCCTGCGGGCCGAAATGGCAATGCCTGAGGACGCCAGGAAGGGACATACGCCGACCCGCGGCGGTTGGTGAGGCATCACGCGGTCCGGGTGCGGCTGCCCGTCGTTTACATCCTGCACCAGAAGGCGCCGTAGGGTTCCATGGTCAGGCCTGCCCGCAGGTGCAGCCTCTGGCCGGTGATGAGTTCCTGCCCGGACTCCGGCAACCCGGAAAGCGTTTGGGCGCTGATGTGCTCCGGCCTGGCCGAGAAGTTCGCCAGCACCAGGATCGTTGATTGTTCCCCGCCCGGCTGTCCGGGCCGCTGGTAGCCCAGGACGTGGGGGTTATTCGTGTGGAACGGTATCAGGGGCCCGGCGGTGAATTCCCTTGTCTGCCGGCGCACCTCGATGAGGCGGCGAAGGCCGCCGAAGATGGCTCCCGCGTCGGTTGCCGGATCGTTCCGGGACGCGTAGCGGTCGGCCGGGTAGGAGGGGCGTCCCACCCAGCGGCTGTCGTCGGCTTTGGCCGGGTCACCGAGATAACCGTATTCGTTGAGCTGGCCCACTTCATCGCCCAGATACAGCAGCGGGATGCCGCCGGTGCTGAGAATGATCGAGTGGGCTAGAAGGATGCGCGACACGGCTGCGTCGTCGCCTGCCTCCAAACCGGCCAACGACGCCGTCGTCCCCGAAATTCGGCAGTCACCGGTGCGGGGGTTGTCCTGGAAGGGCACGCCGCGGGCGAAGCTGTCGGGGAACCGGTTTACGAAGAAGTTGTTCAGGAACCGGCGGTGGTCGTGGCCGTTGATGCCAAACTCCGCGGCGTCCTCATCGGAGAACGTCCAGCCGATGTCGTCGTGGCTGCGGACGTAGTTGACCCAGGACGTGCCCGCGGGGATGTCATGCCTGCGTTCAAGGGCCTGGGCGAGCAGGGAGACCTCAGCCGTGGCCAGGGAGTTCCAGATGAGAGCCATCTGCAGCGGGTTGTAGCTCAGCTGGCACTCCGCCGGGTCGATGTACTGCGCCACCTCGTCCGGGTGCACGATCGCCTCGGATTTGAACAGCAGCGACGGCGCCGCGAGCCGGCACACGGCATTGAAGGCCTGCAGGAGCAGGTGAGCCTCGGGCAGGCTCTCGCACGGGGTGCCCAACTGCTTCCAGATAAAGGCGACGGCGTCCATCCGGACGATGTCCACGCCCTGGTTGGCGAGGTAGAGCATCTCCCCGGCCATGGCCCGGAACACACGCGGATTGCGGTAGTTCAGATCCCACTGAAAGGAATAGAACGTGGCCCAGATCCACCGGCCGTCCTCAAGTTGCACAAAGGAGCCCGGGTGGTCATCGGGAAAAATCTCCCGCACGGTCCGCTCATAGGCGTCAGGCATCCCACGATCCGGATAGATCAGGTAGAAGTCCTGGAAGTCGGGATCGCCGGCCACGGCCCGACGCGCCCATTCGTGCTCATTGGAGGTGTGGTTGAAGATGAAGTCGACGACCAGGGCGATGCCGTTGTCCCGCAGTTCCCGGGCGAGCTCCGCAAGCTCGTCCATGGTGCCAAGCGCCGGGTTCACGTCCCGGTAGCTGGAGACGGCGTAGCCGCCGTCGGAGTTTGCTTCCGGTGCCCGGAACAGGGGCATCAGATGCAGGTAGGTCAGTCCGAGTTCCCTGAAGTACGGAATACGGTTGCGCAGCCCGTCAAGGTTCCCCGCGTACAGGTCGACGTAGCAGACACCGCCGAGCATCCCGTTGGACTGGAACCAATCCGGGTTCCGGGCCCGTGCGGCGTCGATGTCCTTGAGGTCGGCCGGGCGGTCCTGCCAGGAGTCCGCGGCGTCGAGCACCACCTGAAGCAGGTCCCCATCCGCCTGCGGACCATAGAGGCGGTGAAACAAGGATTGCAGGCGGGGGAACTCGCTCTGGAAGCGGTCTTC
>JAODMR010000134.1 GCA_025465475.1 Micrococcaceae bacterium
TTTGCCGCAACCGGGGCCATCGCCCTGCTGCTGGTGACCGGCGTGCCGCTGGGCCTGCCCTCCCTGATCGGCATGCTGATGCTGGTGGGCATCGTGGTGACCAACGCCATTGTGCTCATCGACCTGATCAACCAATACCGCCGGCCCTCCGGCGACCGTCCGGCCATGAACGTCGCCGACGCGATAGAGCACGGTGCCCGGCAGCGCCTGCGGCCCATCCTGATGACGGCGCTTGCGACAGTCTTCGCGTTGACGCCGATGGCCCTGGGCGTTACGGGCGGTGGTGGGTTCATCTCGCAGCCGCTGGCTATCGTCGTCGTCGGCGGCTTGGTCTCCTCCACGGCGCTGACCCTCATCCTGGTACCGGTGCTCTACCGGTTGGTGGAGGGCGGACGCGAAAAGCGCCGGCTGCAACGGGAGGCCGCCGGTGGGGAACCGTTTGCTCCTGCCGGATCGGACGGAACGGACGGAACGACGCGGACGCCGGCCGGACCCCTGGTCGCCCCGTCTGCGGAATCGAACGGCAGCAACGGGCGGCCCCGTCGGGACGACGATCCGGTGCACGTGGGCGCCTTTGACGACGGCACCTCCCCCGGTCAGGACTGGACCACCGGCGCCATCCCCAAGACTCGTGGGCGTCGGGCCGCCAACTGAAGGAACAAAAGCCGACACAACCCTGTTATCCGATACATTAGATGCAAACGCATATAAATCGGACCCCTTGGCGGGATCCTCAGCGAAGGAACAGTCATGCAGATCGGCGTATTCAGCGTCAGCGACATCACTACCGACCCCACCACCGGACGCACGCCCACGGAGCAGGAGCGGATCAAGGCCTCGGTGGCGATCGCGAAAAAGGTCGAGGAAATCGGCATGGATGTCTACGCCATCGGCGAGCACCACAACCGGCCGTTCTTCTCGTCCTCCCCCACCACCACGCTGGCCTACATTGCGGCCCAGACCGAGCGGATCATCCTTTCCACCGCCACCACGCTGATCACCACTAATGACCCGGTTAAGATCGCGGAGGACTTCGCGATGCTGCAGCACCTGTCGGACGGCCGCGTTGATCTGGTGCTGGGACGCGGAAACACGGCGCCGGTCTACCCATGGTTCGGCAAGAACATCCAGGACGGCATTGAACTTGCCGTGGAGAACTACAGCCTGCTGCGCCGGCTGTGGGACGAGGACACCGTCAACTGGTCCGGCAAGCACCGGACACCGCTGCAGAACTTCACGTCCACGCCGCGCCCGCTCGACGGCGTCGCGCCCTTTGTCTGGCACGGCTCCATCCGCACGCCGCAGATCGCCGAGGTGGCAGCCTATTACGGGGACGGCTTCTTCGCCAACAACATCTTCTGGCCCAAGGAGCACTACCAGCAGCTCATCGGCCTGTACCGGGAACGCTACGAACACTATGGCCACGGCAAGGCCGACCAGGCCATCGTGGGACTCGGCGGACAGTTCTTTATGCGGAAGAACTCCCAGGACGCGGTCAAGGAGTTCCGGCCCTACTTCGACAACGCCCCCGTATACGGCCACGGGCCCTCGCTGGAGGACTTCACCTCCCAGACGCCCCTGACCGTCGGCAGCCCCCAGGAGGTCATTGAGAAGACCCTGACCTTCCGGGAGTTCTTTGGGGACTACCAGCGCCAGCTGTTCCTGATTGATCACGCCGGACTGCCGCTAAAGACGGTGCTGGAGCAGCTTGACCTGTTCGGTTCCGACGTCCTGCCCACCCTGCGCAAGGAGTACGCCGCCCGCAAGCCGGCGCATGTTCCCGAGGGCCCCACCTTCGAAAACCGCAAGGCAGCGCGCGCTGCCGCGGACAGCGCAGCGACGGAGCAGGTGGGGGCGGAGCAGGTGGGAACTGAGCGGGTCAGGTCATGAACCCCAGCGAGCGGAAGCGGCTGGCTGCCGAAACCTGGGAATCGCTCTTCCGCGCCCAGGTGAGCATCGCCCGCCGGTTGCAGGCCGATGCCGTGTTCGGCGAAGTGAGCATGCGCGAGTACGACGTGCTGTTCAACCTGTCACGGTGCCCCTCCGGGTGGCTGCGGTTGAACGAACTCAACGAGCACGTCCTGCTCTCCCAGCCAAGCATCAGCCGGATGGTGGAGCGACTGGAGCGCCAGGGCCTGGTGCAGCGCAGGACCGTGCAGGAGGACAAGCGCGGGGTCCTTATCGGCCTGACGGACGCGGGCCGGGAGTTGCAGCGCAGGGTCGGCCGCCAGCATGTCAGGGACATCGACGAACTGGTGGGCACCAGCCTCAGCGAGGCCGAGCTGGAGCAACTGCGGCAGCTGACGGACAAGCTCCGCTTAGCGGTGGAAGGCCCGCGCGGAAGCTGAGGTCAGGCCATCACGACGGCGGCCTGCGGATCCTCGGTCGGCAGGTTGCCGTCGACGGTCGCCATGACGGTCAGTTCGTTCAACGTCAGGCTGCCGCCCACGGTGGACAGGAAGGCCGTGTCCGACGCGTCCCGGCCGGTGGCGATCCGGAGCAGGGACGAGCGGGGCGCGAGCCCGGTGGCGTCCAGCACGTACCACTGTCCATCTACCCAGGCTTCGGCGACGGCGTGGAAATCCATCGGAGAGAGCCCGGGCGCGTAAACGGCTGCCAACCGCGCCGGAATGTCCTTGGCCCGCAAGAGCGACAGCACCAGATGGGCAAAGTCACGGCAAACCCCTGCCCGAGCCAGCAGTGTTTCGACCGCACCGTCGGTCGCCCGGGAGGCTCCGCCGATGTAGGCCAGCTCGGAATTGACCCAGTTGCGCACCGCCTGCAGCAGCTCCAGTCCCGACAATCCGCTGAATTCGGCATACGAGGTGGGGAGCAGTTTGTCCGATTCGCAGTACCGGCTGGGCCGGACGTAGCGGATCAGGTCCACCGGAGCTGGAACCTCCGGCGTGGCCACGCCCTTCACGGTGGCCGAATATTCGACGACGACGTGGCTCGCTTCGTCCAAATGGAGGCTGTGCAGGCGCCCGCCATGGCTGTCAGCCAACTCCTGCACCGGAACTGACCGGCCTCCGCTGGTGACTTCCAGCCGCTCCTGCAGGAACTGCAGGCCGGGGTTCCGTGCGACGGCTATGGCCAGGACAACGGCCGTATTGGCCGAGGTGGAAAAAACAAGACGGGATGAGACGGTGCGCTGCACAGGGAACTCCTGAACGGGAAAATGAGGGGAACTGCCGGAACGGCGCTGACAAGGAACGTCTTCGCTCCGGCGGTTCCTTATTCTACCGGCGCCGTTCCGCCCCTTCCGCCACCGCGCTGCACTTATCCGTCCCGCCACCGTCACCGTCCCTGTTGCGTCACTGTCACTGGGCGGACCGCCCGGCGGGCCGGTCAAGTACGGGGACCAATTGCAGCTCCAGCAGTTGCCCGTCGTGGACCAGCGCGGTCAGATAGGTGCACTGCGGCTGCCGGCGACGATCCGTCGGTGAGCCGGGATTCACCAGGTGAAGCCCGCCGGACGCGGTGGAATTCCAAGGGATGTGGCTATGGCCGAAGACCAGGACATCAGTGTCGGGAAAGGCCGCGGCGCACCTGTCCTCGCGTCCGCGGGCGGATCCGGTCTCGTGCACCACAGCGAAACGCACACCCTCCAGCGTGATGTACGCCTTTTCCGGAAGCCGTTGCCGCAGTGCCTCGCCGTCGTTATTGCCCCAGACGCCCACCAGCCGGGCGGACCGGGCGGTCAGTGCATCCAGCAGGGCCACATCCACCCAGTCGCCCGCGTGGATCACGACGTCGGCCTCCTCCACGGCGTTCCACACCTGGCCGGACAGGTCGCGGGCACGGGCAGGAACGTGGGTGTCGGCCAATAACAGCAGTCGGGTGCTCATGGCTGGAATCGTTCCACGGCCCGCATCGCCCTGTCACCCGTGGCTGCACCGCAGGCCTACGCTGAGCGCATGGACAAATCTCCGGCACAATCGGCCGCCGAGGTCGCCGACTGGCGCATCGTCACCTTTCAGCTGTATGCGCAGGTCCGGGAACTTGCGCTGACCGACGCTGAGCAGGCTCACCGGCACTGGCGGCAGGGCCGGAACCTGCTGTTTGGCGGTCATCCTGCCTCGGCGCTGAACGCCACGAAGAAGGCCTCGTTTTCGGGCCTGACAGTGGCTGAGTATGATCCTGGTTTCCGCTTTGTCCTGCCGTTGGAGGCCACCGGCGCAGGCCAGGAGATGCTGGTGAACACGGGGACTGACGGCGTCGTTTCCTTCGTCCGGTTGGGCACCTTCGACATTCCCGGCGTCGGCGCCCTGGCCGCGTGGAAGCTGCAGGGTTACGGCGGCGGCATTTTCCTGCCTTTCCGCGACGGCAGCTCGGGCAAGCCAGGAGGCAGCTACGGTGCCGGCAGGTACCTTCTGGACACCATCAAGGGCGCCCACCTGGGCGGGCACGATGGCCGCTTTGTACTGGACTTCAATTTCTCCTACAACCCCTCCTGTGCCTATGACGAGGCCTGGGCCTGCCCCTTGCCGGGTCCGGATAATCGGCTCGCAAAGGAGATTCCCGTAGGCGAGCTGTATGCCCCCGAGCTGGGGGCCTGACACGCCAGCCGACTGTTCCTAACCCGCTGGGTTTTCCCCGGCTCCGGTGCGGCCTGCGCGAGCATGCCCAGAGGCCTGCGACAACGTCGCTGAGGCAGGCCTGCGGCTGCCTGCCCGACGCTGCCTGCCCGACGGTGCCTGCCCGACGGTGCCTGCGGAAGTGTTCCGGCTCCAATAGACCAACGAATCGGGCCGGACGACTGTGACTTTGCTGACAAGGCGGAGCACCTCACCGGGTACGTCCCAGCAATGGCGCGGCAGGCCCTACGCCGGGGTCTCAGGCCGATTTGGGTGCCGGCGGCATCGATGGAAAAGTGGGTTGCCTATGGCGATCCACCTTTCCGCCGATGCCGTTCCGACCGGCTCGCTCCGCACCCCACGCCCGTCCAGGGATTCCGTACCCGCCCGCCCGGGCGCCGTGCTGCAGCAGGTCGTGGGTTTCCTGGCCGTCGGAGTTGTCTGCACGGTCGCCTCGGTCGCGATCTACACCCTGCTGCGTCCGGTCACGGGCGTACAGCCCGCCAACAGCATCTCCCTGATCCTCACGTCGATCCTGAACACCGAGTTGAACCGCAGGCACAGCTTCGGCATCCGGGAACGGCGCAATTGGATCCGGGACCATAGACGAGGCCTGTGGGTCATGTTGTTGGCCCTGGGCCTGACCAGCGGGAGCCTGTGGCTGCTGCACGCGATCGCTCCCGAGCCCTCGGTTGCCCAGGAACTGGTCACGATCACCGTGGCCAACATCCTGGCGGCCCTCACCCGATTCCTGTTGCTGCGTTACTGGATCTTCCGGCGGGTCCATACCGCCGCACCGGCGGAGGCCGCCTAGGCTCCCTCCGCTGTTGCGGCGGTCGGCCCGGCCCGACGGCGCCCAGCTCCCTCCGCTGTTGCGGCGGTCGGCCCGGCCCGACGGCTGATCGCCGGTCAGCTGCTGCGCAACCTGCCCAGCCCGGCGACGACGTCGGCCACAGCCTCTCCGGCACGGTCCAGGTCCGCGGCGCTGATGCCGCCGTCGAAGCTGAAGCGCACGGCTGTTTGGGCCACGTCGGACGGCACCCCCATAGCGGTCAGGACCGCTGAGGGCTCGTCGGCGCCGGCTGCGCACGCGGATCCGCTGGAGCAGGCAATCGATCGCCGTTCCAGTTCAAGCAGCACCGACTCCCCGGAGCTGCCGGGAAAGCAGAACGACGCAATGGACGGCAAACGCCTGGACCGCGGACCGGTCAGAACCGCCCCCGGAACCTGCTGGAGGACCGCCGCAATAAACTGGTCCCGCAACGCTTTCACTCGTTCCGCCCGTTCAGGCCTCTCCGCCTCAGCGAGCGCCAGTGCCGTGGCCAGGGCAACTGCAAAAGCCACATTCTCGGTACCTGACCGCGCACCCCTCTCCTGGCCGCCGCCGTGGATGAGCGGCTCGGCCGCGATCCGGTTGCGGAGGTAGAGGACTCCCACCCCTTTGGGCGCTCCCACCTTGTGTCCGGACAAGCTGAGCGCGTCAACGCCCAGGGCCGCGGTGTCCAGGGTCAGCCAACCGGCCGCCTGCACGGCGTCGGTGTGGAACGGTACGCCGCGGCCTCTCGCCATTGCCGCCAGTTCGGCGATCGGCTGAACGGTACCAACCTCATTATTGGCGTACATCACGCTTGCCAACGCCACATCGGGTCCCAGGAGCTGGGCGAATCGATCCGATTGCACCAATCCCTGGTCGTCCACCGGAAGCGTGTCGATCGTGAAGCCGTGCACGCGGGCCAGGTAGGCAGCCGATTCGGCCACCGCCGGGTGCTCCACTGCGCTCACCAGCACCCGCGTGCGCAGCGGATCTTCTGCCCGCCGGGCCAGTGCAATGCCCTTGACCGCAAGGTTATCCGCCTCCGTTCCGCCGGAAGTGAAAACCACCTCGCCCGGCCGGCAGTTCAGCACGGCGGCCACGCTTTGCCGCGCGGCCAGCAGGGCGGCAGCCGCACTTTCACCCAGCCCGTGCGAACTGGAGGGGTTGCCGAACTCCCCCGTTAGATAGGGCCACATGGCTTCGATGGCTTCCCGCCGTACGGGCGTGGTGGCCGCAGCATCGAGGTAGATCACCGCATGGCACCGGACACGGTAGCGGCGGCTGCGCTGCCGGCTCCGTTGGTCAGAGCAGGAGCGGCGGGCACCTCGAGGCGGATGTCCAGTCCCAGGTCCAGGGCGCGGACACTGTGCGTCAAGGCACCAACGGAAATGATGTCGACGCCGGTGGCTGCAATGTCGGCGACGGTATGCAGGTTCACGTTGCCGCTGGCCTCGACCAAAGCCCTGCCTGCCACCTGGTGCACGCCCCGGGCCAGGTCCGCCAGCGAAAAGTTATCCAGCATGATGGTGTCGACACCGGCAGCGAGCACCGGTTCAATCTGGTCCAGCCGGTCAACCTCCACCTCAAAGTGCACCGTATGGGGCAGTTGGTCCCGGACGCCCGAGAGGGCGGCCGTCAACAGGTCCCTGCGCCCACCGGTCAAGACCGCCAGGTGGTTGTCCTTGGCCAGCACCGCGTCGGAAAGGCTGAAGCGGTGGTTGTTACCGCCTCCGCAACGCACGGCGTACCGTTCCAGGACACGCAGACCCGGTGTGGTCTTCCGGGTGTCGACCACCCTGGCCCGGGTGCCCGCCACCAGGCGCACGTACTCCGCGGTGGTTGTGGCGATGGCACTCATCCGCTGCGTGAGGTTGAGCGCGACCCGCTCGGCAGTCAGCACGGCGCGGGCAGGGCCATAAACCCGGGCCAGCACGGCACCGGCATCAAACCGTGTGCCGTCAGAAACCCTCAGCTCGACGGTGATGTCCGGATCGGTGAGGGTCATGGCCAGGGCAAAGACCTGTCCTCCGCTGAATACCCCCGCTTCGCGGGCGACCAGGAAGGCCTCGGCGGCAGCACCCGCCGGGATCAGCGTGTTGGACGTAATGTCTCCGTACGGTGCATCCTCGGCGAACGCCAGGGCCAGGATGGTCCGGACGGCCGGTTCGGGAAGGGTTCCGGGGGTGGCGGAGCTCATAGCTGGTCCTTTGCGGTTGAGGGGGAGAATCCTGCTCGGCGGAAGAACTGCCGGGCCTGTCTGTCGTGGCCTATGGGGGCAGATTCATCGCTACGGTAGTGAGCGCCCACGGATTGCGTTCGCCGCCGGGCTGCCGCCACGAGCAACTGAGCTGCCAACAGCAGGTTTTGCTTCTCGAATGTGTCAGCCTGCATGTCGGTTGGCGGGGAAGCCGGTGGCTGCCATGCTGCGAGTTGCTTGGCAGCGACTGCCAGTCCGGCGTCTGTCCGGAATGCCCCGGCGTGCTGGGCCATTAACCGACGTAGTTCACCCCGCTCAAATCGCGTTCCCATCCGCTCTGCCTGCGGCCGGCTCTGCAACTGGCCGTCACTTTCCCCTTGGGTGGCATCTTCGGGACCCGGCATCAAGGGTTCCGCCGCAAAGTTGGGAGCTGTCACCTGTCCGGGCGCCAGCATGGCGAGCACCGCGCGGCGCGCGAACACGAGTCCCTCCAACAGCGAATTGGAAGCAAGCCGGTTGGCTCCATGCACGCCGGTGCAGGCCACTTCCCCGGCGGCGTAGAGTCCCGGAAGGCTGGTGCGGCCGTACGTGTCGGTGGCCAGCCCGCCCATCCAGTAATGCGCTGCCGGTGCCACCGGCAGCCACTCCCGGGTCCAATCCAGTCCCCGTGACCTGGTGGCCGCATCGATGGTTGGAAAACGGGAGGCCAAGAAACCTGCCCCCTGCCGGGCCTCGACCTCTGTGGCGTCCAGGTACACGCACCCGGCCGGGTCGTCACCCCGTTCCCGCAGGTGGGCCACAATGCTGCGCGCCACCACATCGCGGGGTGCCAGCTCAGCCAAGGGGTAATAGTCCGGCATAAATCGTCGCCCGTCCGCATCGCGCAGCACGGCGCCCGCCCCACGGACGGCTTCTGAGATGAGGAAGTTCCCCTCCAACGCGAGCGCGGTTGGATGAAACTGGAAGAATTCCAGGTCGGCCACCACGGCGCCCGCCCGCCAACCGGCAGCCAGGCCGTCAGCGGTGGCAACATCCGGATTGGTGGTGTGCTCAAAGAGTTGTCCTGCGCCGCCGGTGGCCAACAGCACGGCGTCACCGGCGAGATCGATGACGGCGTCCCGGTGCAGGTAGCGGACGCCGGTGACGCCTGCGTTGCTGGAAAGCACGTCCACCAGGAAGGCTTCCGGCAGCACGGTGATCCGGGTCCCGTCCGGGCCGGAAGCCCGGGACAGCACCGCGGAAATCAGGGCGCCGGCGATCCCGGCGCCGGTGGCGTCGCCTCCGGCGTGCAGGATCCGCGGAGCGGAGTGCGCCCCTTCCAATCCAAGCAGCGTCCGGCCGCCGTCGGAATCAAACCGGACCCCCAGGGCCACCAGCTGCGACATATCCTCGGCGGCTTCGGCGCACAGGATGCGCACGGCCTCGGGGTCGCAGCAGCCGGCGCCGGCGCGAAGCGTGTCCGCGATGTGGGAGGCCACGGTGTCCCCCGGGGCGGCCCGCCCGGCTGGCAGCACGGCGCTGATGCCACCCTGGGCATGGTGGGTGTTGCTGTGCTCCAGTTGCCCCTTGGTGAGCAGCGTGACGTTGGCGCCGTCGTCTGCGGCCAGCAGCGAGGCGTACAGCCCGGCAATGCCGCTGCCGACGATGATTACGTGTCTACCGGTCATGGCTTGGCAGCGAGCATGCGCTCAAGCGCTACGCGCGCGGAGCCGGCGACGTCGGCGGGAACAGTGATGCGGTTAAGCACCTCGCCGCGGACCAGGCCCTCCAGCACCCACGCCAGGTAGCCGGGGTGGATCCGATACATGGTGGAGCAGGGGCAGATGACCGGGTCCAGGCAGAAGATGGTGTGCTGCGGATATTGGGCGGCCAGCCGGTTGACCATGTTGATTTCGGTGCCGATGGCGAACGTGCTGCCCGCCGGTGCTGCCTGGATGGCCTTGAGGATGTAGTCGGTGGATCCCGCTTGGTCCGCGGCGTCGACCACCGGCATGGGGCATTCGGGGTGGACGATCACGCGTACGCCGGGGTAGTCGGCCCGGGCCTTCTCGATCTGGGCGACGTTGAAGCGCTTATGCACGGAGCAGAACCCGTGCCACAGGATGACCTGGGCGTCCTGCAGGGTTGCTGCACTCGTTCCTCCCCAGGGCTTCCGCGGGTTCCACATCGGCATCCGGTCCAGCGGAACCCCCATGGCCTTGGCCGTGTTGCGGCCCAGGTGCTGGTCGGGAAAGAACAGCACCCGCTGGCCCCGGGCAAAGGCGTCGGCCAGCACGGTTGCCGCGTTGGAGGACGTGCAGACGATGCCGCCGTGGTCACCGCAGAAGGCTTTCAGGGCCGCTGAGGAGTTCATGTAGGTCACCGGGATGACCGGAACCCGGCCCTGCTGGTCAGGCTCGGTGCCGTAGAGCTCGGTCAGCTGCTCCCAGCAGGCAGTCACTGATTCGATGTCGGCCATATCAGCCATGGAGCAGCCGGCGGCCAGGTTCGGGAGGATAACCGCCTGCTCCGGACCGGAGAGGAGGTCAGCCGTTTCGGCCATGAAGTGCACGCCGCAGAATACGATGGCTTCCGCCTGCGGCCTGGTCCGGGCAGCGTTGGCCAGCTGGAAGGAGTCGCCGGTGAAGTCGGCGAACTGCAATACCTCGTCGCGCTGGTAGAAATGTCCCAGCACCACCACGCGGTCCCCCAACTGGTCCTTGGCGGCGCGGATCCGGTCCGCAAGCTCCTCCTCCGAGGCGTCCTTGTACTCCTGCGGCAATTGCCCCTGCCGGGGTGTGGCGGCCGGAGCAACGTCCGACGAGGAGGCACCGGGACCGTACCCGGGGGTGCCGGCCAGCGCTTCAGCCAGGTCAAACTCCCAGGGACCTGCGGCGAGCGCAGGGCTGCAGGTGGCGGTCGCCGATCCGGGGGTGGTGGCTGTGGCTCCACCCGGGGCCGGTGCATCGAGTGCGCTTAGGCCGTCGGACGGCATTTGGGGCAGGAGCGGTCCGGCGTCGCGGCGGGTGATGAGCTGGATGGCGGTATTCACTGAAGACACGGTGAGCTTCCTAGGTTCCGGGGTCTGGTGCAGGAGTTGGTGTTGGGAGTTGGTGTTGGTGCTGAGCGGGTGAAGCGAGCATGGTGGGTGCGGGTGGGGGTGGATGCCGTGCCGCACTTGCGGTGCGACGATGGCGGAAACGCCGGGGCGAAGGAGCGGGGGGGTCAGGAACAGGGGCGAGGAGCCCGGGGTCAGGGGCCATTCGTAGGGATTGCTGGAGCTCCGGAAAGCTGGTGAAGGGCACCTGAATCAGGATGGGGATCAGGACCAGGTTGGGAATCCGGAGTGCGATGGGGTTCAGGAACGGGGTTTTCGCCGGACGCGGTCGTTCCCGTATAGCGGTAGAGCCGGGGCGGACGGTGTTTTCCGCCCTGCAGATACTCCCCTGTGGCTTCGATCTGCGGCGTCGCCTTCAATTGCCGGCGAAAGTTGGCTGGGTCCAGCTCCCGGTCCAGCACTGCTTCATACACTTCCCGAACCTGGGCAAGGGTGAATGTGGAGCCCAGCAGGTGGTAGGCGATGGAGCCGTACTCCATCTTGTTGCGCAGCCGCCACAAGGCGTAATCGACAATTTCGTTATGGTCGAAGGCCAGTGCTTCCAGCTTGTCGGCACGGAACCAGCGGACATTTTCCGATTCCTGGGCCAATGCGGCTTCCGTCGGCTGAACCAGGGCCCAGTAGACGATTGAGACCACCCGCTGACTCGGGGAACGGTGCAGGCCGCCAAAAGCGTACAACTGCTCCAGATATCGCGGGGTGAGTCCGGTGGTCTCCTGCAGGTTGCGGGCCGCCGCTCCCTGCAGCGAGTCCTGCTGCGTCAGGGGTCCTCCCGGAAGGGCCCACAGCCCGCGGAACGGTTCACGAATGCGGCGGACCAGCGGGAGCCAGAGCGTCGGCCGTCCCGAGGCGACGCTGGGGCGCAGCGCAAAGATCACCGTCGAGATGGCGAGCGCAGGTGGCTGCAGCTGTCGCTCGGTGACATTCGCATAGGGGGAATAGATGGCGGTACCTTCTGCCCGGTCAGTTATGGTCAATGTGACCAGAACTCATTCTAGGGTTCCCAGCCGTTTTCCGCCATCCCTGCCGACGACCGCCACTCCAGCACGGGACAGCACCGGCACCCGTACTGTACGTCAGCCGTCGGCGCCGATGCGGTGCCACCGCACCGCAGCAGATATCGTCAAAGTGGCCGAGTGTCGAGATCTGCACCCCGAAAACGCCGTTGTGAGGGGTGCAGATCTCGACACACGGATGCAGCACATCCCAAACACGGCATTCGGAGCACATTTACATGAGCACCCCAGCGAGCACATCCCCGACCGAAGCGGGACAGGAGCTGGGTACCAGCCTCAAGCCCCGGCAACTGACCATGATGGGCCTGGGCAGCGCGATTGGAGCGGGGCTGTTCCTGGGTTCCGGCGCCGGGATCCGCGCGGCCGGGCCCGCCGTCCTGATCTCCTACCTGGTCGCCGGCACCCTGATCGTGCTGGTTATGTGGGCCCTCGGGGAAATGGCCGCCGCCCACCCGACCAGTGGAGCCTTTTCCGTCTATACGGAAAAGGCTCTGGGTAAGACGGCGGGCTCGACCATCGGCTGGCTGTGGTGGCTGCAACTGGTGGTGGTGATTGCCGCCGAGGGCATCGGCGCTGCTGCCTTGCTGGCGTCCGTTTGGCCGGCGTTGCCCGTCTGGTTGCTGACGTTGGTGTTCATGGTGCTGTTCACGTCGGTGAACCTCACGGGTGTCCGCAATTACGGCGAGTTCGAGTATTGGTTCGCTATCCTCAAGGTCGCCGCGATCCTCGCGTTCCTGGCCATCGGCGTCGCCCTGCTGGCCGGCTGGCTACCCGACGTCCGGTCACCGGGTTTGGACAACCTCCTGCCCGGCGACGGTTTCGCCCCGAACGGACTGGCCGGTATCGCCACCGCTCTCTTTGTGGTGGTGTTCGCATTCGGGGGCACGGAAATCGTCAGCGTTGCAGCAGCGGAAACGGAAGATCCGGCACACAACGTCGGCCGGGCGATCAAGACGGTGGTGTGGCGCATCGTGGTCTTCTACATGGGGTCCATCTTTGTCGTTGCCGCCGTCCTGCCATGGAATTCGGACGCGCTCGCCTCACCGTTCGCCGGAGTCCTGGCCACGGCACGCATTCCCGGCGCGGCCACCGCCATCACCCTCATCGCCGTCGCCGCCCTGCTCTCGGCCCTGAACGCAAACCTGTACGGCGCGTCGAGGATGATCTTCTCCCTGGCCCGGCGCGGTGAGGCACCCTCAATCCTGGCCTCGGTCAGCGGCGCGCGGGTGCCCAGGGTGGCCGTGGCAGTCTCCGTCGTGTTCGGTTTTGCTGCCAGCGTTCTGGAACTGCTCTTTCCGGAGCGCGTGCTGCCGGCCCTTTTGAACCTGGTGGGCTCCACCTGCCTGGTGGTTTGGGGATCGGCCCTGGTGTCGCAGTGGATCCTGCGACGGCGGGCCGACCGCAGCGGCATGTTCCTGCCCCTGCGGATGGCGGGTTTCCCCTGGTTGACACTTGTGGGCCTGGTGCTGCTGGGGCTGATTTTCGTTGTCGGCCTGAGTGGACCGGACAGCCGGGTTCAGTTGCTCGGATCGTTTGGCCTCATCGCTGCCATCGCCCTGCTGTGCCGGCTCGCGGGCCGGCGCCGCACGGTGCCGCATGCAGCGGCTGCCCGTGGAAGCGGTGGCGTCCGCGGGTAGAGTGGTGCCTGTCCGGGCGGTTCACGCCACGCCGACCTTGAGGGGCCACCATGAGCGCAGAACACGGCAGGCATTCCGCTCCGGCACGTTCCCACACAGTGGAAGGAACGGACCCCCGGCTCCACGTTGAAAGCCACGACCCCGGTGCAGGTGATGCCGCCGTCACGGTTGACGGGGTTCCCTCCTCGGCTGCCGGAGGTGCACCCGCCACGCTGCACGCCACCAGTCGGCCCGTGCTGTTGCTGCATGGCTTTGCCTCCTCCGCCAAGCTCAACTGGTCAGATACCGGCTGGCTCACGGCGTTGACAGAAGCGGGCCGGCGGGTGATCACCGTGGACCTCCCGGGCCACGGCCTCAGCGCGGCACCCGAAGACCTCGACTCCTATAGTCCGAGCCGGATCCGTGCCGACCTGCTGCAGATCGTGGCGGATATGGGTGTGCGTCCCCTCGCAGCGGACGACGGCGGCAGCGGGCTTGACGTGGTCGGGTACTCACTGGGATCCCGGCTGGCCTGGGAGTTTGGCGCCACCCAGCCCGAGCTCGTACACCGTATGGTCCTTGGCGGGCCCGGGGCCGCCGATCCACTGGCTGCATTCGACGTGGTCGCCGCCCAGCGGTACCTGGCCGATGGCACCCCCATTGCTGACCGGTCCACCGCACAATTGCTGCGAATGGCGCTTTCCCTGCCGCACAACAACATCTTCGCCCTGTTGTCCCTGGTCGAAGCCATCAAGGCCGAACCGTTCACCCCATCGGAGGCGGTCCCCCGGATGCCGATGCTGCTGGTGGCAGGCGACCAGGATGATCGCGCTGCTACGCTGCCGGAGCTGACCGCGCTGGCACCGCATGCCGAGCAACTGGTACTGGCCGGCAGGGACCACATCAATGCCGTCACGTCCCGCGCCTTCAAGGATTCGGCAATAGCGTTCCTCGCGGGTTGACCTCAGGCGGGCCTGACGAAGTCCCCGCGGCGGCCTCCTGCGTTAGCGAAGTCACGGCGGCGGCCTCCTGTGGCAGGTAGCTCCCTGCATCAGGTAGCGGTCCCACCGGAATGCCCAGCTCCCGGAGTGCGGCGGGAGAGTACGCTGATTATGCACCCGGGGATTGGACATGCACGCACTATTTGTCGATCGCATTGACGCGGGACGCCGCCTGGCCGCCGCCCTGAGGCAGTACAGGAACCAACCCGACGTCCTTGTCCTTGGCCTTGCCCGCGGCGGGGTACCCGTTGCCGCTTCCCTTGCCGCAACGCTGCACCTTCCCGCCGACGCGCTGGTGGTCCGGAAGCTTGGAGTTCCCGGCCATGCCGAAACGGCCTTTGGGGCTCTGGCACATTATCGCGGAGCAACCTTCCGTAGCCTTGATGTGCAGTTTCATGACCGGTTGATGGCAGCGGGTTACGACCCGGCCGAGCTGGACGCGGTGGAGGAGCACGAGCGGAAGGAGCTCTTGCGCCGCGAACTGCTCTATCACCCTCCGGCGCCGGAGGAAGCGGTCGCCTTCAGCGCCGGTACGAGCCCCCAAGACGGCGGGGGTGACGACGGCGGGGGTGACGACGGCGACACCAACAACGGCGCAAGCCGGGACAGCGGGAACGACCACGGCGAGGTGGGGAACGACGGCGGCGGCAACCACTACGGCGGCGTGCCCTTCGATTGGGGGGCGCCGGGCGCCAACGGCCTGGAGAACCTGACCATCATTGTGACCGACGACGGCCTGGCGACAGGTTCCACCCTGCTGGCAGCGGTCGCCGCACTGCGCGCCGGATCTCCGGCCGCCGTCGTCGTTGCGGTTCCCGTGGGCTCCATCGAGGGCTGTACCGCGGTACGCCGGGCGGTGGACAGCCTGATCTGCCTGCACGTGCCGGGAAAGTTCCGCGCCGTCGGGGCCGCGTACCGCGACTTCCGGCAACTGACTGATGCGGAAGTCCTGGATATCCTGTCCGGAATCCGGCCACCTGTGCAGGGTGGCCCGGCGGTCAGGACCCGGTGACGGCGCCCGGGGCTCGCCGGACCAGCAAACCGGCCCCCAGACCCAGGACCAGCAGCGCAACAGCTGCGCCAATGGGCACCAGCCAGGCGGCCGAGTAGCCACCGTTCTGGGCGATGCTCCCCGCCACGGACGAACCCAATGCGGTTCCGGCGACGATGCCGGAGGCCAGCGCTGTCATGACGGTTCCAAGCCACCTGCGTGGCGCGACGATGCCCCCGATGCTGAACACCGTCACCATGACCGGCCCGACTGGAAATCCCAGCAGAAGCAGCACCAGGACCATTTCCGGCACCGAGTTGGGCACCAGCAGCAGGCAGGCAAGCCCTACCATCAGGGCGGCCATCATCACCCAGCGCAGGGCATGCGGAAAGCGTGCGGGCCAGAAGGCAACCGATAAGGCTCCCGCAGCCGAGCTCAGCCCCATGACGGCGTACAGGAGGCCGGCGAGCTCCGACGATCCGAAACTGCCAGTGAAAGCGCTGAGGGTTGTTTGGGTTGACCCGAAAAACGTTCCCATGCAGACCATGCCAAGGACCGGAACAACCACGCGGCGCCAGTGCAGCGGTTCCCCACGCCGGCTTGCTTGTCCCTCCCCCGGCGTTTGGCCATGACGTTGGACTGCCCGCTCCGTCGGGTGCACGGCGAAGAGTGACACCAGCACAGCTGTCAGCACGGCGGCCAAGGCCAGCGGAAGCCAGGGTGCGATGAGGCTTGCCAGGATCCCCACCAGCGCCGGACCGAGGACGAACGTCAGCTCATCGGCCGTGCCTTCGTAGGACAGGGCTGTTTCCAGGGTGCCCGTGCGTTCCCGCTCGGGTAGTTTCCGCGTGAGGAAAATCCAGCGGACACGGGCGAGTGGACCCACCTGAGGTGACGTTGCCCCCGTAAGGAAGGCCGCGGACAACACCAGTGCCACTGCGGCGGCGTCAAAACCGGTTACGGAACTGCTGATAACGACGACGGCGGCAACGGCCAGGGCGTTGATGGCCGCCGCCCAGAGCAGGATTGGCCTTTGTCCGCGTCGATCGGCGACGAACCCTAGCAGCGGGGCACCGAGGGCGGAACCTATGCCGACTGCTCCTGCGGCAAATCCCCCGATGGCGTACGAACCGCTGGCGGCAGTGACGAGGGTCAGGACACCGACCGTGAGCATGGCCAGCGGGAGCCTCGCGAAGAATCCCAGCGGCAGGAAACCGGCGCCCGACAGGCGGGGCAGCTGCGCGTAACGGCCCCGTGGCGAAGCCGCCGGGGTTGAGGGATCAATGCCGGCGGTGGTGGGAGGAAGGGAGGAGGTCATTGCGCTCCGGGTATGTCAAGGCTGCGCATCGTCCCTCCTCCCGATGCGCACAACCCGGATACGCCCTCAATGGTACGGCAGCGGTGAGTGCCGGCGCACGCCGGAACCCACCGGGAACGCGGAAAATCAGGTCGGCGCTCGCTCAGACCAGGGCAGCGGCAGCGGTGTGGAGGCTGACCGTCGATCCTGTGCGGCCCTTGTGCACGTGCAGTTGGGTGGGGATCCGCAGCTTCATTTCCGGCACGTGGCTGACCAGTCCGACGACCCGACCGCCGTCGCGCAGGCCTTCCAGCGCGTTCATCACCTGCTCCAAGGACTGCTCGTCCAGGCTGCCGAATCCTTCATCGACGAACAACGTCTCAATGTCGACGCCACCAGCCTCCTGCTGCACCACGTCCGCCAGGCCGAGCGCCAGGGCCAGCGAGGCCATGAACGATTCCCCGCCGGAGAGGGTGGCCGTGTCGCGGCGCTGGCCAGTCCATTGATCGACCACCTGTAGTCCCAGCCCCGACTTCTGGTTCCGGCCGGCAAGTGCATCAGTGTGGCTGAGGGTGTAGCGGCCGTCGCTCATGGTGGCGAGACGCTCGGAGGCCGCCACTGCAACTTGTTCCAGTCGGGCCGCCAGGACGTAGGCGTTCAGGCTCATCTTGTAGGTGTTCTCTCCGGCTCCCCGCGCGGTGTCGGCAATCGCGGCCACCTGCCGGGCACGCTCCCGCAACGGCGCGGTGCGTGCTTCCAGTTCCGCGTGCTGTTCGGCGAAACTGCTCACCGCGGCCAGTGCCCGCTCCACCACTTGGTGATAAACCACTGCCTGTTCCAGCGCGTGGCGCGCCGTTGCGGCAGCTTCATCCAACTGCGCCAATGCCAGCTCACCGGGGGCGGTGGTTCCGGCGGCCCGTTCCTGGTGGGCCTGCTGCACCGCTGGCTGGTCGAAGGAGGCCTGATTGCGCGCCAAGGCCTGGTCGTGGTCGCGCAGCAGGACCGTTGCCCGGCGTTCCTCAGGCTCCGGCAGTACCGCGGCAAAGGCTTCCGCCGTGCTCCTGAAGCCACTGCCCGGAAGCGCCGCTTCCAACGCGGCACCTGCGGCGTGCAGGTTCTCGCCGGTGTGCAGTTCACGACGGGCTGCTCCCGCAGCTTCGCGCAGCAGCCTGCTGGTACCTGTCAGCTCGTGCAACCGATCCTGAAGGCTGGCATACCCTCGTCGGAACGCCTGCAGCCGGGCATCGAGCTCGTGTTCGGCAGCCGTAAGGGTGCCCAGCGTCGTCTCCAGCTGGGCCACGTTCCTGCCCGCTGACTCCTCCCTGGTTTCCAGCTCCTTGAGGTTGGCTCGCGCGGTCAGGATGCCGGTCTCAACTTCGGTCAGGCGTTCCTTCGCCTGTTGCGCTGATCGCAGGGAGGCGGTTGCCGCCGCCCGCCGCTGGTCGGCCAGCTCCACGTCCTCGGCTCCCCCTTGAGCGCGCAAGACTGCCACTTCCTGCTGGACCTGAGCCAGCCGCGCGGTTGCTTTGGCTTCCAGGTCCTTGGCCGTATCAGCTGCCTGCTTGGCGGCTTCCTCGTCCTCGGCAGCCACGAGGAGTGTTCCCGTCGGGATGGCTGGTTCTGGGTGTTCCGGGCTGCCGCAGACCGAGCAGGGCTCGCCGGGCACGAGCTTGGCGGCCATCTCGGCGGCAGCACCCTCTAGGCGAAGCCGCATCAGCTCAAGCCAGCCACGTTCCGCCTGGATGGCCTGCCTGCCCGCCTTGAGGCATTCCTGCTCCACGGCCGGCAGCCGGTCGGTGGTCCTCTGGTAGGTCCGGATGGTTTCCAGCAGGGCCGTGGCGGCCGCCACTTCCCCCCTCAGCTGCTCCAGCTGGCCGGCCGGTCCGCGCAGCGCCGCCTCCTCGCTGGTGAGGGCGTCCAACAGCTCGACGGCGGCCTGCCGCGCGTCGTGAACGTTTGCCTGCGTGAGTCGCTCCGCGGCGAGGTTTGCGGCGTCGTCGGCAAGCCGGTCGCGCAGTTTGGACAGGCGCTGCTCGTCGGGCAGGGCCGCCTCTACGACTGCCCGCTGCGCCTCCACGCGATCCCGCACAGACTCCAGCCGCTCCAGCGGCCAGTCCTCGTCCGCGGCCTGTCCAGATCCGGACGCACCGCCCGACACCGGGATCTTCGCGGATCCGGATGCCCCGTCTGACACCGCAGTGTCATCTGCGGATCCGGAACCCGCCACGGCGGCAGCACCGGCGTCGGAGAGCAGGAGTGCCAGCGATTCCTGGACGTCGGCCACGGCCTGCCGATGCGCGGTCTCAGCTTCGTTGACCGCGTCCAGCCTGCCGGCGAGGACCTGCGCACTTCGGTGGGCCGACAGCTTTTGCTGCCATTGCCCGATGTCCTCACCCTGGGCGGTGAGGCGTTCCTGCTCCTGCAGGGCGGCGTCCAGTGCCTGGTGCCGGGCTGCGAGCTGTCGGGCGGCATCGACGGCGGCGGAGGCGGAGGCTGCCTCCTCCCGGCCGGCTGTCACCTGCTTGGCGGCGCTCCCGTACAGTTCGGCCAGG
Source organism: Micrococcaceae bacterium (assembly GCA_025465475.1). Classification (GTDB taxonomy): domain Bacteria; phylum Actinomycetota; class Actinomycetes; order Actinomycetales; family Micrococcaceae; genus Arthrobacter_M. Next base: position 19,159 of record JAODMR010000134.1, read on the forward strand.
ACAGCGAGTAGCCGGTTGAACGTTTCCGATGCCGACAAGGGCGCCTCATCCAGAGCCGGCTCGGTCAGGCCATGTGCGTGGGCGAGCGCTGCCGTCCGCAGCCGTTCCAGTTCGGCTTCCTGCTCCACCAGCCCGGTCCGCACCGTCGCAGCCTCGGCCTGGAGCTGACGTTCCACTTTGCGGTAGAGGTCTGTGCCGAAGAGCTTCTGCAGCAGTTCCTGCCGGTCGTCCGCCTTGGACCGCAGGAAGGCAGCGAAGTCTCCCTGCGCCAGCAGGACCACTTTGGTGAACTGTTCCATGTCCATGCCGAGCAGGGCTGTGATCTCTCCGCCAGCCTCGTCATTCCTGGACGACTTTGCGGTCCAGACGCCATCGTCCTTTTCCCGCAGTTGGATGCTGGCCTTCTCGGTGGTGGTACCGCCTCCCCGCTTGGCGGGGCGTTCCCACGCAGGGCTCCGGAGCACTTCAAGCCGCCGGTTCCGCGCACTGAACTCGCACAGGACCTGCGGCGCCAGGTGCGGTGCCGCGTGGTCACTGCGAAGGCGCTTTCCGGTCTGCCGCGCCCCGGGCACGGAGCCGTAGAGGGCAAAGCAGATGGCGTCCAGCACGCTGGTCTTGCCCGCTCCGGTGGCGCCGTTCAGCAGGAACAGTCCGGCACTGCCCAGTTCATCAAAGTCGATCACCTGGCGTTCAGCGAAGGGACCAAACGCCTGGATCTCCAGCCTGTGGATCCGCATTTAGGCGACGTCCAGTTCGCGTGCCCGCTCGATGGACGCGCGGAGCACGTCCTGCTCGATGCTGCTGGCCGTGCGGCCGCGGACGTGGTCCAGGAATCCGCAGCACAGTTCCAGTTCATCGGCGGCTTGGGCGACGCGCTCGGAGTAGGACTGTTGCGGCCTGTTGTTGGGATTGGCCGGCTCGAAGGCCAGCACCAAAGTGTCAGGAAAGCGGGCCCGCAGCCGGTCCATTGCCTGCAACGGCCGCTCATTGTCGGTGAGGGTGATCTGGCAGTACGCGGACTCGGCTGCGGCATGGGCCGGGTCGGCCAGCAGGTCCTCGAGGTTTCCTCTGAGCAGGGCCAGTTCCTTTTCCGCCGGCCAGCTGACGGCTTCCACCGACGTCAGTCCGTCGGCCCCCAGGTCCACCAGCCAGCCGCCCTTGTGGTGGCGGGCCTCGGAAAAGGAGTAGGCCAGGGGCGAACCCGAATACCGCACACTGTTGCTGAGGCTCTGCCGGCCGTGCAGATGGCCCAGCGCAACATAGGCGAAATCGTCGAAGAGATCCAACGGCACCGCACCGACACCGCCGATGCTCAGGTCCCGTTCACTGTCCGAAGTGATCCCTCCACTGGCGAAGGTGTGGGCCAGAACCACGGCCTGCGCCACGTCGGTGCGGCTTGCCAGGTCCGCGCGTACCAGCTGCAGGGCCGCCTCGGTGACGGCAAAGTGGGAGGGCGTGTCAACGCCGAGATGCTCGGCCACCATCCGCGGTTCCAAATAGGGCAGCCCGTAGACCGCTACCTGCTGCACGTGATCGTGAGCCCCTGTCGGACCACCTGTCGGACCACCTGCCTGACCAGCTGCCGGGCCGGACGCCGCCGCCAGTGGCAGCAACACAGGGGTAGCCAAATCCTCGATCCTGGTCCGCAGGTGTACTCCCCCGCGCTCCAGGACCTTGGCGGCGAAGCCCAGGCGGGTGGCCGAGTCGTGGTTACCGCTGGTCACAATGACCTGCACGCCAAGGGCCGTCAGCCGCTCAAGCGCTGAATCGAGCACCTTCACCACGTCCACTCCGGGCAGTGCGCGGTCGTACACATCGCCGGCCACCAGCACGACGTCGACCGCGTGCTGCTGCACCGTCTCGAGGAGTTGATCCACGAAACGCCGCTGCGCCGCCAACATGCCGACGCCATGGAAGGATCGGCCCAAATGCCAGTCGGAGGTGTGTAGGAACCGCATACTTCTACGCTAACGGCTGCCACCGACAGGAATGTCGAGGGCAGCCGTTGTGGCGCTGTGTCGTGCGCCTCAGGGGCGGTTCTGGGCGGAAATCAGGAACCGGACGACGGATTGTCGAAGAAGTCCTGCGCGTCCGTGCGACCGGCAGCGCGCTGTCGGCCGGTTTGGTCGGTGCCGCCGAAAGGGGTGCCGCCGGCGGGGGCAGTCACGGGTGCCACAGCAGGAACTCCTGCCGCCGATTCATGGGACGGGCCGGCCGGCGCATCGAACGCCTCGTCGTCATCGCGCCCGTCCAACCGGTCGTCTGAGCCGCCGTCGGCCACAACGGAGGAGGAGCTCCGGTTCTCCGGTGCGGCGAAGGCGCGGTACACCAGCCCGGCCAACGCAGCGCCGAGCAGCGGTGCCACCCAGAAGAGCCACAGCTGTCCCGGGGCCCAGGATTCCGCGAAGAAGACGGTGGCCAGCGAGCGCGCCGGGTTCAGGGAGGCGTTGGTCAGGGGCAGGGCAACAGTGATGAGGACGGCGTAGGCCAGGCCGATGCCAACCGGGGACAGGGCGCGGTTGGCCCGGGCCTGGGTGGCGCCGAGGACGACGGCGGCGAAGACGGCGGTGGCGACGACCTCGATCAGCAGCGCGCCGGCCAACGGAATCTGCGAGGGGGAATGCTCGGCGTAGCCGTTGGACAGGCTGCTGAAGAGCGTCCGCGCGGTGACCGAACCCGTGCCGCTGGTGACGGCGGGGAAGATGTTGAGCAGCAGGAACAGGATCAGTCCGGCCAGGATACCGCCAACGACATGGGCCAGCACGTACCACAGTGTGTGAAGCCACTTGATCCTGCCGGCCAGGGCCGACGCGACGGAGACGACGGGGTTGAAATGCCCACCGGAGATATGGCCGAAGGCAATGAGTGCCGCCATGAGCGCCAGCCCGAAGCCAAAGCCAACCGGGACCGAGGTCTGGTTGCCGGCACCGTTGAACAACGCGATGCCCAATCCGGCGAAAATCAGCAGGAAGGATCCGAGCGCCTCAACCCCCAGTCGCGTTGCCAGGCCGTAACCGCGGTCCGGCTGCAGCTCCTCCCGCTCACCCGCTTTCCCCGGGGCGGATTCGATCGCCGTGGCAGAACTGAAAGATGTCATAAAAAAGGTTCCTTTTGATGGGCTGGTGTCGGCCTGCGGGGCCGATCGGGCACGGTTCCTCACGTTACTGTACCGAGATGTGCGTTTGCTGTGCCCGACGGCGCCACCGGGAGACGGCGCTAGATTGGAATCATGGTTTCTTCGCCGTCCGCTCCCTTCGCCTCCCGTGTCCAGGCCTGCCTGATGGGCGGTGCACTGGGAAACTCCCTGGGATACCTCGTCCATGCCGACGACATCGCTACCATTCAGGCCCGCTTTGGACCGGCCGGACTGCTGGACGCGTCACAGGCCGGCGAGCAGATCCAATTCGGCGCGGACACGCAACTGACCCTGTACACCCTTGACGGCCTGATCGAGGCGCTGGAGTGGGCTAATGACGGCGTGGCGGCCGACGAGGCCGCGATCCTGTGGCTGGCTTACCTCCGCTGGCTCGCCACCCAGGAGGAGCCGGCTTCCGCAGCCGCTCCCCTCCCCCAGCCCCGGTGGATCGACCGCCAGGACATCCTGCACCATCGCCGCGACCCCGATCCGACAGTACTTTCTGCACTGGCGAGCGGGGAGATGGGTACTCCCGGACGTCCGCTCAACCCACTGGCCAGGGGCGCAGCGGTGGTCGCCCGCTCCGCTCCGTTCGGGCTGATCCCGCACCTGCCAGCCACCGTTGCCGCAACCCTGGCCGGTAACGCCGCCGCGCTGACACACGGCCACGCGTCGGCCATCCAGACCGCAGCAGCCTACGGCTGGCTGATCCACTGCCTGGTCCATGGCGGTCTCGATCCGGCAGGGGCGGCGTCCTCGGCCAGGGACCATGCGGCTGCGACGCCGTCAGCAGACCCTTCCGTTGCGGCGGCCCTGGACGCTGCCCTGACCCTGGCCGCGGCGGGCCGATCTGGAACCGACGGGATACCTGCTGAATTGGGCAACGGGAACACGGCAACCGAGGCGCTGGCCATGGGTCTGTACACGGTTCTGGCGACGGAGGCGGCCGCAGCCTCCCCGACCGAACACTTCCTCAGCGCGGTTCGGCTGGCGGTTAACATCGACGGCGCCAGCGAAGTCACCGGGACCGTCGCCGGAGCCATTTTGGGCGCCTTCTACGGAGAGGAGTGCCTGCCACAGGCCTGGCTTGCCCTGGCGCAGGCGGCAGGCCTGATCCAGTCGATGGCCAAAAACCTGCTCGAAGTCACCGGCGCTTCCTGACCATTTCGCCGGAGGTCACATCCGGCCATACCGGGAACGCACGACGGCAAAGACGCCGTAACAGACCAGGCCGCAGGCAATGGCACTGAGGGCATAGGCGCCGTACGGCTGGTCGGTGAGCGCACGGAGGCTGCCGTCCAGGCCGGTTGACTCCTCCGGTGAGTGCTTCACCGCCGCCACCCCGATCAGCACGCCAAGCAGGATCAGGGCAACCCCTTTCGCGATGTGGCCGACGACGCCCAGCGCCGACATCAGGTGCCCGCGGCGGGAGTTCTCAAAGTGCAGCTCCGTCTTGAACTTCTTGGTCAGGGCTTTGACGATGAAATAGATGCCGATGATGGTCACCACGGCGGCCACGGCCAGCAGGACTTCCACGCCAAGGCTCCACTGCAGGATCGACGCCGTGAAGTCGCGGGAGGACTGCCCCGAGTCGGAACCCCTTCCCACCGCGAAGCGGGCCAGGGTGGCGGCGATGGAACCGTAACCGATGCTCAGGGAGCCCGAGGCGATTCCCTTGGACCACCGCGCCCCGCCCTCCAGGTGCCGCGCGCGAACGGTTGCTTCAAAGAATTGCCATAGCGCCAGCCCGCCGCAACCGATGAAACCTGCCCAGAGCAGCACTGCGCCGAAGGGCTGCTGTGCCAACAGCTCAATCGCTCCCCCGGGGTCCGCCTTGCCGGCACCGCCGAAGGCTATGCGCAGGGCGATCGCCCCGATCAGAATGTGCAGGACGCCCGTGACAGCGAACCCAAAGCGGGCCACCACGTCGAGGGATTTCGCATCGGCCAGGCCGTCGGCGACAACCAGTGCCGGGTGGCGGTCCGGAGTGCTGGTGTGTTCGCTGGTGTCCGTCACCGTCGAGGACCTCCTTGCGTTCTACTGCCGACACTGCCGCACAGCGCGGCAGTCCGGCGGATCCTGCAGCCGACGATGCCGCGGCCATCTGCAGAAACCCTATCAAGAGCCGCCGTCCGCTAGCTGAGCAGGTGCAGGAATTCCCGTTCCGAGAGCACGTCAATGGCGTGCCCGCGGGCGTGCAGTTCCAGCACCCGGCGGGCCTTGCCGGTCACCCGCCCGGAGCGGAGATCGGCGGCGACGAAGCCGTCCCCGACCACCAGTACCGTCGTCCGGCGGGTCACACTGCTGGCTGGCTGGGCACCGAGCCGGGCGGCGTGGTCCTTTGCGGTTCCGCGGGGCATCTGCAGATTGCCGGTGAAAACCACCGTCTGGCCGAAGAGCGGGTGAGTCGGATCTGCCGCGAGGTTGGGTTCCGGGTTGTCCCCCTCCTCCGGCCATCCCGACCAGCCGACGGCGGCGTCAACGCTGCCGGTGGCGGCACGGGCCAGGGCAGTCCGCGTCGCCTTCGACAACTCATCCACGCCAGGGGTGTACGACGCCAGGCGGGGCAGCGGAAGTCCCGCACGTGCCATGGTGTCAGCCACGCTGCGGGCCTCATGTCGCTCCGCCAGGTCGATGAGGATGCCGGCACAGGCACGGGCGTCCTCGACAGCGTCGTGGTGGTTGACCAAGGGAACGCCGGCGGCCTCCGCGACGAAGGGCAGCGAGTAGGACGGCAGGGTGTAGGTGCGACGGGACAGCGCCACGGTGCAGGCGTAGTCATAGGCAGGACCGGGCAGCTCAGAGACTTCCAGTGCTGAGCGGATGACGCCCATGTCGAAGGCTGCGTTGTGGGCCACCACGACGTCGGTGCCGATGAAGCCGCCGATCTCGGCGAAAAGGTCACCAAAACGGGGCGCGGAAGCCACCAGGTCGGGAGTCAGGCCATGAATCTGCATATTGCGGGAGTCAAAGTGGTCGTGGCCTTCCGGAGGCCGCATCAGCCAGGACGCCTCCTCGACGATCCTGCCATCCCGGACCTTGCTGAGTCCGACGGCGCAGGGGGACCCTCGAAATCCATTGGCTGTTTCGAAATCTATCGCAGTGAACTCCAAACCCACGCCCCACACGCTACCGTCGCCCAGTACGGAAATCGGGGATGCTGGGGCCCGCGCGCCATCGTGGCGTACCGCTGTGTGCTGTCCGCTGTGTGCGGTGCCGGTCGGGCTGGAACCCACCAGAAGTTATCCAGAGTTAACCTCCCGGCCCTTTGCGGCGTCGGGGGCGGTGGTTAGGCTGACCGCATGGTTGCTCAGGCGAGGCCCGGACACTGGTTCCTTTTCGACTTTGGCATGGTCATTTCCCTGGCCCCCGAATCCGAGGACTGGCGGGCCCTGGAAGAGGTGGCGGGGGTCGAGCTGGAGTCCCAGACGAGCGGCTACTGGCGGCATCGCAGGGAGTACGACGCCGGGCGGCTGGACCCGGTGCAGTACTGGAGCAGGGCGCTGGGGCGGCCGGTTTCAGGTGGCTCCGCCAACCAGCTCGATGCTCTTGATGCCCGGCAATGGTCACACTGCAACCTGGATACCCTGGACGTGCTGGAGGAACTGGAGGGCAGTGGCGCAGGGCTGGCCCTGCTGTCCAACATGCCGGCGCCGATGGCCGCCACCTTCAGTTCATCGTCGCCGTGGGTTCGGTACTTCAGCCGACTCTTCTTCAGCGGCCAGTTGGGGCTGCTCAAGCCCGATCCGGCGATCTTCCAGCATGTCCTGGGCGAACTGAACGCGGATCCCGGCACCGTGACCTTCATCGATGACGTGGCGGAAAACGTCGAAGCAGCGGACCGGCTGGGACTACGGACCGTTCACTTTTCCGCGGGCATTGACCTGGAGACCGCTTTGGGGCTTCGCACCGTACCGGACCGGGACGGGGACGGCCTGGAGCGGATCGCCTGACCGGGCGGTGCGATTCGTGTCCAGTACCCTTGAAGGGTGACTTCCGTAGCCATCCTGCCCTCTGCCCTTCCTGCCCTGATGGGGGGAGGGTCCGTCTCCACCGGGCTGCTGCCCCCGTGGCTTGACCCGCAGGTCATCCTCAGCAACCCGGCCCTTGGGCCCTGGGTGGTGGTGCTGGCAGGAGCCATTATCTTCGCCGAAACGGGCCTGCTGATCGGGTTCTTCCTGCCCGGAGATTCGCTGCTGTTCACGGCCGGCCTGCTGGCTGCCACCGGAACCATTCAGTTCAACGTCGCACTGCTCGTGGCACTGCTGATCGTTTGCGCCTTCGTGGGGAACCAGGTCGGGTACTTCATCGGCCGCAAGGCTGGACCCGCCCTGTTCAACCGGCCCGATTCACGGCTGTTCAAGCGGGAGAACGTCGACAAGGCGCACCGCTTCTTCGAGAAGCACGGTGGCATGGCCCTGGTGCTGGCGCGCTTTGTGCCTATCGTTCGCACTTTCGTGCCGGTCATCGTTGGCGTCGCCGGTATGCAACGACGCCGCTTCGTCCTGTTCAACGCCGTCGGCGCCGTGCTCTGGGCCGGCGGCGTGACCACGCTGGGCTACATCCTGGGCGACCGGGTGCCGTGGGTGCAGGAGAACCTCGATGTGATCTTCATCGTCATCGTGCTGATTTCCGTGGTGCCGCTCATCATCGAGTTCCTCAAGGGCTACACCGCCAGGCGCAAGGGCAGGAACAACTCCGACGCCCGATAGCCTCCAGCGTCAGGACAAAACAGCGGCAGGACAAACAGCGGCAGGACACCCTCAGGGTGTGCTGCCTCTGTTCGTTCTAGCCCAAGGCAGCGGTGATGTACGGCAATAACTGGCGGAAGGCCTGACCCCGGTGGCTGATGGCGTTCTTTTCCGCCGGGCTCAGTTCGGCACAACTCTTGTCCAGGCCCTCCGGGGCGAGGATCGGGTCATAGCCGAAGCCTCCCCCGCCCCGAGGCGCGCGCAGCAGGCGGCCCCGCAGTTCCGCGCTCTCCACGTGTTCGGTGCCGGGACTGTCGGCCGTTGCGGGCACCACCAGGGAGGCGGCGCAAACGAAGGCTGCGCCACGATGCGAATCCCCAATGTCGGCAAGCTGGGCGAGGAGCAAATCAAGGTTCGCCTGATCATCGCCGTGGCGGCCGCTCCAGCGTGCCGAGAAGATCCCTGGGGCACCGCCGAGCACGTCCACGGCCAACCCCGAATCATCGGCGATCGACACCAGCCCGGTGGCTTCAGCCACGGCGTGGGCCTTGAGCAGCGAGTTCGCCGCAAAGGTTACGCCGGTCTCGGCGACATCCGGAGCTCCGACGGCGCCGGCGTCCACCACCTGGGTGTCCACATCCAATCCGGGCACCTGTCCGCGGAGCAGTTCCCGCAGCTCCCGCAGCTTGCCTTGGTTGTGCGTGGCCAGCACCAGGCGCGGCCCGTCCGGGAGGTTCATGCGCCCAGGGTGTCGCGCTGGATCTGTGCCAGCTGGGCCGTGCCCAGCAGGGCAAGATCAAGCAGGGCGTCCAGTTCGGCGCGGTCGAAGGGTGCACCCTCGGCGGTGCCCTGCACCTCGACGAACTTGCCGGATCCGGTCACCACGACGTTCATGTCGGTCTCGGCGCGCACGTCCTCCACATAGGGCAGGTCCAGCATGGGGACACCGTCGATGATGCCCACCGACACGGCGGCGACGGTGTCGATCAGCGGCTGGGCGTTGCGGCCGATCAGCTTCTTGTCCCGCGCGTAGCGGATAGCGTCGGCCAGGGCCACGTAGGCTCCGGTGATGGCCGCGGTGCGCGTTCCGCCGTCGGCCTGCAGCACGTCGCAGTCCAGCACGATGGTGTTTTCGCCCAGCGCCTTGGTGTCGATGATGGAACGTAGCGACCGGCCGATCAGGCGTGAAATCTCGTGCGTGCGCCCACCGATCTTGCCCTTGACTGACTCCCGGTCGGAACGGGTGTTGGTGGCCCGGGGAAGCATCGCGTATTCGGCGGTCACCCAGCCCTTGCCCTCTCCCTTGAGCCACCGGGGCACACCGGCGGTCAGGGAAGCGGTGCACAGCACCCGCGTGTTGCCGAACTCAATCAGCGCGGAGCCTTCCGCCTGCTGGGACCAGCCCCTGGTGATGCTGATGTCACGGAGCTGGTCAGGGGTTCGCCCATCCGCCCGAAGGGTGCCGGTAAGAGCCGAAATATCGCCTGTAGTCATGGTTCCACCTTAGTTGGGGGAAGCCTCACACCGAGTAGTGCACTCCGGCAACGGCGACGGCCACGTCGCCGTCAAACTCCGGCCGTGCCTCCTCGACCACCCGGTTCGCGTCCGTCCAGACCGGCAAATGGGTCAGCAGCAGCCGCCGGACGTCGGCCTTGGCGGCAGCCTGGGCGGCGCGTTTGCCGGTCAGATGGACGTCCTTGATGTCATCGTCGCGACCCTCCTCGAAGGCCGCTTCGCACAGGAAAAGATTGGCCCCCTGGGCCGCTTCCACCAGCCCCGGGCAGGAGTCCGTGTCGCCGGAATAGGTCAACACACTCACCCGGTCCACGCCGGTGCCATCATATTCGGTGGCTTCAACGCGCAGGGCGTAGGCCTCCTCCACCGGGTGGTTCACGGTGTACGGCGTGATCCGGAAGGGCCCCAGCTGGACCGCTTCGCGTTCGGTCCAGCGGTTGAACCTGAACTCGGAGTGCATGCCCGGGTCCAGTTCCAACCCGTAGGCTGTGGCCAGCCGGTCAGCCGTCGCTGCCGGGCCCCACACGGGGATCCGGCCGGCACGCCAACCGGCCGGATTCCAGCGCACCGCCACGTGCAGCCCGCACAGGTCCATGCAGTGATCTGGATGCAGGTGGCTGAGGAATATCGCGTCGATGTCCTCCAGATCCATGTACTTCTGTACGGCGCCCAGGGCGCCGCTGCCCAGGTCCAGCAGGATCCGCCACGGCCTGACGCCGTCGTGGGCGGTGAGCAGGTAACAGGACGCGGGTGACTGTGGTCCGGGAAAGGAGCCGCTGCAGCCCACGATGGTCAGTTTCACCGGATCGGCGCTTCCGCGGCGCGCACAAAGTTGGACAGCCGCGGCTCGTCGGCGGCGGCCTGTGCCGCCGCGATCATCTCCGGTGTTATCCGGGCCATGGAGCCGGTGGGATAGTGCGCTGCGACGTGTTCCACCTGCTCGACGCTGAGCACCTCGGGACCGAGGAAGCGCCGGGCCAGCACCTCGAAGGAGTCGGCGTTGCCGGTGGCGACAAAGTTGTGCCGCGGCGGGGTCGTGGACGTGCGTTCCAGGTCGTGCCCCACCAGGGCGCGGTACACGTCCTTGGCAGTTTCCTCGGCGCTCGAAACCAGCGTGACGCCGTCGCCCATGACGTACGAAATCACGCCGGTGAGCAGCGGATAGTGGGTGCAGCCGAGCACCAGGGTGTCCACGCCGGCGTCCTTTAGCGGCGCCAGATAGGACTCCGCCGTGCTGATCAGCTCCGGCCCGGCGGTGATGCCCGATTCAACAAAGCGCACAAAGTCCGGGCACGCGGCCGACGATATGGTCAGGTTTGGTGCCGCTGCGAAGGTGTCTTCGTAGGCGCGGGAGCCGATGGTCGCGGACGTACCGATGACCCCGACATGGCCGCTGCGGGTTGCCGCCACGGCCCGGCGCACCGCGGGCTGGATCACTTCGATCACCGGGATGCCGTAACGGGCGGTGTACCGTTCCCGGGCGTCGCGCAACACGGCGGCGGAGGCCGAGTTGCAGGCGATCACGAGCAGCTTGACTCCTGAATCGACCAGCTCGTCCATGACACCCAGGGCGTTGGCGCGGACCTCGGCGATGGGCAGGGGGCCATAGGGACCGTTGGCGGTGTCCCCCACGTAGAGGATCGACTCATTGGGCAGCTGGTCAATCACCGCCCGGGCAACGGTCAGTCCGCCGACGCCGGAGTCGAAGATGCCGATGGGCCTGTCGGCCGTGCTGCCGTGAGGTGCTGAGGTCATGATCGTTTCAGGATAGTTCGAACCCGTGCCGGGACGTAACTGCCGGCTCCGTTCCCTTCGTCACAGGAACCGTTCCGGCTGATGTCGCAGGTCCACCGGCAACTGTCAGCGGCGGTCCTGGAGCCCCTGCAGCAACGCCTGGACCAGGCTTTCCTGCAGCCACGAGACGAAGTTGTAGACCAGCGCCAGGTAACTTTCGACGTCGTCGGCCTGGGACCAGTCCTGCATACGGTGAACCCGGTTGGCGTCCTCCTCGGTGCGGATCTTCAGGCGTTCGGACAGGACCAGGCGAACGTCGTTCAGTGCCGTGGACCATTGCCGGGCCTGATCGTCGGTAAGCACCAGCTTGTCCGCTTCCAGCCCCAGCGCAGCGGCCTTCAGGGCACCGATCTTGGACTCCCGGAGGGACCTTTCGGTGAGCTGGCGAAACTCCAGGGACATGGCCGCGTCCTCGCGGGAGACGTCCGGCAACAGCCGACGCAGCGCCGGATCATCCGGCACAGTGACGTCCATGTCGACGCCGATCAGGGCGGCGAGCGGGTCCTCGGAAGCCGGAACGTTCGGCTCCAGCAGTTCGACGATGTCCGCGAACAGGTTCCGCAGCAGGTCACGCTCCGCCGCTTCGAGGTGCCCGGTGATGCCCTTGCGTCCAGCCTTGAAGGCCCTAGCCACGGTTGTCCTTCTGAACGGTGGCCCACAGTCCAAAGCCGTGCATCGCCACCGCGTCAACCTCCATTTTTTCCTTGCTGCCTGCCGTCACTGCCGACTTTCCCTCCGAATGCACCTGCATCATCAACTGTTCCGCCTTTGCCTCCGAGTAGCCAAAGTAGCTTTGGAAGACGTAGCTGACGTAGCTCATCAGGTTTACCGGATCGTTCCAGACAATCAGGACCCACGGAGTGTCCGGGAGGCTGCGCTGGTCCGTTCCGGTTTCCCTGGTGGTTTCGGGCACAGTGCTGACACTCATGTGTCCATTCTAGTGCCGCGCCGTTAGAGTGAATTTCGTGACTAATCCGCCCGTTACGGAGCTGCCCGGAACATCGTTGTTCACCGATCACTACGAGCTGACCATGCTGCAGGCGGCCCTGCACTCCGGTGCCGCGCACCGCAGGAGCATTTTCGAGGCGTTCGCCCGCCGGTTGCCGGACGGACGCCGCTACGGCGTGGTGGGCGGTACCGGCCGGTTGCTGGAGGGCATCCGGGCTTTCCGTTTCGGCGAGACGGAACTGGAGTTCCTTGCGCGGAACCGGGTGGTCAACGACCAGACCCTGGCGTGGCTGGCGGACTTTCGCTTCTCCGGGACCATCTCCGGTTACGCGGAGGGCGAGGTGTACTTCCCCAACTCCCCCATCCTGACCATCGAGTCGTCCTTTGCCGAGGCGTGCATCCTGGAAACGTACGTACTGTCGGTGCTGAACCACGACAGTGCCATCGCCTCCGCAGCATCCCGCATGGTCACCGCCGCGGGAGGCCGGCCCTGCATTGAAATGGGGTCGCGCCGCACCCACGAGGAGGCAGCGGTGGCAGCCTCCCGCGCAGCCATCATCGCCGGCTTTGCCAGCACCTCCAACCTGGCCTGTGGGCTG
>JAODMR010000006.1 GCA_025465475.1 Micrococcaceae bacterium
ACTTGGTCAGCGCGTCGAGTTCCTTCTCGGCGCGTGCTCCTTCGTCCTCGCCGGCGTCGCCGTCCTTGACGATGCGGTCCAGCTCATCCTTGGCCTTGCGGCGGATGTTGCGGATGGAGACCTTGGCATCCTCGCCCTTGCTGCGGACAATCTTCACGTACTCGCGCCGACGTTCCTGGGTCAGTTCCGGCATGACAACGCGGATGACGTTGCCGTCGTTGGAGGGATTTGCTCCGACTTCGGAGTCACCCAGGGCACGCTCAATGTCCCGCAGCGCCGTCTTGTCATAGGGCGTGATCAGCAGGGTCCGCGCTTCCGGAACGGCGAAGGAGGCCAACTGCTGCAGCGGAGTGGGGGAACCGTAGTACTCAACCATGACCTTGGCGAACAGGCCCGGGTTGGCCCGGCCGGTGCGAATGGACGCGAAGTCTTCCTTGGCGACTTCCACTGCCTTATCCATCTTGTCTTCGGCCTCTAGCAGGGTCTCTTCGATCACAGTTTCTTCCTCACGTATTCCTGCGCTGCCTGTGTGCTCCGGCAGCGGCGGTTTCTGACTTCATCCTAGCGCGGCGCCATGGCGACCCGGGCCCTTCCCGGCGTCGCGGAGACCTGTCCGGAACAGTCCAGGGACGGGCCGCCACGGCCGACGTCCGGGGTCAGGGAGTGACGAGCGTGCCCAGCTTGTCACCCAGAATGGCACGGGATACGTTGCCCGCACCCTCCATGCCAAAAACCAACATGGTGACGTTGTTGTCCCGGCACAGGCTGAACGCGGTCTGGTCCATTACCCGGATGTCGCGCTGCATCGCCTCGTCGTACGTCAGGCTTTCCAGCTTCCTGGCGTCGGGGTCCTTCTTGGGGTCGGCGGTGTACACGCCGTCGACGCCGTTCTTGGCCATCAGCACGACGTCGGCGTGAACTTCCAGCGCACGCTGGGCGGCGACGGTGTCGGTGGAGAAGTAGGGCAGTCCAGCGCCTGCGCCGAAGATGACGACCCGGCCCTTCTCCAAGTGGCGGATCGCCCGGCGGGGAATGTAGGCCTCGGCGACCTGGCCCATGGTGATGGCGCTCTGCACTCGGGTTTCAACCCCTGCCTGCTCCAGGAAGTCCTGCAGGGCCAGGCAGTTCATCACGGTTCCCAGCATGCCCATGTAGTCGGCGCGGGAGCGGTCCATGCCGCTTTGGGACAGTTCGGCTCCGCGGAAGAAGTTGCCACCGCCGACGACGATGGCCACTTCGACGGTGCCCTGCGTGTCGGCGATCTGCTCGGCAATGTTCCGGACGGTCTCGGGGTCGACGCCGAGCTTGCCGCCGCCGAACACTTCCCCGGACAGCTTGAGCAGGACCCGGCGCCGCGGCTGGTGCTCAACGGTGGGGCAGCTGTCCGCCTGGGGTGCCGTTTTGGCCTCTGCACTGTCCTCGGAAACTAGGTTATCGATGCTCATGTCGCCTTCCCGTGGCACGGTGACCGTCAAATGGAATGGAGGGGGTCTCTATCGGGGTCAGCCCCAGCCTATCGGCTGGGGTGCCGGCAGAAAAAAGGGGGCGGTCACGTACGTGACCACCCCCTTTCCTAAAAGTGCTTGCTTACAGGCTATGCACCCACGCGGAAACGCGCGAACGCGACCGGGCTGACGCCGGCTTCCTGCAGCACCTGGGCGACGCTCTTCTTGGCGTCCTTGGCGAACGCCTGGTCAACCAGGACGCTCTCCTTGAAGAAGCCTGTCAGGCGGCCTTCGACGATCTTCGTCAGCGCAGCTTCGGGCTTGCCTTCGGCGCGGGCGGTCTCGTCGGCGATGCGGCGCTCGTTCTCCACCAGGTCCGCGGGAACCTCGTCGCGGGTCAGGTAGGTCGGGGCGTACGCAGCGATGTGCACGGCCACGTCGTGGGCGGCTGCGGCAGCTTCACCGGCAGCCCCGTCGACGGCGAACAGCACGCCAACCTGCGCGGGCAGGTCCTTGGACGTCTTGTGCAGGTAGGCATCCACGGTGGCACCTTCGACGCGGGCCAGGCGGCGGACGGCCACCTTTTCGCCCAGCAGGGCACCGGCTTCGATGACCAGCTCGGAGAGCGGCTTGCCGTCAACGGTGTGAGCCAGCAGGGCGTCGACGTCGGCAGCGCCGGACTCGACGGCTGCGGCAAGCACCTTGTTGGAGAAGTCGATGAACGGGCCGGCCTTGGCCACGAAGTCGGTCTCGCAGTTGACCTCGACCATGACGCCGACGCCGTCGGTCACGGTTGCGGCAACGAGGCCTTCAGCGGTGGAACGACCCTCGCGCTTGGTGGCGCCCTTGAGGCCCTTGATGCGGATGAGCTCCAGTGCCTTGTCGGCGTCGCCGTTGGCCTCGTCCAGAGCCTTCTTGACATCCATCATTCCGGCGCCGGTGCGCTCGCGCAGGGCCTTGATGTCAGCAGCGGTGTAATTCGCCATGGAAACTCCTCAATTCCTATTCGAAAAATGGTTGCTCGCCCGGTGCTGGTATCGCTGGGATCCGGCACTCAGGCAATCGGCAGGACAGCCCCCGGTGGGCGGCTGTCCTGCCGATTACTGCAACACCCCGGAGGGCGTTGCGGAGTCGTTGCTACTTGTCGCCGGCCTCTGCGGCGGCTTCCGGAGCGGCGCTCTCGGCGGGGGCAGCGTCGGCGGGGGCAGCGTCGGCGGCCGGAGCAGCCTCAGCGGACGGAGCAGCATCAGCGGCGGGGGCAGCCTCGAGCAGCTCGCGCTCCCACTCGGCCAGGGGCTCAGCCGGAGCTTCTTCGTTGCCGGTTGCCTTGTTGTTGCGGGCGATCAGGCCTTCGGCGATGGCGTCAGCAACCACACGGGTCAGCAGGTTTACGGAGCGGATAGCGTCGTCGTTGCCCGGAATCGGGAAGTCGACCTCGTCCGGATCGCAGTTGGTGTCCAGGATGGCGACCACGGGGATGTTGAGCTTCTTGGCCTCGTCGATGGCGAGGTGTTCCTTCTTGGTGTCGACAACCCAGACAACCGAGGGAGCCTTGGTCAGGTTGCGGATACCGCCAAGGTTGCTCTCCAGTTTGGTGAGCTCACGGCGCAGCAGCAGCAGTTCCTTCTTGGTGTAAGCGGAACCGGCGACGTCGTCGAAGTCGATTTCTTCCAGTTCCTTCATGCGCTGGATGCGCTTGGCGACGGTCTGGAAGTTGGTCAGCATACCGCCGAGCCAACGCTGGTTCACGTAGGGCTGGCCGACGCGCGTGGCCTGCTCGGCAATGGCTTCCTGCGCCTGCTTCTTGGTGCCGACGAAGAGGACGGTTCCGCCGTGGGCAACAGTGGCCTTGACGAATTCGTAGGCGCGGTCGATGTAGGACAGCGACTGCTGCAGGTCGATGATGTAGATGCCGTTGCGCTCGGTGAAGATGAAGCGCTTCATCTTCGGGTTCCAACGACGGGTCTGGTGTCCAAAGTGGACGCCGCTGTCAAGCAGCTGGCGCATGGTTACGACGGGCATGCCGGCGCTCCTTCTGTTTTTACGGTTATTAGCCTGAAATCCGGGCAGTGTGTTCCACCCGGTCGTGCTCCTGGCACCCATTGCCCTCCGTACCCGAATCCACACAACTGGAACGGACCGATCGGAAGCGCAATCCAGACAGTCGAACCCGGGCCGATCCGGAAGGAATTCCGAGGGACCTGGGGGGCTGCCCGGCAAGGGCGCGCGTAGTCAACCCACATCGCGGGTTGCTCCATCCATACTACTACAGCGGCAGTGGCTCCCGGACGACGTCAGCCGGCACCAGCCCTGCACAGCTTCCGAAGCCACGCGTTGCTGAACCGGCCCCAACTTGGAGGAGCCGGCGTCCTGTCCAGGAGCAAGACTGGAGGCATGGGACCCCTGCTTGGCGTCGGTGTATGCTGCCTTGCATTTATTCTGGCCGGCGCGGGCTCCGGAGCCGTCGCCACGGGCCTGCAGATCGCTTCACGCGCGGTCCCCACCGACGTTTCCGGTTTCCGGGGCTCCGGCGGCCCGCTCTCCGATGCCCTCGGCGAGCAAGGGTCGAAGCCCCGGTGGTCGTGGCCGGTGGCTCCGCGGCCGGTGGTGGTGCGCCGCTTCAGCGCCCCACCTCAGCCTTGGCTAAGCGGACA
>JAODMR010000121.1 GCA_025465475.1 Micrococcaceae bacterium
CGAGCGGTTGAAGCTGGCGGTGGCGACCACTCCGGGGTCGGCCTTGGCTTTGGCCGGCTCGTGGGGGGAGGCGTCGGGGTCGAGCCAGTCTCCGAGCTGCATGTCCTGGTCCCAGAGGCCTGTGGCGGAGAGGCGTGGTTCCACCGACTCGAGGTGCATGACCATGGCTGGGTAGTGCGCGGCGAGCCGGTCACGGTCGCCGTAGGCCGACCAGAGGGCTTGGGGTACCCAGACGGCGGCGTCGCCCCAGATCGCTGTGGGGCCGGAGATCGGCATCTCGAAGCCGGTCTGGTACCGGGCGTACTTCAGCACGTCAGGAACGACGAGGGGCACGCGAGGGTGGGGATGGTCGGCGGTCTCGACCGCGAGGTCGAGCAGCCACTTGTGCAGGAAGTCGGCGACGTCGAACTGGTAGGCGGCGGTCGCGGCGTAGACGGCGATGTCGCCGGTCCAGCCGAGCCGCTCGTCGCGCTGCGGGCAGTCGGTGGGGACGTCGAGGAAGTTGCCTTTCTGACCCCACACGGAGTTGGCGACCAGCTGGTTGACGCGGTCATCAGAGCAAGAGAACCAGCCGGTCCTTGGTGTGTCGGAGTGGACCACGACCGCTTCCAGGTCGGCGGCGCTGATGTCGCCGGGGTAGCCGGTGATCTCGGCGTAGCGGAAGCCGTGGAAGGTTTTGGTCGGCTCAAAGAAGTCCTCGCCGCCGGAGAGGATGAGGGTGTCCGCGGCCTTGGCGGACCGGAGCGGCCGCACTCCCAGCTCGCCGTCCTCCAGCACTTCGGCGTGCCGAACAGTGATGGTTCGCCCGGCCTGGCCCCGGACGGTGAACCGCAACCAGCCCACCAGGTTCTGTCCAAAGTCCACCAGGGACTTGCCGCTGGGCGAGGTGAAGATCCGAACGGGTGGGATGACGGCGGTGCGCACCACGGCCGGTCCCACCGGTTCGGCGAGCCTGTCGACGTCGAACTCCACCGGGCGCACACCGACCCAGCTTCCGGCGTCAAAGTTCGGCAGGGCCCAACCGGGCTGGTTCCGGCGGGCGTCGATGGTCTGCCCGTCGTACAGGTCGTTTGATGTGGTGGCGGAGGGGCCGGACTGCCAGGAGGCATCCGAGGCGACGGACTGCACGTGCCCGTCGGCGAATTCAATGTCCAATTGCCCGTAGAAGCCCAGTTCCGATCCGTACAGCCCGGACATGCCGTGCCACGCCAATCGGCCCCGGTACCAGCCGTTCCCCAGCGACACTCCGAGAACCGTGGTGGGCTTCAGCAGCGACGTGACGTCGTAGCTGCGGTAGCGCAGCCGCCATTCATACGAACTCCAGCCGGGGCTCAGCACGTCCTCACCCACCGGCACGCCGTTGATCAGGGCCTCATAGACGCCATAGGCAGTGGCCCGCAGGGTTGCCCTGGCGACAGCGCCGTGCCCTTCTGCGAGCTGGAACTCCTTGCGCAGGAGCGGGGCTCCGTCAAAGTCCCTTTCCGGGGTGATCATGGCTGCGTGCCAGGGTGCCAGCGGCATGTGGTTCGTTTCCGTTCTGCTGAGGTGGGTTCGTGAAGGTCAGGAGGCGTAGTGGCAGGCGACGTCGGAAGCGCCGACCCGCCGGAGGGCCGGCCGTTCGGTGCGGCACAGCTCGGTCGCCAGCGGGCAGCGCAGGCTGAAGGGGCAACCGCCGGGTGCTGCAACCGCGGCTGCGGCGGTCCGTACGCACAGGGATTCCCGTGCCTCCCGTCGCGCGGTCTGCTCGGCCGGCCGGGGCACCGGGGACGCGGCGACCAGGGCCTGGGTGAAGGGGTGCTTGGGGTTCTCGGTAACGGCGGCGGCGGGTCCGGTTTCCATTACCTGGCCACGGTAGAGCACCACCACGCGCTGTGCCAGGAACTGGACCACGGCAATGTCGTGCGCGATGAACAGGTAGCTAAGGCCCCGCTCGTCGCGCAGGTCGGCCAGCAGGTTCAGCACCTGGGCCCTGGTGGAAAGATCCAGCGCGCTTACGGCTTCATCGCAGACCACCAGTTTGGGGTCACAAATCAGGGCACGGGCCACGGAGATGCGCTGGCGCTGGCCGCCGGAGAACTGGCTGGGGTAGCGGTCCACGGCGTCGCGCGGCAAGCCGACTCGTTCCAGCATGTCCTCGGCGCGCTGCCGGGCCTCGGCGGAGCTGACGCCGCGGAGCCGGAGCGGTTCTGCGAGTGAGGAACCCACCGTGTTGCGGGGATTCAGTGAGGAGTTGGGGTCCTGGAACACGGCCCGCAGTTCCCCGCCCAGCGTTCTGCGTTGGGAGGCGCCGGCGGTGGTGATGTCCTTGCCCTGGTAGGTGACGGTGCCGCCGGAGACCTTCTGCAGGCCCAGGATGGCCTTGCCGATGGTCGACTTACCGGAGCCAGACTCCCCGACCAGGCCGACGGTTTCCCCGGGGGCGATGCTGAAGCTCACGCCGTCGACGGCTGTTGGAACGGTCGTGGCCTTCCGGCCCCGGCCGTACCGGACCACCAGGTCCTTCACCTCCAGCAAAGGCTGGGCTGCGGCCGGAGAGGTCGAGTCCGGGCGGACCGAGGTTGCGGTGCTCATGTGGGATCCTTTTCGGTCGTCCTGGGTGCCGCGCCAGCCGGCCCGGCCGGGGCCAGGTGCAGCACGCGGCTGGTGGGGATGTCGGTGGCTATCCAATCCAGCCCTTCGACGGCCAGTTCGTCCGCTTTGACGCACCTCACCACACCGTCACCGGTTCCGGAGGGCAGCAGCGGGATGGGGACCAGGCAGGCGGAGCCGGCGAACTGGCAGCGGGCGGCAAAACGGCAGGTGTCCGGCCAGTCCTTGGGCTGCGGGACCTGTCCCTCGATGGTTGCCAGCCGTTCCGGCATGGCTGCCGCGTCATTGACGTGCGGGTCTGCAGCCAGCAGGGCCAAGGTGTAGGGGTGGTGGGGGTTGTCCAGGATGCTGTCTGTCCGGCCGTTTTCCACCACCTGACCGGCGTACATGACCGCGACCTGGTCGCAGAGGTCCGCCACCACGCCAAGGTCGTGCGTTACCATCACCACTGACATTCCGGTGTCCTTGACCAGGCTGCGAAGCAGCGACAGGATCTCCGCCTGCACTGTGACGTCCAAGGCGGTGGTGGGCTCGTCGGCGACCAGCAGGCGGGGACGACCTGCCAGTGCCAAGGCGATCGCCACGCGCTGGGCCATGCCGCCGCTGATCTGGTGGGGATAGGTCCGAAGGATGCGCCCGGCGTCGACGATGCCCACCTTTTCCAGCAGGCTCAGGGCCTCGGCCTTCGTTTCGGCTTTGCCCGTCCTGCGCAGCCGTCGGATGGTGGCGGTGAGCTGGTAGCCGACCGTGAACATGGGATCCAGGGCCCGCATGGGTTCCTGGGAGATCAGGGCGATCTCGCGTCCACGGATTGACTCCATGGACTTGTCGGTGGCCGCGGCCAGGTTCCTGCCGTTCCAGAGGATCTGCCCGCCGGTCACTGACACGCCGGAGGGCAGCAGACCCAGCAGGGACAGGGCGGTCATGGTCTTGCCGCAGCCTGATTCCCCGACCAGGCCCAGGACGGTGCCGGGTTCGACGTCGAACGAAACGTCAGTGACCAGCCGGACGCTGTCATCCACACCGACGGAGAGGTTCCGGACGCTGAGCCGGTTCGCTGCCGTCGAGTGTGCCGGCGCGCCATCCCCGGGCACGGTGTCCGCTGCGGTGATGGGGTCCGCTGCGGTGATGGGGTCCGCTGCGGCGATGGCTGCCACGGCTTTGGCCCGCTGGCGCCGCGCGGCGGCGGAGGGCAGGTGGGAGGCAGCAGCGTTGGGAGCCTTGCCGAGAGCGTTGCCGATGGCGTTGGCGGCGAGCACCGTCAGGGCCAGCACCGCTCCGGTGGGAACCATGAGCCACGGCGTGTCGTAGACATGTTGCGATGCCCCCTGGATCATTCCGCCCCAGCTCGGTTGCGGCAGGGGCGGCCCAAAGCCGATGAAGGCGAGGCCCGCCTGGATCAGCATGCCCACCGCGAAGATCAGGGCTGACTGCACCACAATGGTGTTCGTCAGGCCGGGCAGGATGTGACGCAGGCTGATGCCGGCGCTGCTGACCCCATCAACCTTGGCCGCGTCCACGTACAGCTGTGATTGCAGGGACTTTGCCTGACCCAGCATGACCCGGTAGATGCCGGCCGAGATCAGCACGCCCAGGATGGCCATGACCATCGGAATGTTGGTTCCCACGGCCCCGATGACGGCCAGGATGATCACGGTGCCAGGCAGGGACATCATGATTTCGGTGACGCGGCTGATGATGCCTTCCATCCGTTCACCGGCGGCCGCGGCGAGCATCGCCAGCAGGGTTCCGAGACCGACGGCGACGATCACCGTGATCATGGAGGTTCCCAGGGTGCCTGCGGCGGAGGAGAAGATGCGGCTGAGGAGATCCCGGCCGAGTTCGTCGGTGCCGAGCCAGTGAGCCGCGCTGGGACCGGACAGCACCGCAGTGAAGTCCTGGTCCTCGGTCTTAAAGGGCAGCCACAGCTTGGCCGTTAGGGACGCGACGACCATGGCGGCCAACCAGATCACCCCGGCAATGCTCGCCGGTGTGGAGAACAACCTGGCGGCTGAAAAGCGCCTGGCGGTCGTCCTGCGGGGAGTGCCGGAAACGATGGTGGCGGCTGCCGCCGGCTCCGGTGAGTCGGCAGGGGCGGGGGCAACGTTGGGGATCATGAGGCACGCAACTTCGGGTCGAGAAACTTGGTGGCGAGTTCCAGCACCAGGTTCACGGCAACCACCACAACCGTGGCGATCACCACCACCCCCTGCACGGAGGGGGCGTCGTGGTTGCTGACAGAGTTCTGAACTGCCTGGCCCAGGCCCGGCATGGCGAAGAGTTGCTCGGCGATGACGGAGCCGCCGAAAAGCTGGATGAACTGCAGTGCGATGGCGGCCACGATCGGGAGGCTGGCGTAGCGCAGGGCATGGACGTAGAGGATCTTCCAGGTGGGAGTGGCGGTGGCCCGGAGGGTCCGGATGTGCTCCTGCTGGAGCGCCTCGAGCATGGAAGCCCTGGTCTGGCGGGCAATGAAGGCCCCGCCACCCACGGCCAAGGTGATCACCGGCAGCGCGAGGGACAACAACCAGTCCTGCGGCGAGTCCTCGAACGGAACATAGCCGGTGGCGGGAAAGACGGAGGACTGGACCGCCAGCAGGTAGACGAAGATGATGCCGATCCA
>JAODMR010000007.1 GCA_025465475.1 Micrococcaceae bacterium
GCTCCTGATCGCCGCCTCCTCGGGAATAGCCTGCGGGTTCGTTGTCCGGGTGCGGGTCGGCAGGTTTGGACCGGCCGGCGAGGGACCAGGAACGACGGCGGACGAAGCCCTCATCCGGCCGCCCGCCGATGCGGCCCCTTCGGAACGACTCGCGGGAAGGCTGCCGCCCGGCTCGGTGGAACTTGTCACGGCCACCCTGTTTGTCCTCGCTGCTTGGCGGTTCGGGCTGGACGCCCGGTTGGCCGTCCAGCTGGCGTTCCTGGTCGCCGCCGTCGAACTGTCCATCCTTGACCTGCGCCACCGCCTGTTGCCCAACGCCACCGTCCTGCCGGCCCTGTTGCTCTGCACGGGCTTGGCCGTAACTGCCGCGTTGCTCGCCGGCCGGCCGGAGCAGCTCCTGCAGGCGGGGCTCGGTGCGGGAGGCCTTTTCCTGTTGTATCTGCTGCTGGCGCTGATCAGCCCGGCCAGTCTGGGCATGGGTGACGTCAAACTGGCGGCGCTGATCGGGCTGGTGCTGGGCCTTTCCGGCTGGCAGTCCTGGTTTGTCGGCACCTTCTGGGGTTTCCTCGCCGGAGCCGTGGCTGCCCTGGGCGTTGTGATTTTTCGACGTGGCGGCCGACGCACCACCCTACCGTTCGGGCCCGCCATGCTCGCCGGGGCAACAGCAGCTATTCTGCTGACGTAAGGCGCTCCCCGGCGTCGCGAGCGCGGTAGTTGAGCGTCCCGCGGCCAGGAGCCTCCCGGTGTCTCCGGCGTCCCGCGGCGCCGGGTTCCGGTGGGGCCGGGTTCCGGTGGGGCCGATGCAGGACTACCGTCGAGGCAGCGGTGCAGCGTCGGCATTCCTGGTCATCAGGGTGCCGGGACAAGGGCCTGGTCGTGCCGCGGACGGAACAGGAGCACGTAATGGACGCGCAGCATATCGAGCAGTGGTGGCCGAGAGTCGAGATCAAGGCAAAGGAATGGCTGCGCGAACATCCGCAGGCTTCGGATCTTCCCGACTACGTCCGTGCGGGCATTGCCGCCGCCGGAGGCCCAGCAGATGATCCGTTGCTTGACGACTCTGACTGGTCCTTTATCTGGACCCAGTCGGAGTTCGTGGACTAACCGTCCCGTCAGCGGGAGCCTTGGCGGGCTTTCCTTTCATGCCCGCCGTGGGCCGAGAGCAGGATGCCCGATGCGAGCAAGGCCGCTGATAACGCCAGATGGAGGATGCTGTCGGCGGTATTGGCTGCCATCAGGTTGGCCGCTGTCCAGTAGGACACGATCAGCCCAAAGACCCCCATCAAAAGGTAAAAGACCCCGGCGATCGTCAGGTAGGTCTTGGCCTCACGGACGCTGCCGGACAGCAGGAATCCGGCCACTCCGGTGACGGCGTGAACCAGGTTTTGGAGGATCGAGACCTGGAATACGCCGAGCAGCAAAGCTGTGGAGTCCTGCCCGATCCAGCGCAGGTTCGCGTAGTTCGTGGTAACGCCCGGAATGAATCCCAGGCACCCCAGGAGCAGCAACAGCGCACCTGCGGCTGGGGCGGCCCTGCGGACGCCGGCCTTTCGCTGATCGTTTCTTTGGCGGGCTTCTGACGGCTCCAAACCTCCTCCTTTCACCTGGTCCAACCCGAGGAACATGATGCCCGGAACCGCATCAGGACGTCAGTTCCTCGATGGTGGCGCGGGCCCCCTTGGCGTGCAGCGACGCCAGCGCCCTGGTGTACGCGTCGACGAACCGTTGGTTTTGCGCCAGGTCGCCGAAGAGTTCCGGATTTCTCACAAAGGCCAGGGCATCATCGTGCTGGGCGGCCGCTGCCGCCTGGAGGGTGTCCTTCAACCGGTCGACGACGGTGATCGGCTCACCCTGTTCGTCGGTCCCCTCGTCGTATCGCGCCCAACTGGCCACAATCGCCGCTGACCGGAGGATTTCACCATCGTTGTCAAGGTTGAGCTGGATGACCGGGAGCAGCCACTTGGGAATGCGGTCGGAGCTTTCCGCGCAAAGCCGGGCCAGGGTGTCACGCACATACTCGTTGGAGAAACGCTCAATGAGCGTCCGCTTGTATTGCGGCAGGTCGATGCCGGGAACCGGCTTAAGGGTCGGCGTCGCTTCCCTGTCCATGTAGTCGAGCAGGAATTGGGCAAAACGGGCGTCCTGGCTGACCTCGTGGGCATACCGGTAACCGGCCAGGTATCCGAAGTAGCACATGCCCTGATGGCTGGCGTTGAGCAGCCGCAGCTTCATGAGTTCGTACGGTTCGACGTCGTCAACGAGTTGCACCCCGGCGTCCTGGTACGGTGGGCGGCCCATGCTGAAGGAGTCCTCCAGAACCCACTGTTCGAACGGTTCGCACACCACGGGCCAAGCATCCTGAAGGCCGTACTCGTCGGCAACGGCCGCCCGGTCCTCCTCCGTGGTGACCGGAGTGATCCGGTCGACCATGGAATTGGGAAAGGGCACGTTCGCTGCGATCCAGTCGGCCAGGGCCGCGTCCTTCAGCCGTGCGTAGGCGGTGAACATTTTCCTGGCGACGTCGCCATTGCCCTGGATGTTGTCGCAGGACATCACGGTAAAGGGCGGCACGCCGCGTTCCCGTCGGCGGGACAGGGCCTCCGCGACCAGGCCGAACACCGTCCTGGGCGCGGCACCCGCCGCAAGATCGGACACCACATCCGGATTGTCGGCGTTGAACTCCCCGGTTACCGAATGGAAGTTGTAGCCGCCCTCCGTGACGGTGAGGGAAACGATGCGGATTTCCGGTGCCGCCATTTTCTCAATGACTGCCTCCGGATCGTCGGGCGCGTAGAGGTAGTCGATGATGGACCCGATGACCCGCCCTTCACGCCGGCCGTCCGGGTGCTTAATCACCAGGGTGTACAGGCAGTCCTGATCGTCCATGACCTGCTTCATCTTCGCGTCCCCGGGCAGTACACCCACACCGCAAATGGCCCAGTCCAGCGCGGTTCCGGCGTTCATCAGCCGGTCCAGGTACATGGCCTGATGCGCCCGGTGGAAGCCCCCCACGCCGACGTGCACGATGCCGGCGGTGAGGGCTGCCCTGTCATACCCCGGGCCCGCCAGATGAGCGGGGAGGTTGGCCAGAGCCGCGTTGCCAAGCGTGGAACTCACATTTACTCCTTTGGAAATGCTGCCGGGCCTGGTGCCTTCGGCCCGGATGAGGGGTGGTCTGCCTCCCATCATGCCGTACGCCTGAGTCCGTGCTCCACCGATGACGGACCATGCTGTTCTGTCCCAAAGCAGCGTCACAGCCCCGGCACAGGAGCGGGTGTCATCTTTTAACCATGACAACCGGAACCGTGCCCCCTCAACCCCTCACCCCGGCACCCCTCCTAAGTGCGGGATCCGGTTCCGCCGTGGAGCCGGCATCCAGCAACGCCTACCGGCAGCGCAGCAGAGCCAGGGCAGCACGCCGTGACTGGCTGGGCATCGCCACGGTCTCCTCGGCGGCTGCCGCCGTCGCCCTTTTCCTCAGCGATGGAGGCGCCCACCAGTTCGGCTCCCCCGCGGCGGCACTCACGTCGCTGGGAATTATCGCCGGCCTGGTCGCCACGGACCTGGTCTGCGTCATGCTTCTGCTGGCCGCCCGCCTCCCGGTTGTTGACCGGACCATCGGCCACGACCGGGCGCTGGGGCTGCACGGACGGCTCGGCAAACCCGTCCTGTACTTGCTCCTGGCCCATGGAATGTTCCTGACCCTGGGCTACGGCGTCGATGCAGGGGTTGACCCGGTAGCCGAAACGGGGCAGTTGTGGCAGGGTTTCGGCGACATGGTGTGGGCCTACATCGGGTTGGCGCTGTTCGTGGTCGTCGCCGTCACGTCCCTGGTCGCCGTACGCCGCAAGTTCCCCTACGAGGTGTGGTTCGCCATTCACCTGTTGACCTACGCCGCAGTGGCGGCCTCCATCCCGCACCAGTTCAGCATGGGCGGCCTGTTCGCCCCGGGCACGGCGCAGCGGTGGTATTGGCTGGCCCTTTATGTCTTCACCGGATCCTCGCTGCTCGTGTACCGGTTGCTGGTCCCCGTCCTTACAACGCTCCGGCACGGCATCCGCGTCTCGAACGTGGTGTTCGAGGCCCCAGGAGTCGTCAGCATCGAAATGATCGGGCGGAAACTCGATCGGTTGGAGGCAGCCGGAGGACAGTTCTTCAACTGGCGATTCCTCGCCTCCAACCAATGGTGGCATCCCCATCCGTTCTCACTCTCCGCCGGAACCGGTCAGGGCAGGATCCGCATCACCGTCCGCAACCTGGGCAGCGGCACGTCCCGCCTGATGCACGTCCGGCCGGGAACCCGGGTGGCCGTCGAGGGACCATATGGCATCTTCAGCGAGGAGGCACGCACCCAGGAGCGGGTGGTACTCGTCGGTTCCGGCATCGGAATAGGACCGATCCGGGCACTGCTGGAGGACCTCACCTTCCGACCCGGCAGCGCCGTCGTCATCCTGCGCGCGTCCAGGGCCGAGGACATGTTTCTCCATGCCGAGATAGCCGACCTTTGCCGGCGCCGCGGTGCGCGCCTTCATGTCCTCGCCGGCCCGCGGTCCCTGGATGTTCCGTCTTGGCTTCCCTCCTCTGCGGCCGCCGACGGACTGGACCTGAGTGCCTTTGTTCCCAGTGCAGCCGGAGCCGAAATCTACATTTGCGGCCCCACCGGCTGGACGGACCTGGTCGCGGCTGATGCCGCAGACTTCGGCTTCCCCCACGATTCCATCCACTACGAAAGGTTCAGTCTGTGAGAACCCGCGCCCTCTTCGCCTCAGTGACAGCGTCCGCCGGTCTCCTGGTCGGCGGATGGCAGCTTGGCGCACAAGCCGTTCCCGACGCCGTGGCGATCAGCGACACGACAAGCACGCCCTCCACCGGCACCACGAGCTCCGGCAACTCCGGCACCACCGGTTCGGGCTCAACCGGATCCGGCTCCGGCACCACCGGTTCGGGCTCAACCGGATCCGGAGCATCGGGCGCCACAGGTACCGGCACCACGTCCGGTTCGTCGGCCACCTCACCCGCCCCGGCCGCCCAGGAACCGTCGGGCCAGGCAGCCTCCGGTAGCTACACCGGCTCCACCGCCACGGAACGCTTCGGCACCGTGACTGTCAAGGTCACCGTTGCCGACGGGAAGATCACCGACGTCTCCGCGGACATGACCGCCCGGGACTCCCGGTCGCAGCAAATCAATACGCGCGCCGCGGCCCTGCTGCGCACCGAGGTCCTATCCGCGCAATCCGCCGATGTGACCATGATCAGCGGAGCGACGTACACCTCGGACGCGTACCTGACGTCGTTGCAGGCGGCTCTCGATCAGGCGGGGCTGTGACCGGCACAGAGGGTCCCATGGCCCGCGTAACCTTGGACGGAGCGGCGCACTCCAACCTTCACGCGGCCGCCACCTTTGGCAGCATGGGCACGATGGTGAGCTTCCGGGCCGCCGATGAGGCAACGTACCTCCTGATACCCAGGCTGGAAGCTCTGTTTGCCGCCGCCGATGCACGCTTCAGCCTGTACCGGCCCGGGTCAGAGTTGAGCCGGATCGCCGCTGGTGAGCTGGCCCTGTCCGCCTCCTCCCCGGAGGTCCGGGGGATGTACGCCCTTGCCGTGCACTGGCGGCAGGAGACGGGCGGTCTCTTCACCCCACACCGCCCTGACGGGGTGCTGGATCTCAACGGCGTGGTGAAAGCCCATACCATCCAGGCCACCGGTGAGTTCCTGCGGGAGGCGGGAACGACGAACTGGTGCCTCAACGTGGGAGGCGACATCCTGGCCGATGGCGAGCAGGCGCCCGGAGTTCCGTGGTCGATAGGAATTGCCGATCCGCACGACCGGAAAAAGCTGTTGACACGAATAGCGACCGGGCCACGACGGATGGCGATTGCAACATCCGGCACCGCTGAGCGGGGAGAACACGTCTGGCGCGCCAATGCCGTCCGCGAGGCGCCGCTCCCCCGGCTGGTCCAGGTCTCGGTCGTGGCTGAAGACATCCTGACGGCCGATGTCCTGGCCACCGCGATTCTGGCCGGAGGCCCGGACTCACTGGACCCGCTCATCGAGCGATATCACGTCGAGGTCCTGAGCGTCGACGACGACGGCCGGTTGCGCGGCACGGACGGCTTCCGCAAAGACGCCGCACAGCAACTTTAGGAGCCCACCCTCCGGACGCGCGCATCCTTGCTTGCGGACCGCCAGATGACGTGGCGGTCACCCGCCGACTTGTGGCCACCCTTGGAATCGCAGCAGGATAGGAACGACCCCCTCACGCGCAATAGCACCAGGAGCATCCCCATGAGCCAGTTCACGCACTCCCCTGTTGCCGCCACGACAGCGCAGACCCTGTTCCGCGTCGCCCTGGGTGGCGTCCTTGTCGCACACGGATCCCAGAAACTGTTCGGTTGGTTTGGCGGTGGTGGCCTGGAAGGCACCAGTCAGGGTATGCACGCCATGGGCTTCCGCCCGGCGAAAACGAGTGCCGTCCTGGCAGGAGTTGGCGAAGCCGGGGCAGGCCTTGCGCTCGCCTTGGGCCTGGGGACCCCCGCCGCCGGCGCAGCCGCTGCGACAACCATGGGCGTCGCAGCCAGCGTCCATGCCCCGAACGGCTTCTTTGCCACCGAAGGTGGCCTGGAGTATCCGGCCGTCCTGGGCCTGGCCGCGGCATCCTTCACCATCGGTGGCGCCGGAGCCGCATCCTTGGACGCCGTCACCAACCACGTGCTTGACCGGCCCTGGATGCGAGCCGTCTCCCTGGCGGTCATTCCTGCCGCCATCGGCGTCCAGATTTACCGCCGTCGTAAGGCCCTCGCCGCCGAGTCCACGGCCCCCGAGTCGGTCACGCCGACGGATGAAGGGTCGACTGATCCTGCCCCAACGGCGTCCTGACGGTCGCGGAATGCAGGTTGGGGCGTGGTGCACGCTGGGAGAACCACGCGCAGCGATCGCCGTGGAGCAGGCAGGACTTGACTGGGTTGGCCTTGACGCCCAGCACGGCCACTTTGACGATGGGAGCCTGCGCGAGACGTTTGCCCTGCGGCGGCACCCTGCCGTTCCCGTCCTGGTGCGGGTCCTGTCCGCTGACCCGGCAGGGCTGGGGCGGGTGCTGGACTACGGAGCCGACGGGATCATCGTGCCCATGATCGATACGCCCGGGCAGGCGCAGTCCGTGGTGGAAGCCAGCAGGTACCCACCGCACGGGACGCGCAGCTGGGGGCCACTCGGCTACGCCGGTGACTATCGGGCCGACGTTGGGGATCAGGCGGAGCCGATGGTTTCGGTCATGATCGAAACCCGGAGCGCGCTGGCCGCGGTATCGGCCATCGCGGCGACACCGGGCCTGGACATGCTGTTCGTGGGACCATTCGACCTGGCCCGGGCGCTCGGTATGTCGCTGGAAGACCTGCTGGCGGACGACTCCCCCGGGGCGCCACTGCGGGTCATAGCGGACGCCTGCGCAGAGGCCGACATCATCGCCGGAGCCTTCGCCGGTTCCACGGAACGGGCAACATTACTGGCAAACTTTGGGTACAGCTGGATCGCTGCGTCCACCGATCGCGGGTTGCTGACTGCCGGTGCGGCCAGTCTTCGGGACCTGGATGGCCGGTCCGGGCGGTTGGGCGCCTAGCTGTAGCACCCCGCGGCCAGCTCACAGGTCGTTGCGGAGTACGCAACGGTGTTGCAAAACCGTTAGGGCGAATGACATTATTCCGGCATGAACCCTGTGAACGGCGTCGACGACGGGACGCTAAACGTACTGTGCCTTGGGGAGACGATGGTTTTGGTGACGCCGGTGGAGGCGGAGCCGCTGGAGGGTGCGGAACTTTTCCACCTGTCAGTGGGCGGAGCGGAGTCGACTGTCGCCATTTACCTTGCTGGTGCCG
>JAODMR010000019.1 GCA_025465475.1 Micrococcaceae bacterium
GTTGCCACCTCGCCGGACCAGATCATGGTCACCATCGGCGCCCAGCACGCCCTCAGCCTGGTGACCAGGGCCCTCTACTCGCCCGGGGAACGGGTCCTGGTGGAGCTTCCGACCTATCCGCACGCCCTGGACACCTTCACCGCCGCCGGGGCCCGCCTGATTGGCCTGCCGGTTTCCGCCGCGGAGGGTTGGAACATGGCCGAAGCCGAGTTGCTGATGCGCCGCGCCGCGCCCAGCCTGGCGTTCGTGATGCCCGACTTCCAGAACCCGACCGGCCTGAGCATGACCGGGGAGGACAGGGAACGGCTGACGTGGCTGGCCGGCAGGGAGGGGACCACCCTGGTGGCCGACGAAACCACCGCCTGGTTGGACATCGACCGTGGCCCGCGTCCGCCGCTTGCCGCTTCGTCCGCTCAGGTGATCACGCTCGGGTCGCTGGGAAAGCTCGCCTGGGGCGGCCTGCGCATCGGCTGGATCCGTGCCCCCCGGGACGTGCTGGCCAGGATACTGCGCAGCAGGCCCTCCCTGGACCTGGGGACGCCCATGTTCGAGCAACTGGTGGCGGTGGAACTCCTGCGGGAACTTCCGTTGCTGCAGGCCAGCCGCGCCCGCCAGCTGCGCACCGGCCGGGACGCGCTGGTGAACCTCCTGGGTACGCACCTGCCGCACTGGAGTGTGCACGTGCCGAACGGCGGCATGTCGCTGTGGATCAACACCGGTTCATTGTCGACATCAGCACTCTCATTGGCCGCCCGTGCCGAGGGGTTGGCCATCGTGCCCGGGCCGCGTTTCGGCCTCGACGGTGCCTTTGAACGGTTCCTGCGCCTTCCCTTCACCTACCCACCGGCGGACCTGGCCGAAGGAGTCGCCATTCTGGCCGCCGCCGCGCAACGGGCGGAAGGTCCGGCCCTGCGTGTTCCGCTGCAGTCAATGGTGTAGCGCAGGTCTCAACGCTGCAACGACCTCAAAGCGGCCGGGTGCCTTAAGGGCGGCATGCAGTAGGCTGAAAAACACCAGGCTAGACCGTAAGGGGGCCGCAGATGTTGGAGTGGTTGGTGCAGCACGGATGGGCGCTGTGGCTGCTTATTTTCCTGGTTCTCGCCGTCATCGAGATGCTCACGCTGGACCTGTTTTTTATCCTGATGTCCGCCGGTGCGCTCGCGGCAATGATCGGCTATTTCGCAGGCGCCCCGCTATGGCTGCAGATTGTCATCTTCTGCGTGGTGGCCCTGGCCATGATCATCTTCGTCCGGCCGCTCGCGCTGCGTCACCTGCGTAGCGGACCGGCGGACTCCCTCAGCAACGTGGACCGCCTGATCGGGCACGACGCCGTCGTCGTCGAGCCCGTCACCGGAATGGCCGGCCTGGTCAAGATCGGCGGGGACACCTGGACCGCCCGCACCCGGAATGACGCCGTGCTGCCCACGGGAGAAGCCGTTCGGGTACAGGCCATCGAAGGTGCGACGGCGATTGTCGCCCTGCCGGGCCAGGCCGAACGGCCCGTCCCGCGCCGCAACGACACCGTCTACTGAGCACGCCGGCCTTACTGACACAACGGAAGAGGGAAGAATGCTGGACTCCAACGCGGGCAGCGTGGCACTGACCATAGTGCTGCTGTTCCTGGTCATATTCGTCGTGATTGTCCTGGTCCGATCGGTCCGGATCATTCCGCAGGCCAGGGCCGGGGTGGTGGAGCGGCTGGGGAAATACCAGCGGACCCTCAATCCCGGATTGACCCTCCTGATTCCCTTTGTGGACCGGCTCCTACCCCTGCTGGATCTGCGCGAACAGGTCGTCTCGTTTCCGCCGCAGCCAGTCATCACCGAAGACAACCTGGTGGTGTCCATTGACACGGTGGTCTACTTCCAGGTCACCGATCCGCGCGCCGCAACCTACGAGATAGCCAACTACATCCAGGCCGTCGAACAGCTGACCACCACCACGCTGCGTAACGTCGTCGGCGGCCTGAACCTGGAGCAGGCACTGACATCCCGCGACCAGATTAACGGCCAACTCCGCGGAGTGTTGGATGAAGCCACCGGCCGGTGGGGCATCCGCGTCAGCCGGGTGGAGTTGAAGGCCATCGATCCGCCGCTGTCCATCCAGGACTCCATGGAGAAGCAGATGCGCGCCGAGCGTGACCGCCGTGCCGCCATCCTCACCGCCGAAGGCACCAAGCAGTCGGCGATCCTCACCGCTGAAGGCCAGCGCCAGTCCTCCATCCTCAAGGCCGAGGGCGATGCGAAGGCGGCCATCCTCCGCGCCGACGGTGAAGCGCAAGCAATCGAAAAGGTCTTCGGCGCCATTCACAAGGGGAATCCGTCGCAAAAGCTGCTGGCCTACCAGTACCTCCAGACGCTGCCCAAACTGGCCAATGGGACGGCCAACAAACTGTGGATCATTCCCAGCGAGGTCGGTGACGCCCTCAAAGGCATCGGAAACGTTCTGGGCAACGTCGAAAGTAGCTCTGCCGGAACCGGCTATGCAGAAAGCGGTTCCACCGGAACCGGTTCTGCCGAGAACGGTTCTGCCGGAACTGCAGGACGGTCCACAGCGAAGATGGGCGGAGCCGCCGGAACAGGCAGCGCCCTGGACGCCGGAACGGATGCCTGATCGGGCACAGCCGGCGCCTGCCCGCCGAAACCCTGCCCCCCGAAACCCTGCCAGCCCAAACCCAGCCCGCCGAAACCCTGCGTGGCGCTGCCGTGTGGCAGCGCCACCCACTGGCGTAGGGCCGGCGTGAGCCACGGAACGGTCGGTGGCGGCGGCGGACGGCTGCTGCGCGGACCCGGCGACCTGACAAAGCCCCGCATCCGGCACATGGGCCGACGAATCTGGGCGCTGCTGCGGCCCTACCGCCGGCAGCTGGCCGGGACCGTCGTGCTGGTTGTGCTCGGTGCCGGACTGAGCGTAGCGGTTCCGCTGCTGACCCAGCAGGCG
Organism: Micrococcaceae bacterium; assembly: GCA_025465475.1. GTDB lineage: Bacteria > Actinomycetota > Actinomycetes > Actinomycetales > Micrococcaceae > Arthrobacter_M. The sequence goes on from JAODMR010000019.1 coordinate 2,941, forward strand.
TTCGATTCGGCCCTCTTTCCACCCGGCGGTGGAGTGAACCTGCCCCGTCTGGGGGTCCTGGTGGCCCTGATGGTGGCCATTACCATCCTGACGTCCGGCTTGAACGTGTGGCGCACCTACGTCACCACGACGGTGGGCAACCATGTCATGGCTGACCTGCGTGGGCAACTCTTCGCCCACCTACAGCGGATGGAGTTGGCCTTCTTCACCCGCACCAAGACCGGCGTCATCCAATCCCGGCTGGCGAACGACGTCGGCGGCGTGGCGGGGGTCCTGACCAATACCGTCCCCTCCATCCTCGCCAACACCGTCACGGTCGCCTCCGCCCTGACCGCGATGCTGGTGCTGTCCTGGCAGCTCACGATTGTTGCGCTCGTTCTGCTGCCGCTGCTGGTGTTCCTGCAGGTGCGCATTGGCCGGGTGCGGCAGGACATCGCACGCCGCACCCAGGAGTCGCTGTCGGACATGACCGCCATCACGCAGGAGGCGCTCTCGGTATCCGGCATTGTGCTGAGCAAGGTCTTCAACCAGCAGGACGCGGAGGTGGATCGGTATCGTCAGGAGAACCGGCGGCAGCTGGATCTGCAGATCCGTCAGCAGATGACGGGGCAGTGGTTTTTCGGTGCGGTGGGCATCGTCATGAACGTCACGCCGGCGGTGGTGTACCTGTGTGCGGGTTGGCTGTTGACCCAGAGTTGGCCTATCACCGCCGGCACCCTGGTTGCCTTCACCACCTTGCAGGCCAGGATCAGCATGCCCATACTGTCGCTGATGCGGGTGTCGCTCGACGTCCAGACCTCCCAGGCCCTGTTCGCGCGCATCTTCGAATACCTGGATCTCCAGCCGGCCATTGTCGACCGCCCCGGGGCGCGCCGCCTCGACCGCAGCACTGTTGCCGGCGCGGTGTCGCTGGAAGCGGTGTCCTTCAGTTACGCCGCAGGCACTGCACCAGGCACCACACCGGGCACCACACCGGGCACCGCGTCCGGCACTGCACCAGGCACCACATCAGGCCCGGAGGTTGCACGGCGCCAGGGGTGGGCGCTGCGGGACATCAGCCTGGACATACCGGCCGGTTCCTTCGTGGCGCTCGTCGGCCCGTCGGGCTCCGGAAAGACGACGCTGTCCTACCTGCTCCCCCGGCTCTACGAAGCCACCGCCGGAGTCATCCGCATCGATGGCCAGAACATTCAGGACCTCAGCACATCCTCCCTGCACGACAGCATCGGCATGGTGACCCAGGAGACTTACCTCTTTCACAGCACCATCGCGGACAACCTGCGCTACGCCCGCCCGGACGCGAACGATGAAGAGTTGGTTGCGGCGGCAAAGGTCGCGAACATCCACGACCGGATCCTGTCGTTCGAGGACGGCTACCAGACGGTGGTCGGGGAACGCGGGTACCGCCTCTCGGGCGGGGAAAAGCAACGGCTGGCCATTGCCCGCGTCGTGTTGAAGAATCCTCCCATCCTCATCCTTGACGAGGCCACGAGCGCATTGGATACCAGCAGCGAACGGCTGGTCCAGACGGCGCTGGAGGCCGTCATGGCCCACCGCACCACCATCGCCATCGCCCACCGCCTGTCCACCGTTCTCAGTGCGGACCGGATCTTCGTGCTCGACGGCGGCCGGCTGGTTGAGCAGGGAACGCATGCTGCACTGCTGGCAGCCGGCGGACTATACGCGGAGTTGAACCGGCAACAGCAGCTCCGCCCGGCAGCAAGCCGCCCGGCTACCGACTTCCCCAGGGCGGAATCCCCCGGTGCGGTGCCGTCCGCGGCCATGAACCTCCATGACGCCAGCAGTTAGCCGCAGGATAGAAGCCGCGTGGGTGGCGACTGCTGCCGTACGTCGGATCTAGCCGCCTGTGGTCAACCGGAGCTGCGCTGAACTTGTATAATGGACTTTTGCCCGGCCAGCGCCTTCGCGTGGCCGGACTACATTTTCCGCATCAATCGCGCCGGACAGCCGGAACCGGACCTGCACCCTCGGGTGGAGTTCGGCACGGGCTTCCGGCGGAACAAGTTAGCCGAGCACGACGTTGTTATAGAGACGTCGATGGTGGAGCGGCCGGGATTGATCCGCCGGACCACAGCGGTTCCAGCAGCACCTCTGCCGGGAACCGCACAAGTAAAGGGAGTAACGATGAGCGATCGCAGCCTTCGGGGCATGCGTTTGGGTGCCCAGAGCATGGAAACCGAGTCCGGCGTGGAGCCGGCACCACGGCAGCGGGTTGAATACCGCTGTGCCGACGGTGAGCAGGTCTTCGTGATGTTCAGCGCCGAAGCGGAGATTCCTCCGGTATGGGTTTCCAAGACCGGCAAGGAAGCCTTGCTGGTGGACGGCGAAAAGCCGGTTGATTCCAATGAAAAGGCTGTCCGCACCCACTGGGACATGCTGCTGGAGCGCCGCTCCATGCCGGAACTGGAGCAAATCCTTGAGGACCGGCTGAAGATCCTCCGCGAACGCCGCGGAGAGCGCCGCAGCGCCTGACAACCCGTCAGCACGCAGGGCCGAAGGTCCAGCGTAGCTGCAACAAGAGACTAAAGGACCGGCAACCGAAATGGTTGCCGGTCCTTGCTGTGTGGCGTGGAAACGTGATCAGCGGCGGCGGAGCCCGGCGGCCTTGCCGGAAAGTCGGTTCCATCGCACGGTCAGGCCCCACTTGGTCACGTTCACCATGGCTTCCTGGACAATGTTGCCGCTCATCTTTGAGGCGCCCAGCTCACGCTCCACGAACGTGATGGGCACCTCCACGATCTTCAGGCCCAGTTGGGCCACGCGCCAGAGCATGTCCACCTGGAAGCCGTAGCCGACGGAGTCGACCTGGTTCAGGTCCAGGGCTTCCAGCGTGCTGCGACGGAAGGCGCGGTATCCACCGGTGATGTCCCTGACGCGAACACCGAGCAGGACGCGGGAGTACAGGCTGCCACCCCGGGAGAGCAGCTTGCGGCGCAGCGGCCAGTTGACCACCTCTCCACCCGGCACCCAGCGCGATCCCAGAACCAGGTCCGCGCCATCTTCAATCGCTGCCAGCAGCAGGGGCAGCTGTTCGGGCTTGTGCGAACCGTCGGCGTCCATTTCCACCATGACGTCGTATCCGGCGTCGAGGGCCCACCGGAACCCCGCGATGTAGGCAGCGCCCAGTCCCTCCTTGCCCGCCCGGTGCAATACATGAACCTGGGCATCATCCGCCGCGAAGTCATCCGCCAGGCGCCCGGTACCGTCAGGGCTGTTGTCATCGGCGATCAGCACGTCCGATTCCGGAACGGCTGCCCGCAGCCGGCGAAGGGTGCCCGGCAGGGACTCCAGCTCGTTGTAGGTGGGGATGATGGTGAGGACACGCACGGAGGGGTGCCTTTCTGGCAGGAGAAGCCGCGGGGCGGCACGAACAAGGGAAAGCTGCCGGTTGGGCGGCGGTACGCGCGCTGGGCACGAATAGCCAGTATATCCGGCACAAAATCGGGTAGGTCCACGCGCCTTCGGGCCAAACCGGCAGCCATCGTCGCGACGACTGCAGGCTTGTTTTCTACTGGCGCGTGAACCTACCCGTTTTTTACAGAAGCCACCGGAGGAATCCGCCGCTGCCGCAGCAGCTTCCCGCCCCGTTGCCGGGCGAGTGCGGTACTTCGATGGCTGGCCTCCCGGTTGTCCTTGTCCGGACCCGTTGAACTAACAGCCTACGGGCTCACATTTCCGTGTCAACGTGCTGCTGACCTGCGCAAACAGAAGTTTCCGCAGGTCAGCGGCGGCCCGGCGCGGCACAAATAATCACGCCACGCCGCGGTTCAGGACATCGCCACGCCGGGGTTGGCCGCGAAGCCCTCGGCCCGGTGCAGCTCGACGCCGCGGTGTACCGTCTGCAGGCACGCCGGGTCGGTTCCCGTATCCAGTGCGGGCAGCAGGGGGGTCCTGGCGCGGGGATCTGTACTCCAGGACTGCACCCGCTCGTCGGCCACCTGCACCATGAGCTCATCGGCCTGCCAGACGGCGAAACTGGCAGGCGCCCCCGGTACCAGCTGCCCCATCAAGGGGTCCCGCTCACCGGCCGCGCGCCACCCGGCGCGGGTGTGTCCAAGGAACGCCGCCCGTGCCGAGATCCGCTGCGCTGGCTGGTGGTGCTGCAGGCAGGCACGCACGCTGCTCCACGGGTTCAATTCCGTCACGGGAGAGTCCGAGCCGAAGCAGATCGGAACTCCCGCGCTGAAATAGCTGGCGATGGGGTTCAACACCCCTCCCCGGGCAGCACCGAGCCGCTTCTCGTAGAGCCCGCCGGCGACACCCCACAGGGCATCGAACATCGGCTGGACGGAGACGGTGACCGAATGTGCCGCCAGGGCCGCGATTGCAGCCGGGTCGGCCATTTCGGCATGCTCAAAGCGGTGCCCGGCGGAACGTACTTTGGCGATGCCAACCCGGGCAGCTGCCTTTTCCAGTCCTTGCACGGCGATGTCCATGGCGGCGTCACCAATCAAATGAAAGCCGCCCTGCAGTCCCAGCTCGGAGCAGGCGGCCAGGTGATCGGCGACGGCGTCCACGTCCAGGTAACGGGTGCCCGTTTCGGCCGGAGCGTCAGCGTATGGCTGCCGCAACAGGGCTGTCCGGGAGCCGAGGGAACCGTCAATGTTCAGGTCGCCGGCCAGGCCACGGACGGGCACCCCAAGTTCGGCGAGCAGTTCCCGGCCCTCGTCAGCCGAGGAAATGGCCTGGCCCCAGTACGGCAGCACCTCGGGTTGTTTGTTGTTCCCCGGGGCGGTGAGCATGGCCAGGTCCTCCACCGGCCCCACATGGGGGGCCGCCATCTCGGCCAGCGCCACGTAACCGGCCGCTGCCGCCGCCTGCAGCGCCCGCTGTTGGACAGCGGCACGCCGGGAGTCATCGAGTTGCCGCGACGCAGCCCGCGCCGCTGTGTGGGCTGTCCGGACCACCAGGCCGTTCCCGAGCCACCCGTCCAGGTCCTGCAGGTTCCGCCGTGCCGCCATCGTGCCCGACACCAGCGCCGAGTGCACGTCGATGCGGGAGAGGTACACTTCCCGTCCACCACTGGCGCGGTCCAGTTCAGCCGCGGTGGGGATGCGCTCCTCGGGCCACAGCGTTTCGTCCCAGCCGTGGCCGAGGATCAGGCCCGGAGCGGCGGCTGCCGCCTGCGAAACCGCGTCCAACAGGCGTTGCAGCGACGTCGTGGCGGTGAGGTCCAGGGTCTCCAGGGCCAGGCCCGTTTCGGTGACGTGGATGTGGGAGTCAACGAATCCGGGAGCGACCAGGGCGCCCTGCAGATCCACCAGGTGCATCCGCTCGTCGGCAAGGGCAGCTGCGGCGTGTTCCGAGCCAACCCAGGCCACGGTGTCGCCGTCCACGAGCATGGCAGTCGCCAGCGGGTCGGCGGCGCTGTACACCGAGCCGTTGCGGTAAAGGGTGAGGGTCATGGTGGTGTCCTTTCGAAGCAGGGCGAAGTATCAGGGCCGGCGGGCGGCAGGGGCAGGGCCGGAACGTGCGTGGGGGAAGTGAATGCGGCAGCCTCCCCCGGGCCGCGGCGAAGCACGCCGGGCCGGGGCGAAGCACGCCGGGCCGGGGCACGTCGGTCCGGAGGGGGTTTGGCCGCTCAGGTGACGGCAGAGTAGGCGACCACGCCACGCCGGACGGTGTCGATGGCCCGGATGCAGGTGCGGGAGAACGCCGGGGGCAGGTCGGGTACTTTGGCGAGCTGGTCCAGCAGGTCGATGACCTGTTTGGTCCAGCGGACAAAGTCACCGGCCGCGAGTTCGGTCCCGTGCAGCACTTCCTGCAGGTGCCGGCCGCGCGCCCACTTGTACATCGGCCATACCAGCCCGAGTTCCGGTTCCCCGGTGAGCGGCAGCTTGTGCTGCTCCTCGACGTCCTCCAGGACGGACCATTGGCGGATGACGATGTCGACGGCTGTTTCCAGCGAAACGCTGGGCATGGGGGGCCTGAGCCCGCGCTCCTCACGTTTGGCCTGGTACACCAGCGTGCTGGCCAGGGTGGCAAGTTCGGCAGGGTCCAGATCCTCGAAGGCTCCTTCCCGCAGGCAGAGGGAGATCAGCAGGTCCTTCTCGCCGTAGACGCGGCGCAGCCGTTGCCCGTCGGCCGTCGGTCGTAGTTCGCCGTCGGCAGTTGTTTCCACGTAGCCGTAGCCGGCGAGGACCTCGCTGACCCGGTCGAAGGTCTTGGCAATGGTGTTGGTGCGGCCCTGGATCTGGCGGACCAGGGCGTCGGTTTCACGGCGGAGTTTCCACCAGCGCTCGGACCAGCGGGCGTGGTTCTCGCGGTCGCTGCAGCCGTGGCAGGGGTGGGCCCGCAGGCGGCGCCGGAGGTCGGAGATCTGTCGCTCCTGGTCGGCGGTGCTGTTGGCGAGTTGGAACTCGGGGCCGCGGCTGTTGCTTTTGGCCAGGGCTCCGGGCTGCAGGGCGTTCCGCAGCGACGCGGTCAGGTCCCGGCGGTCCTTGGCCAGCTTGACATTGAACTGTTTGGGGATCCGGATCCAGGTGGTGGGCGTGATGGGCCCGTCCAGGTCATGGATGCTCAAGCGGCGAATCTGCTTCTCCAGGGTCAGCAGGGTGGGACGGGGTTCGCGGGTCTGCACGTCGGCGGCGACGACGACGGCGAAGCCCGGTAACCTGCCGCCGGGAACCTCGACCACGTCGCCGGGGCGCAGCCGTTCCAGGGAGTCTTCGATGGCCGATTTGCGGGCACGGGCGTTCTGCCGTGCCGCGTCGCTCTCGAGGTCCGCCAGTTCGCGGCGGAGCCGGGAATACTCGGTGAAATCACCCAGATGGCACCGCATGGATTCGGCGTAGCCGGCCAGGGACTCTTCCCGTGAGCGCACCTGGCGGGCCAGGCCGACCACTGACCGGTCGGCCTGGAACTGGGCGAACGAGGATTCGAGGATTTCGCGGGCACGTGCCCTGCCGAATTGCGCGATCAGGTTGATGCTCATGTTGTAGGTGGGCCGGAAGCTGGAGTTCAACGGATACGTGCGGCGGGACGCCAGGCCTGCCACCGCGGCCGGGTCGGTGCCGGGCTGCCACAACACCACGGCGTGGCCTTCGACGTCAATGCCGCGCCTGCCGGCGCGGCCGGTCAGCTGGGTGTACTCCCCCGCGGTGACCGGCACGTGCGATTCGCCGTTGAACTTGTCGAGCTTTTCCAGCACCACCGACCGGGCGGGCATGTTGATGCCCAGTGCCAGGGTTTCGGTGGCGAACACGGCCCGGACAAGGCCGTCGACAAAGAGCTTTTCCACCACTTCCTTGAAGGTGGGCAGCATGCCTGCGTGGTGGGCAGCGAATCCGCGGATCAACCCGTCGCGCCAGCCCCAAAAGCCCAGCACCTCCAGATCGTCAGGCGGCACGTCCTGGCTGGCCTCATCTACGCGGCGGGCGATTTCCGCCTGCTCCGCCTCGGTGGTGAGCCACAGCCCGGAGGCCACGCATTGCTGCACGGCGGCGTCGCAGCCGGCGCGCGAAAAGATGAAGGTGATGGCCGGGAGCAGGTCCTGCCGGTCCAGGGCGGAGATGACCTGGGGCCGGCTGGCCTTGCGGATGGCTGTGGCGTTGTCCTGCTCGTCGGCCGCAGGGGTCCTGCCGCGGCGTTGGCCCCTGCGGGAGCCGTAGCCGGGCCGCTCGAAACGGCTCCGGAGGCCCTGCGACTCGGTGCGGGCCAGCCGCAGCAGCTCGGGATTGACCTCGTACGCGTCCGGGTCCTTGGGCGCCTCGTCCAGTTCCTCGGCGACCTGGTCGAACGTTGTTTCCCCGGCGAACAGGTCCAGGATGTTCCTGCCGACCATCACGTGCTGCCATAGCGGAACGGGCCGGTGTTCGGACACGATGACGTCGGTGTCGCCGCGGACGGTGTCCAGCCAGGCGCCGAATTCCTCGGCATTGGAAACGGTGGCGCTGAGGGAGGCCAATTGGACTTCGCTGGGGAGGTGGATGATCACTTCTTCCCAGACCGCTCCGCGGAAACGGTCGGCCAGGTAATGCACCTCGTCCATGACCACGTAACCCAGGTCGTCCAGCGCTTCAGACCCGGCGTAAAGCATGTTCCGGAGCACCTCAGTGGTCATCACCACCACCGGCGCGTTGCCGTTGATGTTGGTGTCCCCGGTGAGCAGGCCAACGTTTTCGGACCCGTACTTGTCGGCCAGTTCGTTGTACTTCTGGTTGCTCAGGGCCTTGATGGGGGTGGTGTAAAAGCCCTTGAGTCCCCGGTCGAGTGCCAGGTAGATCGCGAACTCGCCGACGATGGTCTTACCGGCGCCGGTGGGAGCGGCAACCAGAACTCCCCTGCCGCTTTCCAGTGACAGGCAAGCCTGCTGCTGGAACTCGTCCAGCTCAAAGCCCAAGGTCTGTTTGAACGCGCCCAGCCGGGTCCGGGCCTCGGCGTTTCGGGTCCGGGCCGCCTGATACCGCTCGGCGGGTGACTGTTCGGACGCTGATTCGTAGGAGGGTGTGGCCGACGGGGACATATCCCTAGCCTACGGTAGCTACAGCTGTTGCAGGTCGGTCAGCGGCGTCGCCTGGTCAGCGGTCTCACCGGTCTCTTCGGCCCGTTTGGCGTTCCTGCGATCACGTCCCTTGTCGAGCAGGATGCAGACGCCGATGGCGCCGAAGTACAACGCCAGCAACGGCACGGCCAGGAACAGCATGGAGAACGCGTCGGCGCCGGGGGCTGCCATGGCCGCGACAATCGTCACGGCCAGAATGGTGATCCGCCACGCCTTGAGGTAGGTCGCCCCACGAACGATGCCGGCCATGTTGACGGCCACCAGGACCACCGGCACCAGGAAGGCAACGCCCATGAACAGCAGCAGCTGCATCACGAAGGTGATGTAGTCGGTGGCGTGCACAATGTTCGACGCCGTCGCCGGGGTGAAGGAGTACAGCGCGTGCACGATGTTGGGCATGACCAGCCAGCCCGACCAGATGCCCGCAAGGAACAGCGGTATGGCCGCGAACATGTAGCCAAGGGTGTAGCGGCGCTCTTTACGGGTTAACCCGGGCGTGATGAACGCCCACAACTGGTAGATCCAGATGGGGGACGAAATGATTGCGCCCAGGAAGAAGGCCGCCTGGAACTGCAGGTCGATCGCCGTGGACACGCCGTCGAAGTTCAACGACGCGACGATGTTGCGCTCCTTGGCGATCCTCTCGATCGGGGCGGCGACGGCCACGAAGAGCGGCTGGTAGAGGAACCAGCCGCCCACCGCTCCGACGACCAATCCCAGGACGGACTTGAAGAGCCTGTTCTTCAGTTCAATCAGGTGGTCCTTAAGGGCCATCCGTCCTTCGGGGTTGGCCTTCCGGTCCTTCTTGGCGCTCATGGTCCTTACAGGGGTCGACCGGTGCCCGGCGTGGTGCCGTCACCGCTGGCGTGCGAACCGTTCCGCGTCGGGTCGTTGACGATCTTGCCTTCGACGGGCTCTTCTCCGGCGGCATTGCTGGGAGGAGTGGTCTTGCCGTCGTTCTTCATTTCCTTGACCTCGGACTTGATGATCCGCATGGACTGGCCCAGGGCGCGGGCCATTCCGGGCAGCTTGGGGGCCGCGAACAAGAGCAGAATAACGATGATGATGATGGCGAGTGCCCAAGGCTCTCTGAATATGGCCACAATAGGTCCTTTCCTGGTGCGTCTATTCTACAACTCAGACAATGGGCTGGTTCAGCGCGAGATCCCGCAGGGACTGCCGTTGGCCGCGCTGCGACCTCCGGTCCACCCTGCGGCGACGCCGGTTTTCAATCCGGAAAGCCTTACCGGATAGGTAGGCCTGCCGCATCTCGTCCGGGTCGGCAAACACCGCAAGGCCGTCAGCGGGGGCTGTGCGGCCTTCCAGCGGGTCGGCCGGCTCCGGGCGCTGCAGGAGCTCCCGCCGGTGCGCCGCGTACTGTTCCAACGTTTCGGTGGTGTTTTCAAAAGTCTTCATGGTCGCGGTGAATCCGCGCCAGAGCCGGAATCCGAGCAGCGCGACATACAGCAGGGACAGCGCGATCAGCGCAACCCAAATCACTATCCAAGACCACCAAGGCATGGGTTCAGTCTAGGGGTCGGATTTCGGTGGCCCGACCACCTGGTCCTGTGGCGTGGCGTTGGATCCGGGTTCCACCTCTGCGTACAGGTCCAGGGCGGCCGTGAGCCAGTGCACTGTTTCGGCCCGCCGGGACTCGGGCTCAAGGAGCTGACCCGTGCCACCCAGGGCAGCAAGCAGCCGCGTCACCAGTTGGTGGCTGCGTACCCTGAGCCGGACGGCCAGCCGGCCGTCGGGCAGTTGCGTGCGTTGTTCGGCGGCGTAGGCGTCGGCCACCCACTCGGCTTCCCGGTCCAGGGCGAGGACCACGTCAGGGTCCGCTTCCGTGGGAGTGAAGGCAGCGGCGGGGGCGAGCGGCGGCGCAGTCCGGGCGGAATGTTGCGCGGGCTCGCCGGTTGGGGCGGCTTCCCGGATCCGGTCGAGCCGGAAGTTGCGCAGTCCCTGCGCCAACCGGCACCACGCTTCGACGTACCAGAGCGAGTCGGCGGAAAAGACCCGGAGCGGTTCAATCACGCGGTCGGTGATTTCGTCCCGCTGGGGCGCTGCGTATCGGATGTGCACGGCTGTCGCGTCGATGGCGGCGCGTTGCAGCAGGGAGAGCGTGTCCAGGCTGGTGTCGGGGGCGATGCGCGCCTCGACGACGTCGGCCACCCAGGCTGCGTCTCCGGCGATGCCGCGGACGCTGGCCAGCACGTCGGCGAGGGCCTTTCCGCCGTCGGCGTCAGGGAGGGACTGCAGGGATTCCAATCCCACCAGCAGGGCCGCGGCTTCTTCCTGGGTGAGCCGTAGCGGCCGCGCCAGTTCCTCGGCGTCACGGATGAAGACAGCACCGGCGTCCCATTGGACGTCTATCAGGTCCCCGTGCTGGTAACCGGGCAATCCGCACAGGGTCAGCAGCTGCAGGTCGTCCTCGAGCTGTTTGGGGGTGATGTCGAATTCGGTGGCAACCTCTGCCGCGGGGATGCCGTTGTTGTGCACCAGGTAAGGGACCAGGTCCAGCAACCGGCGCAGGCGGTCGTCGGACGTGGTTTTGGCCCGCCGGACGGGTACGGGTTTGGAGAAGTCGGCGGCGGCCACCGGCCGCCGCGCTGCCTCCAGCGCACCGCGGAGGCGCCGGAGCACGTCTGCCCGCAGGGCGGCCGGTTCCAGCACCAGCACCCCGTTCCCGAGGGCTGCCAGCTGGCCGGCCAGCAGTTCGGGCTCCTTGAAGGGCAGCACCACACGGTCCCAGCCCGGACGGGCAGGGGCCACGTCTGTCGCTGATTCGCGCAGCGCCTGGGCGGTGCCCACCGGAAGTTCGATTACGGCCGAATGGATGGGACCGGTGCCGAGGGCGTCCAGCGCGGCACCGATGTCGTAATCTTCGGGCGGTTCGAAGGTCTCATTCAGCGGCACCACCTCCGAGCTGATCCGGGACAGCCGGTAGAGGCGCTGTTCGCCCCGGTTCAGGTCCTTTCCGCTCAGGTACCACTGGCCGTACTTGTTGCCAAGGCCCCAGGGCTGTACCAGGCGCTCCGTCGCCTGCGCCGCCTGGGCGTTGCGGTAGGAGAACCGGACCGGGTGGTGATTGAGCAGGGCGTCCCACAGGGCATCGAATGCCGGCTCCTTGGTGAGGATGCGCGCCTGTACCGGCCCGTCGACGTCGTCGTCCATGCCCGCACCGCCGCTGACGGTTCCGACCTTGCGCAGGGCGCGCGCCGCCGCCGATCCCAGCGAGGCCTGCTCCCACACCCGCGCGGCCAGCGCGAGCACGGCAATCCCCTGTGGGGTCAGCGGCACCTCGGGAAGGCGGTAGTCCTCCGGCTTGATCCGGTACTTCCACGCGTTTTCGTCGTCCGCGTACGGGTCCTTTTCGGCAATGACCGGAATGCCGAGCTGCTTGAGTTTGACCTTGTCCCGCTCAAACATCCGCCCGAACGCCTCCTCGGAGGCGCCGGGATCGTAGCCCTGTACCTGGGTGCGGAGGAACTCGCGGCTGCGGCCGTAGCGCGATCCCAGCAGGGCCAGGACCAGGTTCAGCAACCGCTCGGTGGTGGAGAAAGACACACTCGTCAGGGTACTAGGCGGTTGGCGGCTTTGCGTGCAGCACAAACGACGGCGGGGCGGCAGCTCCGGATTACTCCGCAACTGCCGCCCCGCCGGTACGTCAAGGACCTAGCGAACGCCCACCAGGTCGACGACGAAGATCAGCGCCTCGTTCGGACCGATGGCTCCGCCGGCGCCACGCTCGCCGTAGGCCAGCTCCGCGGGGATCTCCAGCCGGCGTCGGCCGCCGACTTTCATGCCCAGCAGTCCCTGGTCCCAGCCCTGGATGACCTGGCCGATGCCGACGGTGAAATCGAGCGGAGTGCCGCGGTTCCAGGACGAGTCGAACTCTTCCCCGGTGGAGAACGCCACGCCGACGTAATGGGTTGAGACGGTGTTGCCCGGTTCCGCTGTGGCCCCGGTTCCTTCGATGAGGTCCTCGATGACGAGGTCAGTGGGCGCCCCGTGATCGGGGAAGTCGATCTCCGGCTTCTGCCGGTCAAAGTTCCGCTGTCCGAATGACATGTTGCTCCTTGGCTTGTTGTGGCTGATGGGACGGGCCGGCGGCTGGTTCTCCGCCGGCCCGGTCACCTGTAATGCTATTTCTTTGACACGATCTCCACGACAAACACCAGGGCGCCGGAGGGCTTGCCGCTGGCGGCGTTGGAGGCGCTGTCGCCGTAGGCCAGGACGGAGGGGATGACCAGCAGCACCTTGGAGCCGACCTTCTGCCCGGTCAGGCCCTGGGTCCAGCCCGCGATGACATTGCTGAGCGGGAACTCGACCGGGGCTCCGCTGTCGTAGCTGGAGTCGAACTTCGCGCCGTCGCTCCACTGCCAGCCGGTGTAGTTGGCGCTGATGGTGTCACTGGCGGTTACGACGTCGCCGGTTCCCTCGGTCAGCACCTTGGCTACCAGGTCGGACGGGGCGTCCTTCTTGGGGATGGTCACCGCTGGGGCGCCCTTGTCGTCAAAGGTGACGGCCGGCAGGCTGCCGTCGGAGTCCAGCTTGTTGGCCTCGTCCTGGGAGAGGAGCTTCGGAGCGGCCTTGGCGGCTTCGATCGTGTAGATGACCAGCTGCGACGGCGTGGCCGGAGTGCTGGGTTCGGCGCTCGGGTTCGCGTCCGCGCTCGGGTCGGCGCTGGCGCTGGGGTCGGCGCTGGCGCTGGGGTCAGCGCTGGGGTCGGCGGTGCTGCCGCCGGAGGCGGGAGTGCCGGGGATCGCGTAGGCGATCGAGGAGCCCACCTTGGCTCCGACGAACGTGTCGTAGACCAGCGGGTACTGGGCCTTGAACTGCTCGTCCGCGATGTAGGACTGGGCGGCCGGCTCCGAGTAGTTGTCACCCAGGGTGGTTCCGTCATCACCGTTCAGGGCCACGAAGCGCAGGCTGATCATTTGGCCGTCGGTGACGGTGTCGCCGCTGCCCTCGCTGACGACGCGCATGGATTCTGCCGTCACGGGCAGGGGCTTGTCGAAATCGACGGTGGGAGCGGCACCATTGGCACCGGCAGTCACCTTCACCGAGGCGAGATCGGCGGCGTGGGAGTCCGGGACGCTGGCAGCGGAACTGGAAGCTGCAGTCGTCGCGGCGCCGCTGCAGCCGGTCAGCAGCAGCAGGGCGGGCAGGGCAATGGCGAGTATTCGGCGCACAGAAACACTTTCGTTGGCGGTGGGCTGGATCCGCTGCCGCACCGCTCAGGCGGGCGCGGGAATCCGGACCAGTTTAGCGCCCCTGCCTGTGTGTTCCCCCATAACGGAGTCCGTTCACGCTCCGATGGACTCGATCAGGGCATCCACCCGCTCATCCTCGCTGCGGAACGGGTCCTTGCACAGAATGGTTTGGTGCGCCCGGTCGTTGAGTTTCAGGTGCACCCAGTCAACGGTGTAATCGCGGCCGCACTCCTGGGCACGGCGGACAAAATCGCCGCGGAGCTTGGCCCGGGTGGTTTGCGGTGGCGTGTCCACGGCGGCCTTGATGTCGACGTCGGCCACCACCCTGGCCGCGGCGCCGCGTGCTTCCAGCAGGTTGAACAGCCCGCGGCTGGGCGAAATGTCGTGATAGGTGAGATCGAGTTGGGCGACACGAGGCGATTCGAGGTCCAGGCCATGGCGGGCCATGTACCCATCGATGAGTTTTTTCTTGATGGCCCAGTCGATTTCGGTGTCGATGCCGCGGTAGTCCTGTTTTTCGACAGCGTCCAGGGTCCTCCCCCACAGATCCAGGATGCGGCCGACGTGAGGGTTATGCGCTCCGGAACGTTCCACGAAGGCGGTGACTTTGGCCAGGAACTCCTGCTGGATCTGCAGTGCTGTGAGCTCCCGGCCGTTGGCCAGCCGCACCAGTTGGCGTCCGGTAAGGTCGTGCGAAATTTCGCGGATGCTGCGGATGGGATTTTCCATCCTCATGTCCCGCATGATCACGCCTTCTTCCACCATGCGCAGCAGCAGGTCGACGGTACCGACCTTGAGCAGGGTGGTGGTCTCGGACATGTTGGAGTCCCCCACGATCACGTGCAGCCGGCGGTAGAACTCGGCGTCGGCGTGTGGTTCGTCGCGGGTGTTGATGATGGGACGCGAGCGGGTGGTGGCCGAGGAGACGCCCTCCCAGATGTGGTCTGCGCGTTGGGAGAAGGCGAACGTGCCGCCGTGCGGGGAGGGCAGCACCTTTCCGGCCCCGGCGATGAGTTGTCGGGTCACCAGGAAGGGAATGAGGATCTCCGCCAGCCGGGCAAACTCGCCCTTGCGGGGAATCAGATAGTTTTCGTGGCTGCCGTAGGAGTTCCCGGCGGAGTCGGTGTTGTTCTTGAACAGGTATACCTTGCCGCCGAAGCCCTCCAGATGAAGCCGCTGCTGGGCCTCCAGGACCAGGTCGTCAAGGATCAGTTCACCTGCGCGGTCGTGGGCGATAAGCTGGGCCAGGTCGTCGCATTCGGCGGTGGCGTATTCCGGGTGGGATCCGACGTCGAGGTACAGGCGGGAGCCGTTGGTCAGGAAGACGTTGGATGAGCGTCCCCAGCTGACGACCTTGCGGAACAGATAGCGGGCAACCTCCTCCGGGGAAAGTGGGCGGGAGTTGGGGCTGGAGTAGGCAATGCCGAACTCCGTCTCAATGCCGAAGATGCGTTTTTCCATGGCTATCCCGTTCCTTCCCGCCCCAGTAGTTCGCGGACTTCCCGGTTGGCCAGGCGGCGGAACGCCCGCACCCGGCCGCGGGTGGTTTCCGAATCCCGGTCCAGCACCGCGACCTCCAGGTTGTCAGCGCCCAGGGCCGGCAGCGGATGCCTGTCGGCAGCGAGGGCTGAGAGGGCAAGGCTGATGGCACCGGCGAAACCGGTGTCGGGCTGCCAGCCGGCGGCGACCGCGTTCTGCACCGCCTCCGCCTGGCCGCCCATGGCCACGAACCCGGACTCATCGGCGATGGAACCGTCAAAGGTGAGCCGGTAGAGGTGGTCTTCCTCGCGGGTCCGGCCAACCTCGGCTACCGCCAGTTCCACTTCAAAGGGTTTCTGCTCCGCGGTGAACACGGCGCCAAGGCTTTGGGCGTAGACGCTCGCCAGTCCCCTGGCCGTGACGTCCTCCCGGTCATAGGAGTAACCGCGGACGTCGGCATAGCGGACCCCCGCCTGCCGGAGGCTCTCGAATTCGTTGTACTTTCCGACGGCGGCGAAACCGATCTTGTCGTAGATCTCACCAATCTTATGCAGCGACGGCGATGGGTTTTCCGCCACCAGCGCGATCCCGTCGGAACAGCTGATGACCACGACGGACCGGCCGCGGGCAATGCCCTTCCGGGCGAAATCGGCGCGGTCCTTCATGACCTGCTCGGGTGAGACATAGAACTGCTGCGTCATGTTCAGGCCTCCCGTCCCAGCACTGACCGGCCGGCGACGACCGCCTCCGACACGGTGGCCAGTTCACTTTCGGCGACCTTGCGCGCACCGGTGCGCGTGACCGTGTAGACGATCGGCCACAGCCGGCGGATAGTGTCCGGACCGCCGGTGGCGGAGTCGTCGTCGGCGGCGTCGAACAGTGCCTCCACCGAAACCCGGATGGCTTCCTCTTCGGTCAGGTCGGGCCGCCACAGTTTTTTGAGGGCGCCACGGGCAAAGACGGAGCCGGATCCGACGCTGTGGTGCTCCAGTTCCTCATACCTGCCTCCGGTCACGTCATAGGAGAAGAGCCGGCCCACGGCACGGGCCGTGTCAAAACCGGCGAACAACGGCACCACGGCCATCCCCTGCAGGGCCAGGGGAAGGTTGCCGCGGATCATCGCACCCAACCGGTTGGCCTTGCCCTCCAGGCTGAGCAGGGTTCCTTCGATTTTTTCGTAGTGTTCCAGTTCCACCTGGAACAGCCGGGTCAAGTCGACGGCGATGCCCGCGGTTCCGGCGATGCCGATCACGGAGTACTCATCGGCCGGAAAGACTTTTTCGATGTGCCGGCTGGCGATCATGTTGCCCATGGTGGCGCGCCGGTCCCCGGCCATCAGGACGCCGCCGGCAAAGGCCATGGCCACGATTGTGGTGGCGTGCGGAGTGGCAGGCAGCGCACCGGCGGGCAGTGACCGGCCAAAGGGCAGCAGGTCGGGCCGGGACTGGGCCAGGTGTTCGGTGAAGGATGAGGTGGTGGCGGCGGTTACCCGCCCGGCAA
The DNA here is from genome assembly GCA_025465475.1 of Micrococcaceae bacterium. GTDB lineage: Bacteria > Actinomycetota > Actinomycetes > Actinomycetales > Micrococcaceae > Arthrobacter_M. Next base: position 19,657 of record JAODMR010000019.1, read on the forward strand.
TATCACGTGAGGGAAAATCCATGGCAGCGCCCTACTGTCCGCCCTTTTGGACGAATCCGCGGACGAACTCCTCCGCGTTTGACTCCAGCACACCGTCGATTTCGTCCAGCAGGTCGTCCACGCCTTCGGTTGCTGCCGAAGCCTGCGGACCTCCCGCGGGGGCTGCCCCCGCATCCGTGTCAGGAACCTCAACCTCTTCGGTCCGTCCCGCAACATTTTTTTGCTCTTGACCGGCCACTGGAGTCTCCTTCGTTGGATCGTTGTGTCTTCATCCTGCCATGCCGCAGCCCGTCCTGCCCGGCCACTTTGGGGCTCATTCGAGCAATTCAGCCAAAAACCCCGCGGCGTCGGCGTGCCTGTCGAAGAGGGCTCCGGTGAGTGCGCGCGTGCCGCGGAGCGGTTCCCGGGTGGGTACGCGCTGCAGCCTGCGCTGGCCCGGCAGTTCGAAGATGACGGAGTCCCAGCTGGCGCCCACGATGCTGCGTCCGTAGTGCTGGATGCACTGGCCGCGGAAATAGGCGCGGGTGTCTTCCGGCGGCTCCACCGAGGCACGCTGCACGTCGTCGTCGCTGACCAGCCGTTCCATTCGGCCGTGGCTGAGCAGCCGATGGTAGAGCCCTTTCTCGGGTCGCACGTCGGACCACTGCAGGTCGATCAAGCCCAACCTGGGGTCGTCCCAGGCAAGTCCGTCACGGTCCCGGTACTGTTCCAGCAGGAACTGCTTGGCCACCCACTCCACCTGGCCGGCGGCCTGGGCGGGTTCGGTGGCCAGCTGGGTCAGGACCTGTTCCCACCGGTCCAGCACCGCGGCGGTATGTCCGTCACCTGATTGGGGGTCGGAGGCACCGGTGTAGTCCGTGTGGCGGCGCGCCGCCTCAAGATACATTTCCTGGATGTCCAGCGCGGTGACGCGCCTGCCGTCCGTGAGCCGCACCAGTCCCGTAAGGCTGGTGTCATGGCTGACGGCGCGCAGCGAGGCGACGGGGTCCGCGATTTCCGGCCGCGGCACGGTGCCGTGTTCGATCATGTCCAGCACGATGGCAGTGGTGCCGAACTTGAGGTAGTTGGACACCTGGCTCAGGTTGGCGTCGCCGATGATGACGTGCAGCCGCCGGTACCTGTCAGCCGTTGCGTGCGGCTCGTCGCGGGTGTTGATGATCGGCCGGCGGATGGTCGTCTCCAGGCCCACCTCGGCCTCGAAGAAGTCGGCGCGCTGGCTGAGCTGGAAGCCGGCTGCGGCCCCGTCCTGGCCGATGCCCACCCGCCCGGCGCCGCAGAGGAGCTGGCGGGTGACGAAGAACGGAGTGAGCCCGGTGACGATGTGGCCGAAGGGCACCTGTCGCGGCATCAGGTAGTTCTCGTGGCTGCCGTAGGAGACGGCCTTGTTGTCTGTGTTGTTCTTGTACAGGTTGACCGGGGGCAGGTCGGTGTTGCGGGCGATCTGCCGCACGGCGGCCAGGGCCACTGCGTCGCCGGCAGCGTCCCACCGGACGGCGTCGAGGGGGTTGGTTACTTCCGGGCTGGAGTATTCGGGGTGCGCATGGTCCACGTAGAGTCTGGCCCCGTTACCGAGGACCATGTTCATCATCAACGCCGTGGTGCCGTCGCCGCCGTCGAGCACGCTGTCAGCGTCCATTTCACCGCCCTCCAGGGCGATCTGCGCGGCTGTCAGTTCTGCCGGCTGGTCGGTCAGCTGGGAGGGGTGCGCTGACCGGCGGGGCACGGTCCAGCCCCGCGCGTCGGCCAGCGGGTCCTCGTCCGTGTAGTCCCAGCGGGTTTCCGTGCCACCGGCCGCGCGTTCGGCCGTGAGCTGGGCGTAGGCGTGCACCACCTGGGAGGAGAGCCAGGTGGCGTTGGTGCCGGGGGCCGTGGGGGCATGGATGCCGTACTCAGTTTCGGAGCCCATGACGCGCACAGCCGTCATAGATACTGGCCCGTGTTGGACATTGTTTCGATGGTCTTGCCGGGTTCCTGGCCAGCCTTGCCCTGGACGATGGTGCGGATGTAGGTGATGCGTTCGCCCTTCTTGCCGGAGATGCGTGCCCAGTCATCCGGATTGGTGGTGTTGGGCATGTCCTCGTGTTCGCGGAATTCGTCCACCACTGCGCGCAGCAGGTGGTCTATGCGGATGCCCTTGTCCCCGGTGGTGAGGAGGTCCTTGATGGCGTATTTCTTGGCCCGGTCCACCACGTTTTGGATCACGGCGCCGGAGTTGAAGTCCTTGAAGTACAGCATTTCCGTGTCGCCGTTGGCGTACGTCACCTCAAGGTACTCGTTGGATTTGTCGGTGGAGTACATGGCCTCGACGGTGCGCTGGATCATGGCTGCCACCAGGGCGTCTAGGTTTCCTTCGTGCGCGTCACGGTCGTGCTGGTGGAAGGGCAGGTCGGCGGTGACGTACTTGGCGAAAATGTCCGCCGCCGCCTCCGCGTCGGGGCGTTGGATTTTGACCTTGACGTCCAGCCTGCCGGGCCGAAGGATCGCCGGGTCAATCATGTCCTCCCGGTTGGAGGCTCCGATGACAATGACGTTGTCCAGCCGCTCCACGCCGTCGATCTCGCTGAGCAGCTGCGGAACGATGGTGGTTTCGACGTCGGAGGAGACCCCGGTGCCGCGGGTACGGAACAGTGATTCCATTTCGTCGAAGAACACGACGACGGCGCTGCCGTCCGAGGCCTTTTCGCGCGCCCGGGCGAAGATCAGCCGGATCTGGCGTTCGGTTTCCCCCACGTACTTGTCCAGCAGTTCCGGGCCTTTGATGTTCAGGAAGTAGCTTTTCTGGTCCTTGGAGCCCGAACGCTCGGCGGCGCGGGCGGCCAAGGAGTTGGCCACGGCCTTGGCGATCAGGGTTTTGCCGCACCCTGGCGGGCCATACAGCAGGATGCCCTTGGGCGGCTTGAGTCCGTGCTCCCGGTACAGATCCGGATGCAGGAAGGGCAGTTCGACGGCGTCACGGATCTGTTCAATCTGCGGGCCCAGACCGCCGATGTCCGAGTAGGAGATGTCAGGGACCTCCTCCAGGATGAGGTTTTCGACCTCCGAACGGGGAACCTTCTCAAGCGCGTACCCCGTGCGGGTGTCCAGGGACAGTGCGTCACCCACCCGAAGCTTGATCGACTGCAGCGCTCCGGACAGGCGCACGACCCGTTCCTCGTCGGCGCGTCCGGTGACCAGGGCACGGTCTGTGCCCATCAGTTCCTTGACCGTGACAAGTTCCCCGGTCCGGTCGAAGCCCAGGGCGGCGATGATGGTCAGCGACTCGTTGAGCAGCACTTCCTGCCCGGCGCCCAGGGACCGGATGTTCACGAGCGGACTGATCGCCACCCGCATCTTCCGGCCGGCGTTGAAGATGTCGACGCTTTCCTCGGTTTCCGCCACGCCTGCGGTGCCCGGTCCGGGTTGGCGGCGCGGGTTGACCTGCACCACCGTGCCAAAGCTGTAGGGGGCCTGTCCGTCCTTCTCCAGGGCGCCCTTGAGGCGGAGAATTTCCGTCTTGGCCGTTTCGAGCATGGTGACCAGGCGGGCGTTGTTCTGCGTGGCAGCGCCGAGCTGCCGATCAACGTACCGCAGCTTGTCGCGGAGCACGTTCAGCTGGCGTTCAACCGCCGCGTCACCGGCGTTGCCGCGCTGTGGCTGCTGCTGCGGATTGTTGCCCGTGAACGGTTCACTCATGGCGTTCTGTCCTTCCAGCGGGGGCTGACCGGCTCCGGCAAGGGCGCAACCGGAGTCCGGCTTTGCTTTAGACCCTAGTCGGTCTTGCCTTCAACAACGCTTTCAGCCACGGAACTGTTTCCCGGTGCGTCCTTGCCGGACCCGCGCTGGGTGGTTGACGCCGCTTCCCGGGCCGCCCGGCGGAGTTTGCGGTCCGAGACGGCCCGCTCGCCGACGTTGGCTGGGGTCCAGGCGTTGAGGTCCTCTTCGCTGAATTCCGTTTTGGAGGGCCGGCGTTTGGGCGTCAACCCGACGACGCCGTCGGCCAGCCGCCGGGTGACCAGCAGGAATCCGGTGTGGGCGACCATCCGGTGGTCCGGGCGGACAGCAAGGCCTTCAAGGTGCCAGCCACGCACCAGCGATTCCCAGGCGTCAGGTTCGGTGAACCTGCCGTCGACGCGGATCGCTTCCGCGGTGCGGGACAGCTGGGTGACGGTGGCGACGTAGTTGATCCAGACTCCCCCGGGGGCCAGGACGGTGGCGACGGCGTCGATGCACTCCCAGGGGGCCAGCATGTCCAGGACCACGCGGTCAACGCTGCCGGGCTCCTCCTGCTCCACCACCTGGTCCTGGAAGTCGCCCAGGCTGATTTTCCAGGCCGGGTGCGGGCCACCGAAGATGGTCTCGACGTTCCCGCGGGCAATGGCGGCGAACTCCTCACGCCGTTCGAAGGAGTGCAGGTATCCGCCGTCACCGACGGCGCGGAGCAGGGAAATGGACAGGGCGCCGGAGCCGACGCCGGCCTCCACCACCCGCGCGCCAGGATAGATGTCAGCCATGGTGACGATCTGTCCCGCGTCCTTGGGATAGACGACGGCAGCGCCGCGCGGCATGGAGAGCACGAAGTCGGACAGCAGCGGTCGCAGGGCCTGGTAGAGCTGCCCCACATTGTTTTCCACCACTGAGCCTTCGGGTTTGCCGATAACCTCGTCGTGGTTGAGGAATCCCTTGTGCGTGTGGAAGGCTCCGCCAGGGGTCAGGGTGACGGTGTTCATCCGGCCACGCTCGTCCGTCAGCTGCACGCGTTCGCCGGCGCGGAACGGTCCGCGGCGGACCGCGGCGCCGTGCGGTTCCGGGGCGGATCGCTGGTGTTCGGTAACGCTCATGGGTAGGTCCTTCTGTTCGCGGGATTGTCGGTGGCCGGCGCCCTGTCGGGCGGGGAGGCGAGGGGCCGGGATGGACCGGCGGTGGGATGTGCCGGCCGTCGGGCCGGCAGGTGGTCAGGTCAGTACGTGGTCAGGAGGGGAACCGGGGGTCCCGCTTTCCGGTGATCGCAGCCACCACCGCCGCCTGGGAAAGCAGTCCGGTGACCTGCCCTTTGGCGTTGATCACGGCGTATTCACTGCCGGCCAGTTGGGCCAGGTACTGCACGAGTTCCTGGCCGGCGGCGTTTTCCGGAACGTAGGCGCCTGCCGCGAGCCGGCGGCCAACGGCCGTGGCCGGCGTGGAGGCAGCGGTTTCCGCAGGCACGCTTGCCAGGACGAGGGGATCCACCACGGCCTCCGGCCGGCCATCGCGGCCGAACAGGATGATATCCAAGCCGGGGTTGTTCCGGGTGACCCCCAGGAGCTGTGCGACGCTGACGCTGGCGGGCATTCCCGCGGCCCGGTTGCTCAGCCGTCCGGCGCTGATAGCGGGCAGCCGCAACCGCATCCTGGCGTTGTTAATGGCCGCACTGGCTCCCAGCCACATAAAGCCGCCCAGGAAGAGGCAGAACAGCACGTTGGTGGTGGAAGGGGTACCACCGAGCAGCAAGGGAGCGCCGATGACGGCAACGACCAGGCCCACGACGATGATCCTCCCCGCCCAGCCGGCCGCGACGGTTCCGCGGTCCTGGCTGCCCGTGGCTTTCCACACCAGGGATTCGACCACACGGCCGCCGTCGAGGGGCAGGCCGGGGAGGATGTTGAAGACGCCGATAAGCAGGTTGGCCCAGACGAAGATGTTGGCCAGCAGGTTGAAAATCGCGGCGGTCAGTGATTCGGGCTGGCTCAGGGTGAGCACCAGCAGCCAGCCCAGGCCTGCCAGCACGAAATTCGCGGCGGGGCCCGCGAGGGCAACGACGACTGACCGCCCGGGGGTGGCAGTGAAGTTCTCAAACTGCGTGTGCCCGCCCCAGAGGTTCAGCACGATTTTCTGGGTCGGCCAGGCATACATCTTGGCCGCGAGGGCGTGGGACAGCTCGTGGACCAGCACGGAGAACAGCAGCAGGAGCGCATAGACGAACGCGATGCCGTAGGCGCCCACGGTGCCCAGTCCCCGGTATCCGTCGGCGAGCTGTGGTCCGAACACCAGCACGGTGAAGGCGGCGATCAGGAACCAGGAGTAGGCCAGGACAATCGGGATACCGGCGATCCGGCCGAGTGGGATTCCCTCCCGGGCCTGCCGGGCAGCTGCCGGGTCGGGGGTACCGTGCCCGGAGGAGGGCGCCGGCGGGGTGCTGCGGTTTTCGCCGCCTGGTCCGCTCATCGCCCGCCACCTGCCGGGGTGACCGTGCCGTCGGGTTGGTGGCGGACGGCGCTGGCTGCTGCGCGCTCCGCCACCAGGGCCCGCAGGGAGTCGGTGGTCCGTCCTGACAGGGTGGACCAGATGGTGCGGCCCGGGTGGTCCGGCAACTGCACGGTGTGCGGGATGGCTACCGTGACCACGCCTGCTGCCTGGGCCGAGGCGACGCCGGGTGCTGAATCCTCCAGGGCGACGCACTGGTCAAGGCTGAGTTCGGGATCGCTGTCCCTCAGCCGTTCCACGGCCGTCAGGTAGGGTTCGGGGTGCGGTTTTCCCTGCTGAACCTGGTCGCCGGTGATCAGGAATTCGAAGTACGCCTCAGGCAGGGCAGCAACGATTTCCCGCGCCAACGGGCCTTCGCTCATGGTGACCATCGCGCAGCGTACGTTTTGCTCGAACAGGTCGTGCAGCAGCTCGCGTGCGCCGGGCCGCCAAGGCACCTGCCGGCGGATGTTGCCGATGACCGCAGCGGTCAGGTGGTCGATGATGGCGCGCTTGTCCATGTTGACGCCGGCGCCCTGCAGCACGCCGGCCGAGTACAGCAGGGACTGCCCCACCAACGTCATGGCCTGGTCGTGGCTCCAGGACCCGCCGTGTGCTTCCACCAGCGCGAACTCGGCGGCGATCCAGTACGGTTCCGTATCCACCAGCGTGCCGTCCATGTCCCAGAGCACTGCCCGGAGTTCAGGCGCGGGCGTGGGGTCGGCACCTGGAACAGCGCCGGTTTGGACAGGCAGGGGCGTCGTGGATCGCATGGACTCCAGTCTACGGGGACTACCTGTCCCCCTTCCGGGCGCCGCTGCCGTGCTGCGTTCATGCTGGTTGCCGGGAGGAAGGAATACCCTGCATGGGGCCGCCGTCGTAGGGTGGACGGGTGATGAGTTTTGACGAAGGCGCAGCGTCCCCGGCCCCCCGGCTGATCGAGCCCGTGCGCGAAGGCGAGCGGGTCACAGTTCTGCTGGCAGCCTTCGAGGGATGGAACGACGCCGGTGAGGCGGCCAGCGATTCGCTGCACTACCTGCATGAGCTGTGGCGGGCGAAAAAGGTCGCCACGTTGGACCCCGATGATTACTACGACTTCCAGTTCACCCGCCCCACGGTGCGCCGGAACGCCGCAGGTCAGCGCAAGATCAAGTGGCCTGCCACCAAGATCGCCAAGGCCTCTATTCCGAATTCGAACGTCGACGTGATCTTCATCCACGGCATCGAGCCGTCCTACAAGTGGCGCGCCTACACGGCCGAACTGTTGGCCTACGCAGCGGAGCTGAACGTGAACTACGTGGTCCTGGTCGGTGCCCTGCTGGCCGATGTCCCGCACAGCCGGCCCATCCCGGTGACCACCACCTGCGACGATGAGGAACTGCGGGAGCGGCTGAACCTGGAAACCTCGCAGTACGAGGGGCCCATCGGGATCGTCGGCGTGCTGGCCGAACTGGCCCTGCTTGCTGGCCTGCCGACCATTTCGCTGTGGGCAGCGGTGCCCCACTACGTGGCGCAGTCCCCCTCACCCAAGGCCCAGCTGGCTCTGCTGAACAGTATCGAGGAGCTGCTGCAGCTGCCGTTGGAGACGCACGACATCGCCGAGGACGCCCAGGCCTGGGAGCGTGGCGTGGACGAACTGGCCACCGAGGATCCCGAAATCGCTGCCTACGTGCGGCAACTGGAGGAAGCCAAGGACACCGCTGACCTGCCGGAAGCCAGCGGCGAGTCCATCGCCCGCGAGTTTGAACGCTACCTTAAGCGCCGGGGCAAGGACTCCCCCTAAGCCTCGAGCACCACGCCCAAGAGGGCCTCGACGGCGTCGGACACCAGGGCCGCGTCGGAAGTGCTGCCCGGCGCGGCAGCCGTTGCCGCGGCCGCCCACCGGTCCAGGGCCGCCAGTGCCCGTGGGGCGTCGAGGTCCTGGGCCAGCGCCGCCCGCACTTCGGTAATCACCGACGCGGCCGAGCCGTCCGCCGCGCCGGAAAGTGCCGCCCGCCACCGTGCCAGCCGCTGCTGCGCCTCCGCCAGCACCGCGTCGGTCCAGAACCAGTCGGAGCGGTAGTGATGCGCCAGGATGGCCAGCCGGATGGCGGCAGGTTCCACCCCGTCGGCCCGAAGCCGGGACACCAGCACCAGGTTGCCCTTGGACTTGCTCATCTTCTCCCCGTCCAGGCCCACCATGCCGGTGTGGGCGTAGTGCTCGGCCATGGGGACGTGCTGCAGCGCGTAGGCGTGACCGGCGCCCATCTCGTGGTGCGGGAAGATCAGGTCCGAGCCTCCGCCCTGCACGGTGAACGGAGACGGCAGGAAGCGCTGGGAGATGACGGTACATTCAATGTGCCAGCCCGGCCTGCCTGCGCCCAGCGAGCCGCCTTCCCAGGATGGTTCACCGCTGCGGGCAACGCGCCAAAGCAGCGGATCCAGGGGGTTCCTCTTGCCTTGGCGGTCCGGGTCGCCACCGCGCTCGGCGAACAGGGGCAGCATGTCCTCCGTCGAAAGGCGGCTGACCTGGCCAAGCCACCAGGCGGCGTCGACCCGGTTTCCGCTCACGCCGTCGCCGTCGGCTTCGTGCGCAGCGCCGTCGGCGCCGTGGGCTTCGTGCGAGGCGGTCTCGGCGCCGGTAGCGGGCGCCAAGGCGGCGTCCACGGAGAAGTAAACGTCTCCCGCCGGGCCGCCGTCGTCGCCGGGCACGGTGTAAGCCACGCCGCCGGCCACCAGCTCCTCGATCCGGGGCACGATCCATTCGATGGCCTCGACGGCCCCGATGTAGGAGTTGGGCGGCAGCACATTCAGTGCCTCCATGTCAGCCCGGAACAGGTCCGTTTGCTGTGCGGCAAGGTCCCGCCAGTCCACCCCGTCCCGCTCCGCCCGTTCCAGCAGGGGGTCGTCGACGTCGGTCACGTTCTGGACGTACTGGACGCTGACGCCGGTATCCCGCCAGGCACGGTTGAGCAGGTCAAACGCCACATACGTGGCCGCGTGGCCCATGTGGGTGGCGTCGTACGGGGTGATGCCGCAGACGTAAAGACTCGCCGGCCTGTCGGCGGGCAGCGGCTGCAGACGACCGCTGCTGGTCTCCTGCAGCTTCAGCGGGGGCATGCTGCCGGGCAGGACGGGCACGGGACGGGTTTTCCAGGACTTCACGGATTGAGCCTACTGTCCGGCGCTGATGACATTAAAACCGAGCAGCACGAACAGGAGCAGGCCCAGGGCGATGCGGTACCAGACGAAGATCCGGTAGCTGCGGGTGGAGACGTACTTCAGGAACCAGCCAATGATGATGTAGCCAACCACGAAGGCTATGACTGTTGCTAGGGCAGTTTCCCCGAAACCGAAGGGGCTGGGCGTGCCTTCTCCGCGTACGAAGACCTTGAACAGTTCGTAGAGCCCGCTGCCGAAAACGGCCGGAATGGCCAGCAGGAACGAGTACCTGGCCGCGGCTTCGCGGGTGTAGCCCATCAGCAGGCCGGCGGTGATGGTCCCGCCGGAGCGGGAGACGCCCGGAATCAGTGCCAGCGCCTGCGCGAGGCCATAGAGCACGCCGTGCCGGACGGTGAGGTCCCTGAGCGAGCGCTCTTGCCTGGCGACGGCGTCTGCGGCGGCGAGAATCAAGCCGAAGATGATCAGGGTAGCCGCCACGATCCACAGGTTGCGCAGTGCGTTTTCGATCGCGTGCTGGAACAGGACGCCGAGCAGGACAATGGGGATGCTGCCCAGGATGACCAGCCAGCCCATCCGTGCGTCAGGGTCGCTGCGGTCCACTTTCCCCCGGAGGGAGCCGAACCAGGCCCGCAGGATGCGGACAATATCGCGCCAGAAAAAGACGACGACGGCGGTTTCGGTTCCAAGCTGGGAGACGGCGGTGAAGGCTGCCCCCGGATCGGTCCCGGTCGGCAGGAACTTGCCGACCACGAAAAGGTGGGCACTCGAGGAGATGGGCAGAAATTCGGTTAGTCCCTGTACAAGGCCGAGGAAGGCAGCTTCAAACCAGTTCACCTTCCGACCCTAAAGCACAATGCCGGGGCTCCCCGTAACGCAACGGCCAAGGCACAGAACAATGCAAGGCCCGCACGTAAGCTGGCCGTATGCAGCAACGATATGTCGGCAACAGCGGGCTTCGGGTCTCCGCGCTGGGGCTGGGGACCATGTCCTGGGGGTCGGGCACAGACCAGGAAACCGCCCAGGCCCAGCTGCAGGACTTTGTGGCCGCCGGCGGTACCACCATTGACACGGCGGCGAGTTATGCCGAGGGCCGCAGCGAGGCGATACTCGGTGGCCTGATCGGAGTCGTCATCCCCCGCGCCGACGTGGTTTTGATCTCCAAGGCGGGAATGCACCGACGGGCCGGCAGGCGCATGGTGGACACGTCCCGGCGTGCCATGCTGGCCTCCCTCGACGCGTCCCTGGCCCGGCTGCGGACCGATCACCTGGACCTCTGGCTGGCGCAAACCTGGGACCCGAACGTCCCCCTGGACGAGACGCTTGGCGCGCTGGAGCAGGCGGTCACCTCGGGTCGGGCCCGCTATGCGGGGGTGTCGAATTTCGGTGGCTGGCAGCTGGGCTGCGCGGCGAGCCTCTCGGGGACGCCGCTGGTGGCCAACCAGGTGGAGTACTCACTGCTGCAGCGGGCCATTGAATCCGAAGTGGTACCGGCCGCCGAGCACCTGGGCACGGGCCTGCTCTGCTGGGCCCCCTTGGGCGGCGGAGCCCTGACCGGCAAGTATCGGAACCAGATCCCTGCCGATTCCCGGGCTGCCCGGGATGACCGGTCAGCTCAGGTGCAGCCGTACCTGGGCGGGCAGCCGGCGCGGATCACTGAAGCGCTGCTGACGGCCGCGCGTGGTTTGGACCGATCCCCGGCTGACGTTGCCCTTAGCTGGCTGCTCGCCAGGCCCGGCGTGGCCGGCGCCCTGGTGGGCGCCCGGACGCTCGGGCAATTGCATAACGTGCTGGACGCCCGGCTGGAGCCACTGCCCGAACAGATTGAGGCGGTGCTGGACGAGGTGTCAGCGCCGCGCTGGCCGCAGCTCCGCGCCGTCGTGCCCGCCTAGGAGCCGCCGTTCGTTGGTGATTGCGCCAGCCGGAGGGTGATCGCGCCAGTCGTTGATCAGTACAGTCGGTGATCGGTGCAGTCGTTGATCGTGTCAGTCGTTGATCGTGTCAGTCGTTGATCGGGTCCAGGTCCTCGCCCTCGGCCCGATCGAGTTCATCCGCCTCTTCCTCATCCTCGTCGTCGTCCTCGTCATAAATGACCAAGGGCGTGACCTCGTGATACGTGTCATAGAGGACTTCTTCATAGACCTCGAAAGCGTCGATGATGGCCAGGTAGGCCGTCTCAACTGCCGGGTCCTCATCACCCCGGCGGCTCGCGGAAGCTGCAAGATGCTCTTCGAGGGCGGACGTCAGGGACTGGAGCGCGACACGCGGATCAATGCTCATGGTCAGAACGCTACCAGTGCCGCGGAGTCGATGTAAGTCCAGCCGGTTGGGCTGAATCGCCCGGAAATATACTGTACGTTGGAGGCCCATAGCCACGATTGGAGGAAGATGCGGGAATCAATCAGCGCGGGTTCGGTGACAAGGGAACGGGACTACGCCCGTCAGTATGAGTACCTGGTGCTCACCGTCGGCCCTTCCGAATCCCTCCCGGCGGCCAGGCAACGGATTACGGAGCACGCCGAATACGGCAAATGGGAGTTGGAGCGCAGCCGGCTGTATATCGGAGGCGGCCGCCAGTTCTGGCTGCGCCGGAAGATCATGCGCGTGGAGCGGACGGTCTAGGCATCCGAGCTTGGCTCCCCCCGCTGTCGGCGATGGTGTCGCCTGCACGGCGTCGCCCGCCGGGCGGCGCAGTGGTACGTCGAACGTACGGCGACCCGGTGGTACGCGAGGAGCCTTCCGACCTCAGCTGTTTTAAGTTTCCAGCGGGCCCAGCCATGCGTTGGCGACAGTAGCGTGCGCCGACTCGTCATCCGAGGGATGGAACATTCCGGCAAGCACGTCCCGGTAAAGGCGTCCCAATTCACTGCCGGCAAAGTAGCTGCCGCCGCCGGAGACACGCAGGGCCAGGTCGACGACGGTCCGGGCCGTTTCGGTCGCCCGAACTTTCAACCCGACGAGCCGGGGAAACCACTGCCCGCCGTGGTCAACCAGCGCGTCAACATCCCGTGCAACTTGGCCCAGTTGGGGCAGGAGACCGTCCATGGCGATGGCCGCGTCGGCGATTTTCCACCGAATGTCCGGGTCCTGGGCGTAGCTTCGGCCGCCGTTCTTTTGGGAGGTGCGCCGCTTGGCGGCCAGGACCCCCAATTCCAGCGCCCGCTCGCCGATACCGGCATAAACGGCGGCAAGCAGGGTCTCGAAGTTGGCAAAGATGGCGAAAATCAGCGGGTCGGCATTGGGGCCAACCGGAAGCTTGCGGAACACCCGGTCAGCGGGAGCCACCGCTCCCTCCAGCACTGTCGTGTTCGATTGGCTGGCGCGCATGCCCAAGGTGTTCCAGTCGTCCCGAATCGTGTAGCCGGGAGTATCACGGGTCAGGAAGCCATGCACCAGTTGCGGCTCCGGCCCCGTGCTGTCCTTGCCGAACACGCCCAACCGGGTCCAGGCCGGTGACAGGCTGGTGAAGATCTTGGTCCCTGTGAAGGCGTAGGACCCGTCCGGCTGCGGCTGCGCCACAGTCGTGGAGTCAAACAGCACCGAATCGTTGCCAGCCTCGGAATTGCCGAAGGCGAACACTTCACCGGCGGCCGCCTCGGAGAGGACAAAGTCCAGGGAGGTATCACCACGGGCGGCAAGGACGTGCGCGACGCCGGTCCAGACCAGGTGCATGTTGATGGCCAGGGCGGTGGCAGGGGCGGCCTTGGCCAGCCGGCGCTGAGCGGCAGCGGCCTGTTCCAGGCCGAACCCGAGGCCGCCGTCGTCGACCGCCGTGAACATGCCCAGGTAGCCCTGGACCTTCAGCTCGGCCAGGTCCTCGAAGAAGAACCCGTTGCGCTCGTCGTAGCCGGCGGCGCGGCTGCGGAACCGTTCCAGCAGGTCGTCGGGCAGGAGTTCGGAAACGTCCATGGCGGTGTCAGTAGCTGGTCAGCAGGCGGTCGAGCACCCGCGCGCCGAACCGGAGCGATTCGGCCGGCACCCGCTCGTCCACGCCGTGGAACATGCCGGTGAAGTCCAGCTCGGCCGGGAGCTGGAGCGGGGCGAAGCCGTATCCGGTGATGCCCAGGCGGCTGAGCGACTTGTTGTCAGTGCCGCCGGAGAGGGTGTACGGCAGCACCTTGGCTCCCGGATCCTCCGCGTGCAGGGCGTCGATCATGCTGTCCACGAGGTTGCCGGCGAAGGGTACCTCCAAGGACACGTCGTTGTGTTCGAAACTGATGTCGACGCCGTCCCCTGCCAGGTTCCGGATGATTTCCATCACCTGTTCCTGTTGTCCTGGCAGCGTGCGGACATCGATCAGGGCCTCCGCGCCGCCGGGGATGACGTTGGCCTTGTAGCCGGCGTTCAGCAGGGTGGGGTTGGCGGTGTTTTGCAGGGTGGCTCCCACGAAGCGGGCCACTGTCCCGAGTTCGCGCAGCAGGGTCTCCGGGTTGCTTTCATCGAACTCGACGCCGGTGAGTTCGGAAACGCCTTCCAGGAACTGCCGCGTGGTCGGGGTGTACTCGATGGGCCACTGGTACTCACCGATACGCGTCACCGCGCGCGCCAGCCGTGTCACAGCGTTGTCGGTGTTGATCTGGGAGCCGTGACCGGCGCGCCCGTGCGCGGTGAGCCGGAGCCAGGACAGGCCTTTCTCGGCGGTCTGGAGCAGGTAGGCCCGCTTCCCGCCAATTTCCGCCGAGAAGCCACCGACTTCCGAGATGGCTTCCGTTGCGCCTTCGAAGAGCTCGGGCTTGTTATCGACAGCCCAGGAGGCACCGTACTTGCCGCCTGCCTCCTCGTCAGCGAAGAACGCAAAGATGATGTCGCGCTTGGGTTTGCGTCCTTCGCGGGCAAGTCCGCGCAGCACGGACAGGATCATGGCGTCCATGTCCTTCATATCCACGGCACCACGGCCCCAGATCAGTCCGTCGCGCTCTTCCCCGCCGAAGGGGTCAACCGTCCAGTCCTGCTTCTGCGCCGGTACGACGTCCAGGTGACCGTGCAGGATGAGCGCACCCTGGGAGGAGTCCTCCCCCGCCATCCGGGCCACGACGTTGGTGCGGCCCGGCGCCGACTCGAAGACGGTCGTTTCGAGGCCGACCTCTTCGATCAGAGCGGCGGTGTACTCGGCCGCCTTACGCTCCCCCGGTCCCTGATTGTCCCCGAAGTTGGTGGTGTCGAACCGGATCAGCTCCTGGCAGATACGGACAACTTCGTCTTCCGGGCGCACAGCATTCACAGGGGAAACTCCTTCATGGTTTGCGATGGTTCCAGCCTACCGCTCAGGCTCCCCGCAGGCCCGCGCTGGGAGGGAGCCGGCATGGCCCTCGATGAGCGCGGGAGTCACCTGGGGAGGGACCCCCGGTGGCCCGATTCAAAGTTTCGGCAGGAGTCGTGTTAGTGTTTTTCTCGCTGCTTTCGACAGTTTAGGAACCGGTTGAACCGACCGAAACTGACGAAATGATCACCTTGCGCGGGTGGCGGAATGGCAGACGCGCTAGCTTGAGGTGCTAGTCCTCGAAAGGGGGTGGGGGTTCAAGTCCCCCTCCGCGCACAAGAGAAAACCCCGGGAAACCGGGGTTTTTTTGTGCCTGCCATTGTTCCATGGGACGGTGCGACCGCTGACCCAGGGGACAAACATGCCGGAGTTCACCGCCGAAGCCTTGAGGCCACCACATGGGCCGACGCCGGACGACGATCACCCCGGCCCCGCCTGCCTCAACCGCGGATCTTCGACTCATCGGCAGTAGCGCCCACTTGAGGCAGGATTGGGGGATGAAAAAGATCCTGCTGATAGTGCTCTGTTTCGTCCTGCCACCCCTGGCGGTGCTCCTGCATGAGGGCCTGAGCAGAAAAGTCCTCTGGGCCCTTCTGTGGCAGCTGCTCGGCCATTTCCCCGGCGTGATCTACGGGATCCTGGTAGTCACCAAGGATCGAGCTAGATAACGACCTACGCCAAGCGTCCGGCCGCCGTGTGAATTTTCAGGGCCACCGCGTCAAACAGGATTGAGTACGGCAAGAAGCGCCACCTCACCCCGCCCAGGAACGCGTCATCGTTGGGGCTGCCCGTCTCAGATTGTCGACAGACAAAAAGCAGGGAATCGAGGCCCCCGGTGGATGGAAAAAGATCGCCAAGCGTCCACTCTGATCCACCGGAAGTCGTGTGCCAGTGCGGGATCACCCGGACCGGCACAGTTGTATCCGCTGCTCATTAGGTCCCAGTGGCGCAAGTTGAACCAGATCCAGCAGGGTATTCCCTCCGCACGCCAGTCTTGCCCCCGGCTAAATCGGCACATAGGCTCGACTGTGTGAGTTGCTGGGACAGCAATCTGAAAAGCAGATTCGGTCAGCGACCCGTGAAGGAAAAATGAGTATGGCAACAGGTACGGTCAAGTGGTTTAACGCCGAAAAGGGCTTTGGTTTCATCGCCCCCAACGACGGAAGCGCTGACGTGTTCGCACACTATTCGGCAATCGCATCCAGCGGTTACCGGTCGCTGGATGAGAACCAGAAGGTTCAGTTCGACGTCACTCAGGGCCCCAAGGGACCCCAGGCGGAGAACATCCAGCCGCTCTAGCGGTCATTGAAGAGGCTGGTTGGCTCACACGCTGACCAGCCTCTTCGTGTGTCCAGGGTTTTAACTTTCAGCGGACCCCCTGGGTCGCGGCGCCCGACCGGGAGCCGGGACCCGTTGCTCGGTGCCCCTGTCCCGCAACGTATCCCCGAAATTGACGACCGACATAGCCCATCATTTCGCTTCACGGCGGAACGACCGACCGATCACCAAACAATGCGAGGAAACGTGAAACAGGCTCCCAGCTCCGATGACGACGCCGCGATCCGGCAGCCTGGTGCAGATCCGAGCGATTCCTCCGGGGCTTTCACGATCAACGAATTACTGCTCGAGAGCCGAATCGGGCTCGAGCGTGTTGACCCTGCGGATCTTGAGCGGGAGATGGCGGCGGGTGCACTTGTTGTCGACACGCGGCCGGTCGATCAGCGGGACCGCGATGGTG
>JAODMR010000032.1 GCA_025465475.1 Micrococcaceae bacterium
GTCCGCACCACCCAGGACGACATCCCCAAGCCGTACACCAGCATGAACGCGAAGACGGCCAACCGTCGCCGCGAGACGGCCGCTGCCAAGGACCCGCGGTCCGGCGTCGTTCCGTCCGCGGTCGCAACCTCCAACGGTTCCCTCTGATCCTGCACGGTGCTGTCGTCCATGCCTAGGATCCTATAGGGCAGGTGTACGTATGCCGGTCCAGGACCTCACCAGCGGTCCGCGCGACCTTGTGATCGCCCACCAGCTGTACAGCCCGACGGCGATGGGCGGGGCCGGCGGTGGGCAGAAACGGGCTAGGGATCTCGACAAGCTCGATCAACGGATCACGCGTCCATGTCCGCCAAGCGCGCCTGATCGCCGGCGGCTCGACGGCGGCACGCTCTACGGCGGTTGGCCGGACTTCCGCTCGTCACGCCGCAACAAGGAAAGCCTGCCCGGGGTCCATTGGTACCCAGGCAGGCTTTCCTGCGTCATCGCCGCTGGCGCGTCAGTCCGCGGCTACAGCAGGCTTTGCGCCGGCGTCGTGGCGATGTCGCGGCCGATCCGGTGGAGCAGTCCGATCCAGTGGAACAGGGCCGCTAGGCCCGGGTCCTGACCGTCATGGACGGGCCAACCGCCGAGACCTCCTCAATCTCAAGCCCGGAGGGGGTTCCATCCCACCAGTTGCTGGACGGCGTGGTCGCCGCACCAAAGGTGCCCACCGCGCCGCCGTACAGGTCCTCGACGTCGCCGCCGTTGACCCGGTGCTCTAGGTCGAAGCGACCGTCCGCCTGTTCGAGCGAGCACTCGTAGTGCTGGCTGGCGGTCATTTGCTCGTTGCTGTTGTTGCCGTTGACGTCCACGTGCCAGATGGCGACGCCGGCGTCGGGAAGGGACGCGTCCCGGCCGGACTGGGCACGGTTCTCGAGGATGAAGTACTCCGAGGCGTTCCTGGGATACAGCAGGAAGTCGTTCTTGCCCGCCTCGACAGTCGTCGTCGTTCCGCTGGTCAGGGTGGTGACCTTGGACGCCCAGCCGGCTGCGTGCTTGAGGTACGCCTCCACCTATGTGGGGTTCTTGTCGGACCCGCCGAAGCACATCAGCGAGTACTGGCCGATGCCGTTGCCCACGTTGACGGAGTCGTAGTCGTAGAGGTCCGGGAAGTCGCAGATCATGTGTCCGTTCTCGTGGCAGAACGTCCGCAGGGTCAACTGGGGACCGAGGTCGGTGATCTGGTAATCGGAGAACTTGCGTCCGCCGGCCACGGAGTAGGTGGTGGCCAGTGCCCACGAGTGCGGCCACAGGCCTTGGGACCATGCGTTGGACCGGGCGCCGGCGTAGAAGACGCTGAGCGCCTGGATGAAGTTCCCGGAATCGACGGTCAGGGTCGAGAAGTTGAACCCGCTGGCGACCAGGCTGTCCAGTGCTTCCTTGATCAGTTCTTGGGCACGGGTGCCGTAGGGAATGGCCGGGTCGGTGTAGTACGTCCGGGGGTGGGCGGCCCGGTAATAGGCGGCCACGGAATTCTTGTACCGCAGCTTGCCGTCGGAAACGTCCCGGTAGTAGTCGAAGGCGGAGCCGTTGTTGCCAAAACCGGTGTAGCCGGGCTTGTTGCAGAAGTCGTCGATTTCCTGCCGGCTGATCCCCTGCGGGAAGTCGGAGAAGTCGATCAGGAGGACAAGGCCAAGGTAGTCACCCGTCGTGGTGCCGGGCGGTGGTGCCCCCACTGGTCCGTCAGGGGACGCCTCCGGACCCAGGCCCTGGGGAGGCCTGGCGTTGGACCTTGTTGCGTTTTCCTGCCTCCGCTGCATCCACCGTGGTGTCGCTCCCATGGCTTCCTTGGCGTTGCTTGCCTGCATCCGGCTGGCCTCGCGGGCCAGGCGGAGGTGCTTGGGTAGGCCGAGCGTCTCCGGATCAGCCGCATTGACCCGCGTTCCGCTGGGGAGCAGGGCCTCACCGCCGCCAGCGAGGGTCGCGTACTCGTAGTAGCCGTCGTTGCCCTGGACCACCGTGTAGCCGTCGAGGGTTTCGAAGACGGCTTCGAACTGGTTACCCCACCCGCGGAGTGTCACTTCCGTGTCGTCGGGGTTTGAGAAGGTGAATAGTTCACCAACAAATGGGCTGGGCATGTCCGCCCCTTTCCTAACGTAGATGTGCTGTCGACGCTAGTTCCCGGGCGTTATTCCGCCGTTACCCCTCGGCCAGCCGCGTCTTCCGGCGGCCACGGCTCGGTATCGGAAACGCCCGCAGCCAATCGTCGGCGGGTCAGGAACAGCCCAGATCCTGAAACAGCTGGTTCTCGTCGCTGAGTCGTTGGCGAAGCTTTGCCAGCTGGGCTTTGATCTTTGCCTTCTGGCCCGGCGCCGCCCCGGTGAGGTCGTCCTGCAGCTTGGTGATGTCGGCTTCCAGGTCGCGAATCCGTCCTCGGATAGCGGAGCATTCGGCGGAGGCCTCGGCCGTGATGTCCTTAGGCCAGGTCGGAGCGCCGAACCATTCGACGCCGTCCTGCACCATGCGCCATTCGAACGTGGCACGGCCTCCCGGAGGGGCGGGGACGGGAAAGGTAAAGGTCACCTCCGCGCCGGGAGCGGTGGCGGAGGGCAGGGGAATCCTGTTGGTTCCCCACGTCAGGTTGTCCTGTGGCGCCTGCGAGCCGAGTCGATATCCCTCGGCTGTTGTCCAGGTCGTGTTGCCGTTGTTGCGCATGGTGATGGACGCCGTCGCACGTCCGCCACGCACGATGGATGCGGGTGCGTCGACGGAGACGACGGCGGCGTTGTTGGGGGTGTTGCGCCACACCCGGACCCGCGCGTGGAAGGCTCCGGTGCCGCTGCCCTTGGTCTGGTCGTCGTTGTTGACCCGGAGGTAGAGACGCAGGGGGTAGTGGTAGTAGAGGGGTTCGCGGGGTCTGCGGGCGCCGACGTAGAACCATCCTCCCAGCCGGCCCAGGAGGGCGTATTTGCGGCCGTTGATGGCATCGATGCCGGCGTGCAGGGCAAAACGGGCGTCATCGACGACGTACCATCCTTCCGGCCCGCTGGGCTGGGCGAACAGCTCGGGGGCGGTGATGGTTCCGGTGGCGGTGATCTCGTATTCATCGCCGAAATTCAGCACGACGCCGGTGTCCACGTCCCCATCGACGTCACGGACGCGCACGATCACGTCCTCGGTGGGGATACGGCTGCTGTCCGAAGCCGGCAGGATCGGGGCGGGCACGGCAGGCTTGTGCAGGACGGCTCCGAAGGCGGCGTCAAAGAGGTTCACATCGGTCGTGGCGGAGGTTCCGACGGCGGCCCGGACTACCGGAAGCGCGGCGAGCACGGTTCCCGGGACTATGACGTTGGGCCAGGGACCAGCCGGCGGCGTGGGAAAACCCGGAGTCAGCACGGGCCGACCAGCGGCGCTGCGGCGGGCCGCGTGCAGCCAGGCCAGGGCGATGCCGGCCAGGTAGTCCAGTCCCGCTTCGGTCGTTTCCGCGGCACCGTCCAGTTCCAGCCCTCCCGCTCCCTGGGCGGAGAGAATTCGGTACTGGGCGCTGAGCAGCTGGACCAGTCGAGCCTCTTCACGGTCGCCGGCTCCGAGCAGGACAGCTGTCGCGGAGGCAAAGCAGCTTTCCACGCCGTCGGTAACGCCCGTTACGACTTGCGACGTTTCACGCGAGCGCATCAAGCGGAGGTAACCGGAGCCTGCCGTCGCCGCTGGATTGGCCAGCGATGAGAGGGCGGTAAAGGGCAGGAAGGAACGCACCGTTCGGGCCGTGTTTTCCGGCAATCGGGAAAACAGGTCATACAGCATGTTCAGGCACAGGTCGGGCGGAACGGACGCGAGCAGGTGGGCCAGGGCGGGTCCGCTCCGTTCGTCCTCGGCACTGTCGAAGGCGTCCCGATGGAAGTACAGGGCCAGGCTTCTGGGCAGCGCGATCAGGATGTACGGCACCGCCTGCTGGACGGAGGGCGGTGCGGTGGTGAGGGTTCCCGACAGGACAGGACCCAGGATGCCGGAGATGATCCCGCCGTCGGCCGCCATCAGAGCCGGCAGGATGGGGGCGCTGAGGGCACCCAGGGCGGCGAAGACTCCTTCTTCATGCAGCACGGGCGCCTGCAGGACGGTCCAGAGCTCCGCCTGCGTAAGGGCGCCGGCCACGTCGGCGCGCCGGGCAAAGGACATCCCGGCGATGCGTCCGAATGCCGCATTGAACGCCTGTTCCAGACCGGAGAGCGCACCGGCGCTGCCGCGGCGGGTCAGCCCGCCACCGGGACGGACCAGGAGGTAACCATGTTGGGCAAGGTAGTTGCCCAGCCGGGTGACCTGGCCGACGACGGCGGCGCGAAGAGGGGCGGTTGGGACGAGCTCGTGGATGACGCTGTACGCGGCCAGGAGACCGACGAGTTCATCCATGGAGGGTTCCCAACGCCGCCCGTCGAAGAAGTAGGTGCTTTCGGTCTCCAGGTAAGCGGCACGGACTGTTGCGTCCGGCAGCAGGACCTGCAGGATGCCGTCGGGCCGGTTCTGGATGTGGCGGGGGTCGGTCGTGGCAACGCTGTAGGAGTAGGTCCGGGTGTGGGGATCGACCAGGAACTCGGTGCTGGCCACGGTGCCGGGTGCAAGGTAGGGCTTGTCCGAGATGACGGGGTCCCAGCGGGTGATGTACCCACCGAAGCCCGTTGCGTCGTCGAATGTGTACAAGGACGCCAGGCTTTCCAGGGCCAGCCCGAGGATGGCTTCGGCACCGGGATTGCCCAGTGCATGCTCGGCCGCCAGGGCGGGCAGCAGTCTGCCGGACCAGAGCAGCGGGTTTTCCCACTGATGCTCCTGCACGTTCCAGCGGGCGGTCATGTCTTCCGGTGCCGACGGCGTTGCGGCGAGGAAGGTGGTGAGGCTGGCTACGTTGACGCGGCCGCGCCGGTTGATGGCGAAATGCCGGCCCAGGAGCGCGTTCCGGACGCGGAAATACTGGAGCTGGTATTCCGCGGGGCTGGGCATGAGTTGCTCCTGCCGATGTTGTTACCGGCCCACACTAGACCGCGACCGTTATCGCTGCGTTACTGCGCCCTCACCACACGGACGCTTGGGCTCCGATTTTCGGCTCATCTTGTTAGCTGAGGCAATT
>JAODMR010000034.1 GCA_025465475.1 Micrococcaceae bacterium
TTTTACGGCTTCATCGCCGCCAGCGACGCCTTTAGGAAAGCGGGGTTCGCCCACCGGGAAGCCTTCGGCCAAGTGGGTTTCGGCACCGGCGGCTGGGATACGGACTTCCCCAACTCCATTCTGGAAATCCTGCGTGTGGTGTACACCGATGCCGACGACCAGCACCGCCTCATCCGAGGGGGTGCGCAGAAACTGCCCGAAGCACTGTGGAAGCACGCGCCGGCGGGAATGGCGCATTGGCCGGAAGGAACATCGTTGGTTTCCCTGCACTCCGGGTCACCCCGCGGCGCAGTAGACAGGATCATACGTGACCCGGACGGAAATCTTCGCGTCCGCGAACGCTGGGCCCGCGAAGCCAGTTACGCGGCGGTGGTCACCACGTGTCAATCCTGGCTGCTGTCCACGCGGATCCATACGGAGGAGGCCTTGTTCCCCGCCGAACTTTGGACGGCCATTGAGCGATCGCACTACATGCAGTCCTCAAAGACGTTCGTGATGGTGGACCGGCCGTTCTGGAAGGACATCGACCCCGACACGGGCAACGAGCTGCTGTCGATGACGCTCACGGACCGGCTCAACCGTGCAACTTACCTTTTGGACAACGGGCCGGATCAGCCTGCGGTGATCCTGCTCTCCTACACCTGGAATGATGACGCGCTGAAGTGGCTGGCGTTGGACGCGGACGAGCGTGTGGAGTTGATGCTGCATTCGCTTAAGCAGATCTATCCCGACGTGGACATCGCCGGCCATATCGTTGGCCAGCCCATTACTGTTTCCTGGGAAGCTGATCCCAACTTCATGGGCGCCTTCAAAGCCAACCTGCCCGGGCACTACCGGTACCAGCAGCGGTTGTTCACCCATTTTAAGCAGGACAACCTGCCCGGTTCCCAGCGCGGCATCTTCCTGGCCGGTGACGACGTCTCCTTCACCGCAGGCTGGGCGGAAGGCGCTGTGACCACGGGCCTGAACGCTGTGTGGGGGGTGCTGAACCACTTGGGCGGTTCCTCGGCACCCGGGAATCCCGGCCCGGGTGAGCTCCTGGACGCTATCGGTCCGATCATCCTTGACTAGTCCCGGTTCAGGATGTGCGGAGGCCCGGGGTCGCCCAGCGAGAAGTCGCTCAGCGTGGTGTGCTGCTCCGGCTGATGCGAGAGGGCCGGGTGCGCGCGACAGTGCATCCGCCTCTCGTCGGTTCTGCCTCGCTGCGTATCTGCTAAGACCTGGTTCCGGGCTGCTTCCTGTCCAGCACGAGGGCGGCGGCGATGCCCACCATCCAGATGTCCTTCGCCAGGACAATGCCCTGCTGGCTGGGGCGGATTCCGTCCTCCATCGTCATGCCGGGTGTTCTCAGGTACATGGTAAACAGGGAACCGGAAAATATCCCCAGACCGATACCGGCCAGGCGGCTGGGAACGAAGGGGGCCAGCAGTGCCGAACCCAAACTTATTTCCGCGTAGCTGAGCAACTTGCCAAACCTTTCGGGTGCAATGTTGCTCACCGGCGGAATAACCCTCGCCGCCATGGCCTGCAGGCCGGCTGCGCTGTCCTTGTCCAGTTTGCGCTTGCCCAGGCCCGCATTCAAGATGAATGCCCCGGTCACCAGGCGTAGAGGAAGATGGCTCAGTCTCACCGTTGATCCCTTCGAGGATTCCGATTTCCCGCTGAAAGCGAGCCTAGTTTCACTCTTCCCGTTATGCCAGCCCCTCATCAGCTCCGAAGCCGCCACGGTACTGCAATCACAACCGTTCATCGCCCAGCCACCTTCCTGGAACCCCGGTGAAAAACTGTGCTCCTGTCGCTTGGCCGAGGCCCCAGAGAGAGTTCCAGGAGATGGTGGGCGCGATCGGACGAAACGGCGAAAGATAAGGTCCCGGTCACCTCTGACGCGCCTCAGACCCTTCGGGGAGGCCAAAACCAAGAACATGCCGAGGCCCAAAGGGAATTCAACGCAATCGGTAGGGGAGAATTGGGCGGTCAACCTAGTGAAGAGGAGAACACCACCCAAATGAGATCCCGTGACCCTTACGAAGATCTTCCCCAGCTTCCAAAATTTCAGCTAACCAGCGCCGACATCACGGACGGTCTCACGCTTTCCCCTGCACAGCGCAGCGGGAAGATGGGCATTGAAGGCGGCCAGGACCGGTCCCCTCAGCTCTCGTGGTCGGGCTTTCCTGCGGAGACCAAGAGCTTTACGGTGACCGTCCTGGACCCCGATGCTCCCACTGGGAGCGGTTTCTGGCACTGGGCTGTCTTTAACCTGCCGGCGTCGACCACCTCCCTGCCCTCCGGTGCAGCGGAGAGCATGCTGCCCGAAGGTGCTGTGCAGTTGGCGAACGACGCAGGCTTCCCCGGCTTCGTGGGTGCAGCGCCGCCCTCCGGCCACGGCGTCCACAACTACCACGTGGTTGTACACGCGCTTGATGTGGAGAAGCTCGACATCCCCGATGAAGCCAGCCCCGCCTACCTGGGGTTCAACGTCTTTTCCCACGCCATCGGCCGCGCACGATTGGTCGGTACTTTCGAGCAGCCCTAACCACAT
>JAODMR010000053.1 GCA_025465475.1 Micrococcaceae bacterium
GCAGGCTTCTTTGTGCTCCCCGTCGTCGGCCTGATTGTCGGGTTCGCGTTGGGTCTGTTCCTTTCCGAATGGGAGCGGCACCGGTCCGTTCAGCCGGCCGTCTCGTCGAGCCTGGCAGCGTTGAAAGCCACCGGGCTGGGCATGCTGGTCGAGTTCGGCTTCGCCGCCCTTGCGGGCAGTGTCTGGATCGCGGGTGTGTGGATCCACTTCGCCACCCGCTAACGCTGCTGGCGTTGGCCGCCCGCGGCCGGCGCGGCGGTTGCGCAGATGTTACCGGTGGGTAACATGGGGGCATGCATCTGTTGTTGCGCACCCTCCTGCGGTTATTTCTGTCCCGCCGCCGTTCCCGAGGAAGTTTGTGGGGCGAGTCCTCCCTGCCTCTGCGGGTGCTGCTGACGGACCTTGACGTGGCCAGGCACATCAACAACGGTATGTACTTCTCCCTGATGGACCTCGGCCGCTTTGACCTCATGGTCCGGAGCGGCACCTGGGACCGGATGCGCGCCAGGAAGTGGTACCCGGTCGTCAGCGCTGAGACCATTGCGTTCCGCAAGTCCCTCACTCTGGGACAGCGCTACAGCATCGAGACCCGCATCGCAGGTGTCGATGACCGCGCCATCTACTTTGAGCAGCGGATGGTGTCCGGCGGCGAGATCCATGCCCGCGCCTACATCGCCACCCGCCTGGTGAACCGGACGGGGCGACCGATCAGCAATGAGGAGATTTTCGCCGAGGTCGGCCCGCCCCCGGCGGACCTGGTGCTACCGGAGTGGCTCCACTCGTGGCGGCAGGCCAACGCGCTGCCCGGCGCCAACCGACCCGCCGTTCACAGCTGGCTGGTATCAGGTAAGCCCCAGGGACGTCGATAAACACGTCTCTCGGCACCGATAGGCACACATCGATAGGCACGTCAGCCGGTCGATAGTAGATTCAACGACAGCAGCAGATTCATCGAAGAACCAGGGGGTTCCGGTCATGTTATTCCGCAAAGGGGAAAAGGTTTCCTGGAATACACCGCAGGGGCAGACAGAGGGAGAAATCGTCGAAAAACGGTCCGAGGAGTTTACTTTTGACGGCCAGGTATTCAAGGCCTCCGAGGACGAGCCCTATTACCTGGTGGAAAGCGCAAAATCGGGTAAAAGGGCGGCGCACAAGGAAAGTGCGTTGAAGCGGCTGAGCTGAACAGCGGCCCCGGTGCGCGTCCGGGGGTCCCTACGCGCGGCCCTTGAGAATGAGGTTCCAGTACACCCAGGGCAGGACGTTTCGCTCCAGCACCCAGGTGGCGCGGTGCTCGCGTGCCAACCCCTTCCATGGAAGGGACGGTTTGGGCTGGTACCTGTCATCAAATTCGGCGAAGACCACAGTGGAGCGGGAAACAGTGAACGGGCAGGCCGAGTAGGAGTCGTACCGCGAGGTGGGTGTCCGGTCCCGGAGGACTGCCCGAAGGTTCTTGGCCAGGACGGTCGTCTGCTTTCGCAGGGCTGCACCCGACTTGGAGTTCCGGGTCGCGGCCGAATCGCCCAGGGACCATACGGACGGATAACGCCGGTGCTGCAACGTCTCCGGGTCCACCTCAACGAAGCCCGAGGCATCACCGATGGCTGGTAGGTCGGTTTCCTTGAGCCAGTCCCGGGCAGATTGCGGCGGAACCACGTGGAGGACGTCATAGGTGAGCTCCTCGTTGTGGCCGGTGGCCCGGTTGTGCACTGTGATGCTGTGCTCAGCGGCACGGACGGCCGTCAGTTCGGACTCGGTGAGCAGCTCGATGCCGTACTCGGCGATTTTGCGGTTCAATTCCTCATCCACGATGGGCGCCCCGTAGACAGTCGGTGTCGGAACCACCAGCACCACCCGGATGTTCGCCAGGACGCCCTGTTGACGCCAGTGATCGCAGGCCAGGTACATTGGTTTTTGCGCTGCGCCGCCGCAGGTGACGGGCCCCGACGGGGACGTGAAAATGGCGGTCCCCTGGCGCAGGTCCCGCAGCAATGGCCACGCTTTCTGCGCCAGGTCAAAGTCGTAATTCGAGGCCACGTCGGGTGTCTGGATGGCTTCCGCCAAACCCGGCACGGCGTCCCAATCCAGCCTCAGACCGGGGCACACGACCAGCTGGCCATACCGGACGCGTCGCCCGGAAGCGAGGACGACAACCTTCCGGCCGGGTTGGACATCCACCGCGGCGTCCCGAATCCATAGGACGCCGTCCGGCATGACCTCCGCCTGGGCGCGGACGGCCAGGGCGGGGTCCGCCGTGCCGCCAGCGATGTGGGAAAAGAACGGCTGGTAAAGGTGCCGCTCCTTGGGTTCGACGACGGTGACGTCCCGGATGCCGTACCGCGCCAGGCGTCCGGCCAGGGAGACGCCGGCATTGCCTCCGCCGAGAATGACCACTTCGTGGCGCTCCTCCCCGCCGACCGGTTCGTTCGCCCAGATAGCTGCCCTGTCATGCCGGCTCGAGCGGAGCAGGCGCTGCCGAATGCCCATGCGTGGCCACCTTTCGTGGTCCTTGGCGCGGCTCCGACAATTCCGCCTGAGCCGCTTACTGGTACTGGTACTGTCCGCTGTTGTTCGGCGGGTCGAAGCGCTGGCCCATGGGGTTGGACGGCATGACCGTCAGCACCAGCAGGGCAATACCGCCGAGGAACGGAATCAGGCCCAGCAGAATGAACAGGGCACTGAAGTTCGCGTCGTGCAACCGGCGGGACGCCAGCGCTATCGTGGGGATGATGGTCGCCAGGCCCCAGAGCAGGATGAGGATGCCGATAGCCGTGAAGCCGGGACCGGGCACGGTGGCTCCAGTGGAGGACACCGTCGCGCCCGCGCCTCCGACGGCAAGGGCCAGTATTTCCAGGACGATACCCACGACACATGCGACGAGCATCCACCACCAGTATTCGCTGCGGCTGGCGCGCCCACTGAATACCACGTACTTTTTCCAGAACCGCTTTACCGCTTCGGGCAATGGGGCTCCGTAATATGGTGCCGACAATGGCGGCGTGCCGGTGGTCGCGTAATACTGCTGCGGCGCGGTCATGTGTTTCTCCTCGATGGTCCCCCAATGGATGGAATTCAGCTTAGGCGACACCGGCTTTTCTGCACATAAGCGCTGCATTGTTTCGTTGGCATTTTTTTGGCTGGCGGTGGCATTCTTTTTTCGGAACGGGTGGTGGCCGGA
This sequence comes from Micrococcaceae bacterium, assembly GCA_025465475.1. Classification (GTDB taxonomy): domain Bacteria; phylum Actinomycetota; class Actinomycetes; order Actinomycetales; family Micrococcaceae; genus Arthrobacter_M. The sequence continues at coordinate 3,176 of JAODMR010000053.1, forward strand.
GCCACCACCCGTTTTCGCCTCTTCTGCTCCTGCTGTTAGCGGCCGCCCTGGATTTTGCGGCTACGCTGCTCCTGCGCCGGGCGGCCGTAAGGGTAAACCCCCAACGACGGCGCACTGACGGTGGTCAGCCGTTCGGTCTCCTCAGCCGTCAGTTCCAGCGTGGCTGATGACATATTGTCCGCCAGTTGTTCCCGGGTCCTGGCACCCAGGATGACGGAAGTGACGGCGGGTCGGTTGACCAGCCACGACAACGCGACCTGGGACGAGCTGGCGCCGTGCGCCTGCGCGATGTCCTCCACCGCTCCGATGACCTGCCACGTCCGCTCGTCCGCGTTGCGTCCCTTCCACGCTTCCATGCCGCGCTCCGGATTTTCGCCCAGCCGCGTGGCACCCGTGGGAGCCTGGTCGCGCTTGTATTTGCCGGACAGCCAGCCACCACCGAGCGGCGACCAGGGCAGCAGGCCAATGCCGGCGTCGAGGGAGGCGGGAACGATCTCCGACTCGATCTCCCGGACCAGCAGGCTGTATTGCGGCTGCAGGGTCACCGGCGGGTTCCAGCCGTGCTGCCGGGCGACGTGCACGGCCTTGGTCAGCTGCCAGCCAAGGAAGTTCGAAAAGCCATAGTAGGCAATCTTGCCGGCGCGGACCGCGTCCTCGAGGAACCGGAGGGTTTCTTCGAGCGGGGTGATCGGATCCCACGCGTGCATCTGGTAGAGGTCCAACTGCTCCACGCCGAGTCGGCGGAGGGAATTGTCCAGGGCGGTGGTGAGGTGTTTCCGGCTGGTGCCCAGGTCATTTGGCGCTTCACCCATGGGGAAGCGGCCCTTGCTGGCAAGAACCAGCTTGTCCTTGAGCATTGGCCGTTTCGCCAGCCAGCGACCGATGATTTCCTCCGAGGCGCCGGCCGTGTAGACATCGGCCGTGTCCAGGAAGTTGCCGCCCGCCTCGACATAGTCGTCGAGGATCGAGTGGCTGGTCTCCTCATCGGCTTCGTTGCCAAAGGTCATGGTGCCTAATGCGAGGCTGGTGACGACGGCTCCACTGTTGCCAAGGGTGCGATACTGCATGGTTCTCCTTCTGCCGGAGGCGCCTGCCCCCGGCCGCTGTACGACAAGGCCCTCCCCACACTACGGTGTAACCCAGGTCACGGGGGCAACGAAGGATGAACCGGTTCAGTTTTTCGGTCTTTTTGAGCTCCCAGACCGCCGGAGCATCAGGAGAAGCCATGGCCGCCACCACCCACCCTGCAGGTCCTTGGAGCGCGGCGACCCGCACGGTTGACCACGGTAACGGCACCTTTTTGGTGGCCGGACCTGCCTCAAACTGGATCATCGTCCGGGACGGGAACCGGTTCCTGCTCATCGACGCCGGTTATCCGGCTGACCTTGCCCACGTGCTCGCCTCCCTGCGGCACCTCGGCCTGGAGCCGGCGGAAGCGTCGGCCGTGCTGCTGACCCATGCACACGTCGACCACATGGGTGGTGCCGCCTATTTCGCACGCCAATTCGGTACGCCTGTTCTTTGCAGCCCGCAGGAACTGCCCCAGGTGCAGGGGCGCATACCCCGGCAACAGGTGACCCTCCTTCGGGTGCTTGCCGGGGCCTGGCGACCGAGAGTACTTCGGTGGATGGTCTCCGCCCTGCGGTCCGGAGCCCTGCGGGCCCAACCGGTGGAAACGGCGTCGGCCTGGACGCCGGAGGCGCTGCAGCAGCTGCCCGGCAGTCCACTGCCGATCCTGCTGCCGGGGCATACTGACGGTTCCTCAGCCCTGTACCTTCCGGCAGCCAAGGCGGCCGTGACAGGCGACGCCGTGGTGACCGGTCACCCTCTCAGCGGGTGGACGGGGCCCCAACTGACGCTCCCCATGTTTTCCCTGAACCCCACCCGCGCCGCGGAGGCACTGACAGCCCTCCGCGGCCTTGATGCCACGCTGGTGCTGCCGGGCCACGGTCCGGCCCTGCGGAAACCATTACAGGCAGTGGTGCAGCAGGCGCTCCGGGCGGCCGGGTTTACCGGCGAACGGTAAGGTTTTGGCCATGACGGGTAAGGGAACACTTTTTGGCTGGGCCTTCGGGGATATCCACCGGGCCGACGAAGATGGCTACCTGAACACGCTCCGGGACCAGGCGCTGCAAAACGCCAGGCAGGACGCGCACCGCCGCGGCGTGCAGGTGGTGGAGGGCTCGGAGTCCTTTATGGAGCTCCGCCACGGTCACGCCCTCCCTGGCGTCGGAGAACCCCCGCAGGGACTCATGGTCCGGTGCACCGTGGAACTGACCGGCCCAGGCGCCGAGAACATCTCCGGAGAAGGCCCCATGAACGGATAGCCGTTCTCCCCGGAATATTTCCATGGGGCAGCCCCTGCCGGCTGGTTGGTTGGCGGCTGGTTAGTTGGCCGCTGGTTTGTTGACGGCTGTCAGTCCAGCTGTACCACCAGCCACTGGCCGGCGCGGAGCGTCTCACCGGGGCGGTATCCGGTCGAAAACACTCCGTTCAGGTGGGTGACGATGTCGTCCTCGGAGAGTTCCTCCACCCACAGTTCGTGCACCGGTTCCCAATGGTCGGGCAGGAGTTCAGGGTTATCCACGGCTTCTGCCAGCTGGGCTCCATTCAGGCCGGCGGTACCCTGGAACACCCGCAACAACCGCGGCGTTCCGGTGCTGCCGGCCTCAACGACCGCGTACTTGTTGCCTTTAGCGTCCATGCACCGAGTCTAGGGGGTGGCCCCCCGGGACTGCAGCCACCCTCACAAACGCAGCCGGGGCCACCGGCGGGGAGGTATCCCTGCCAGTGGCCCCGGTTTTGCTGCTGGGCGGGTGTTTCCTACCGCCCGGCGCGGGCGGCGATCAGGTCCCGGATGTCATTGAACAGCGGATGCGATGGCGCCAGCCCGGTGATCTCACCGGTTGCCGCCTCCGGGGTGGAGGTCGCCAGGATGCGTGCCAGCTCAACCGCTTCCGGATCTTCCGCGTCATCGAAGGCAAGGGCCGCCTCCATGGCGCCGAGCAGGGCGACCGGCCGGATGCCCTGCTCGGCCAGCTCCGCGGCCGGCCCGACGAACCTTTCATGCCTGCTCAGTTTGCGCAGCGGGGCGCGGCCCACGCGCACCACCGTGTCGGGCAGGTGCTCGTTGGTGAAGCGGCGCAGGATCTTCTGGACATACGCTTCCTGCTCGTCGGGTGCGAATCCGTGCTTGCGCACCAGCAGGGTTTTCGTTTCCTGCAGCACCGCTGAGACCTTGCCCGCCACGCCGGGGTCGGACATGGCCTCGGAGATCTTGGCCAGTCCTGCCTGATAGCCGAAGTAGGCGCTGGAGGCGTGGCCGGTGTTGACGGTGAACAATTTGCGCTCTATGTACGGCCGCAGGTCATCCACATAGGTGGCGCCGGGGATCCGGGGTTCGTTGCCCCCGAACGGTGTGCGATCGATGACCCACTCAAAGAACGTTTCCACCGTGACATCCAGGCCCTGGCCCGGCTCCTGGTTGGGAACGATGCGGTCCACGGCGGTGTTGGCGTAGATGGCCTTTCCCGTCTGTCCCGCAGCCTCCGGCGCGCCTTCGATTTCGGTGCGCAGCAGGTCGGTGGCATTGATGGCGTTTTCGCAGGCCATCACCTGCAGGGCCGGAAGGCCAGCGTCCCGCTGGGCGATGCCCCTGGCGATGACCGGTGCCACGAACTTCAGGATGTTCGGTCCGACGGCGGTGGTGACGAGGTCGGCGGTGGCCACCTCCTCAATGACCTCCTGTTCCTGCCGGGCGGAGTTCAGTGCCCGGTAACCGTTCACCACCCGGTCCCGAGCGCCCTCTCCCACCTCGTGGACGGTGTACTGCGGTGCCGCCGAGAGTTGGTCGATCAGGGTCTCCGCGACGTCGGCAAAAACAACCTCATAACCGGCCTCGTGCAGCAGCAGGCCAACGAACCCGCGGCCAATGTTTCCGGCACCGAAATGTACTGCCTTCACCGTGCGTTGACCTTGCCGAAGATTTCCAGGACGTCGTCGACGGTTTCGGCCGCGTCAAGGCGCGCCACCTGCTCCTTGTCCGAGAACACCCGGGCAATCGAGGACAGGATGGACAGGTGCTCCTTGTTGATGCCGGCGATGCCGACGACGAACTTCACCGGCTTGCCGTTCCAGTCGATGCCCTCCGGGTAGCGGATCACGGACACCGCTGAGTGGCTGATCTCGGATTTGGCTTCGTTGGTGCCGTGCGGGATGGCCAGGAAGTTGCCCATGTAGGTGGCCACCGATTCCTCCCGCTCGTGCATGGCCCGGACATAGGCAGCGCTGACCGCGCCCCGGTCCATCAGCAGTTGGCCGGCCTCATCGATGGCTGAATCCCGATCGGTGGCCCGGCCGCTGAGGACGACACTGCGGGGGTCCAGCACGTCCGATCCGGCTGGTGCCTCGTCGACGTCGGAGTCGCTCACCGTGTCAGTGACCGTGCGGGGTGCTGCCGTGGCGGCGGCGACCGCCCCGGCGGCCGTGCCGGTGGCGGCGGTACCGCCAGGGGCCCCGGTGCCGGATTTCTCCCGGACAAGCTCCACGATCTCGTCGTAGCGGGGGCTGTTCATGAAGTTGTCGACGGCAACGTGGATGGCGCTGGTGGTGGCCGGTTCCGCCCGGGCCGCCAAATCCTGGTGCGTGACGACGAGGTCGTAGCTGTCGGTGAGGTTGGCGATGGCCGAATTAGTCACCTTGACCTCGGGGAAGCCTGCGGCCTTGATCTTGTTGCGGAGCACGGAGGCGCCCATTGCGCTTGATCCCATCCCGGCGTCGCAGGCAAACACGATGGTACGGATCGGTCCGGCATTCGCTGCGGCGCCGGAACCGACCAGTGCGGAAGAGATGGAGCTCTTTTTGCCCTTGAGGCCCTCCATTTTGCTCGTGGCTTCGCTGAGGTCACCCTCGCCCTTGTCCTTGCTTGCCCGGAGGATGACACTGGCCACCAGGAAGGACACGGTTGCCGCGAGCAGCACTGACAGGGTGACGCCAATGAAGCTGTCCGGAGGAGTCGCAGCCCAGACGGCGAAGATGCTGCCAGGTGCTGCGGGGGAGCGCAGGCCCGCTCCGGTCAGCACCAGCGTGAAGATGCCTGTCATGCCGCCAGCCATGGTGGCCAGGATCAGCAGGGGCTTCATCAGGATGTAAGGGAAGAAGATTTCGTGGATGCCGCCGACGAACTGGATGAGTGCCGCGCCCGGAGCTGACGCCTTCGCGAGGCCGCGGCCGAAGAGGGAGTAAGCCAGCAGCAGACCCAGACCGGGGCCGGGGTTCGCCTCGAGGAGGAACAGCACTGACTTGCCGTTGGCCAGTGCCTGCTCGGTTCCCAGCGGGGTCAGGATCCCGTGGTTGACGGCGTTGTTCAGGAACAGCACCTTGGCCGGTTCAATGAAGATGCTGGTCAGTGGCAGCAGTCCGTTGCGGACCAGGAAGTCCACCACCGCGCCGGCGCCGGCGCTGAAGGCCGTCACCAGCGGGCCGACGAAGAGCAGGCCCAGGACCGACATCACGGCGCCCACGATGCCGGCGGAGAAGTTATCAACGAGCATCTCGAAGCCGGGCTTGATCCGGCCTTCCCACAGCCCGTCGAGCTTCTTCATGACCAGGCCACTCAGGGGGCCCATGATCATCGCCCCAATGAACATCGGGATGCTTGTGCCAACGATGACGCCCATGGCGGCAACGGCACCAACCACGCCGCCGCGCACGCCATGGACCATCCGACCGCCGGTGTAGGCGATCAGCAGCGGAAGCAGGTACTTGATCATCGGGTCCACCAGGGCGCCGATGGTTTCATTGGGCAGGTAACCCTTGGGAATGAACAATGCCGTGATGATGCCCCAGGCGATGAAGGCGCCGATGTTGGGCATGATCATTCCGGAAAGGAACGTTCCGAATTTCTGGACTCCGACGCGCAGACCGCTGCGCGGCGCCGCCGCTGCTGTTGTTGATGCCATATGCATTCCTAACCGTGATTCCTGCTGCATCGCAGGAGCGTGGGATGAAGGGTTGTACTACGAACTGGACGTGGTGGAAATCCGTTGCAGCCATTCGAGGAACAGCTTGAGTTCCGAACTGGAGAGCTGGTCGGGGTGCGAGGACTGGAGCGCGGCGTTCAGGGCAATGGCCGCAACCACCACGGAGGGGGTTTCGGACGTGTCCTGGACGGGGTCGAAAAAGGAGTCCCTGGCGACGGCGCCGATGACAGCCTCGCGGGTCATAGCGGAGAGTTCCACGTTGCGCTCGGCGTCCGGCTCGGAAATGAGCATCAGGGTGACCCCGACGTTGGCGGCCAGGATGCTTCGCGCCGCTTCCCTGGGTGATACCACCAGCCTGCCCTCGGCCGCTGCGCGGTTCAGGGCTTGCTCAAGTACCGCTTCCGCTTCCGCCACTGTGGCCGGCCGCCGCTCCGGGCGAATGTTGCCGAACATCACCAGGTACAGCTGCGGGTGGTCCAGGCCGAACTGCACGTGGTTGTCCCACATGCGGCGCACGTCCTGGACCGGCTGGTCCGTGGGCAACAGGCTGCGTTCCCCGTTCAGGTATTCCTCGAAGCCGGCTGTGACGACGGCGTCGAATAAGCCCTCCTTGTCCCCGAAGTGGTGGTAGAGCGTGGGTGCCGTCACGCCGGCCAGCTCCGTGATCTGGCGGGTGGAGACGGGTGCTCCGGCTGATTCCGCAAGCAGCGTCGCTGCGGCATTCAGCAGCCTCGCCTTCGGCGGCAGTTCGCCCTTGGTACCCATGGACGCTACAGTAGCACCTATAGCATTGTTATATGAAGTGAATCACACAAGGCCGTGTGCCCGGAAGCCAGCGGCTGCGGGAGGCAAGAGCAAAAAGGATCTGAGTGCAGAATTTAGCTGGAGTAGGCGTCAGTCCGGGACGGGTCATCGGAGCCGTCCGCCACATGCCGAAGCCGCTCGCTGCTCCACCGGCCGGCCAGCGCCTGCCGGAGGGAACAAGCGCTGAGGAAGCGGTTGCCACCCTGAAGGCAGCCGCCCTCGGCGTTCGCGACGACCTGAAGAGCCGGGCCGCCGCCGCAACGGGTGACGCCAAGGCGGTTCTCACGGCCACCGCGCTCATGGCAGCGGATCCCATGCTGCTGAAGTCAGCGGCCAAACTCGTCGCCGCGGGACTGTCGGCGGAACGGGCGATCTGGGAAGCCGGGGACACCGTTGCCGCCATGCTCCAGAACCTGGGCGGCTACATGGCCGAACGCTCCGCCGACGTGCTGGATGTCCGCGCCCGGATCGTCGCCGCCCTGCGAGGCATGCCCGCTCCCGGTATCCCGTCCTCCGCTGAGCCGTTCATCCTGGTGGCCGAGGACCTGGCCCCGGCAGACACGGCAACCCTGGACGCCGAACACGTACTCGGGCTGGTGACCTCCGGCGGCGGGCCCCAATCCCATACCGCCATCCTGGCCCGCGCCCTGGGCCTGCCCGCCGTGGTCGCAGCACAGGGTGCCGGGGGGTTGCCTGACGGCGGAAGGGTGTTCCTCGATGGAGCGGCCGGAACCGTTACCAGCAGCGTTGGCGAGGAGCAGGTCGCGGCGGCCCGGGCATGGCAGGCGAACTCCGCCGCGCTGGCCACCTTCAGCGGCACCGGTGCGACGGCGGACGGCCACGAGGTGCCGTTGCTGGCCAACGTGGGGGGAGCCAAGGATGCCGCCGCCGCTGCGGCAGCCGGCGCCCAGGGCGTGGGCCTGCTGCGGACGGAGTTCTGCTTCCTGGACCGCGACACGGAGCCCGGCCACGAGGAACAGGTGGCAGCCTATGCAGGAGTGTTCGCTGCCTTCCCGGGCCGCAAGGTGGTGGTGCGCACCCTTGACGCCGGTGCGGATAAGCCGCTGCCCTTCCTGACTGACGCCACTGAACCGAATCCAGCGCTGGGGGTCCGCGGCTACCGTACCGACACCACCAGTCCGGGAGTTCTGCAGCGCCAACTGGCTGCCATCGCCGCCGCCGCCGCAGGCTCCGACGCCGAGGTCTGGGTGATGGCCCCCATGATTTCCACGCCGGCGGAAGCCGCTGATTTCGCCGGGATGTGCGCCGCCGCCGGGCTAAAAACCCCCGGCGTCATGGTCGAGGTCCCCTCCGCGGCCCTGACCGCCGAAAGCATCCTTCAGCACGTGGACTTCGCCAGCCTGGGCACGAACGACCTGACGCAGTATGCGATGGCCGCCGACCGGCAACTGGGGCCCCTCGCGGCCCTGAACAACCCGTGGCAACCCGCGGTGCTGCAGCTGGTCCGGTTGACGGTGGCCGGCTCGCACGCCCAGGGCGGCGGCAAACCGGTCGGCGTTTGTGGTGAGGCTGCCGCGGACCCCGCCCTGGCAGTGGTCCTGGTTGGCCTGGGCGTCAGCACCCTTTCGATGTCACCCCGGTCATTGGGCGCCGTGGGCGCTGCGTTGGCAAGCGTGACCCTGGCCGACGCGCGGCGGTTGGCAATGGTTGCCTTGGCTTCCGACACGGCGGCCGGGGCCCAGGCTGCAGTTCGAGCGGAGCTGCCAATCCTGTCCGAGTTGGGCCTGTAGCCAACGCCGGTCGGCGGTCTGGAACCTCAGTGCCCGCCGACCGGACCCACCATCCGGATAGCTTCCGTGGTGGGTCCTGCGCTAAAGGACCCTGCCTCAACGGGCGCACGGCTTCCTGCCCCAAGCTGGAGCACCTGCCGGCGGGCGGCGGACGCTAGCCGCCAGAGCGCCAGCTGCAGGCCGCGACCTGACAGGACGAGCAGCACCGTTCCCAGGAAAGCGAGCAGCATGAAGGCGAACATGGCCACGGCGACCAGCAACGTGGTGACGTAAAGGATCATGTCGTTGATGAAGGCGCTGTTGTCCACGTATTCCCCTTTGGTGACCGGACGGCGTGCCTGGTCCGGATGTATCCCGTCCTGCGGAATATGGACGCTACGCGGCACTGCCCGTGCGCAACACCTCCGGCTGCCCGTTTACGGGGAATTGCAATAAAGCCGTGACCCTACGTCACAGTACGGTTTCGGGGCGCCCGTCCCCCCGGTCCGTACGGTTCGCGGGCAGCTTTGCTGCTTCGGCGGCGATATTCCGGGACATGGAGGGAAAAATAAAGGCGTGGAAGGGCAGCACGCCCAGCCAGTACAGGCGTCCGGAGAGCCCACGTGGAAAGAATATGGCGCGCTGCCGGTAAATAGTCCCGCCGCCGGCAGCCGGGTCCAGCGTGAATTCCAACCAGGCCCGCCCAGGCGCCCGCATCTCGGCCCGCAGCAGCAGCTGGTGCCCGCGCTCAATCCGCTCCACGCGCCACCAGTCCACCGGGTCACCGGTGGCCAGCCGGTCCGGGTGGCGCCTGCCCCTGGCCAGCCCCGCCCCGCCGACGACTTTGTCCATCAAACCCCTAACGACCCAGGCCAAGGGCAGCGAATACCAGCCGCGCTGGCCGCCGAGCCCCTCGATCACCTGCCAGATAGCCTCCGGTGCGACGTCGAAGTGGTGCGTCCGGTCGTCGGTCAGCACCGCGTGCCCGGCCCAATCCGGGTCGCTGGGCAGCGGATCTGCTTCTGGGCCGTATCCTCCAGCAGTGGCCCACGACGTCTCGATCTGGCCTGTCCGTTCCTTCTCCAGAGCCAGTTCCACAGCCCGTCGGAACCCGGTGAGGCCACCTTTGGGGGGAGGAATCACGGCGTCAATGTCCTGCTCGTTGCTGACGGCGTCCTGCTGCAACGACTGGACCAGGGGCTTGGCCATGGCCAACGGAATGGGGGTCACCAGGCTGACCCAGTGTCCTGCCAGCAGCGGCGCAGGAAGCGGCAGCGCGAGCACCCGGCGTCGGCCCAGGCCCGCCAGCAGGGCGTACTGCTGCATCATTTCGGCGTACTGCAGCACTTCGCGGGAGCCAATGTCAAAGGTTCTGTTGATGGCGCCGGGAACCGTCACCGCCGAGACCAGGTAGTACAGCACGTCCCGGATGGCGATGGGCTCAATGCGGTTCCGGACCCAGCTGGGTGCTGGCATGACCGGCAGCACATCCGCCAGGTGCCGGATCATCTCGAAGGAGGCGGAACCGGAACCGATGATGACCCCTGCCTGGAGTACGACGGCGTCCGTGCTGCCGGCGAGCAGGATGCTTCCCACCTCGGTCCGGGACCGCATGTGCGCCGAGAGCGGGACGTTGCGGGGATGCAGCCCACCCAGGTACACGATGCGTGCGACTCCGGCAGCCGAGCACGCTTCGGTCACGATGCGGGCCATGTCCGCCTCGCGTTCCTCGAAGCCGGTTCCGCTGGCCATGGAATGAACCAGGTAGAACACGACGTCGACGCCTTGGCACGCCTGCTGCAGGGATGCGCCGTCTGTCAGGTCCCCTTGCACCACCGTGACCTGGTTCCGCCACGGCACGGACTCGAGTTTCTCCGGGGTCCGGACGTAGACGCGGACGGTGTGGCCCTCGGCGAGCAGCCGGGGCACCAGGCGACCGCCCACGTAACCGGTGGCACCTGTCACCAGGATGGTGCGGGGTGCTGTATTCGCGCTTGGTCCGGCTGCCGCATCCGCCATGATGGCTGCCTCCTGGCTGGGTCGGGTGTTCGTTCCCTCACCCTAGCGGCCTTTGCAGCGGTGCCGGCTGCCGGTTACTCGGCCAGGACCAGCCAGATGCTGTAATCCTCCACCTGCAGGAGTTTCCGCTCACCGGTGTCCTCCTTGATGATCCACAGGGCACCGATGCCCGGTGCTGTGTCAAGCACCCGGCCGCGGTGCACCAGCAGATCCAGGATGCGGGCCTCCACCAGGTCGCCGCGGTGCAGCGGTGCCAGACTGCGGACCCGGGTCACGCTGCGGACCGGGCCCATGGTGTCCATGCCTGGGGTGGCGGGGCCGGAAATGGGCGTATCGATGGACATGTCGCGCTCCTCGGCTGGCGGGTAGGGTGCACTGCACCCAAATCCAGTTTCCGCGCGCTGTGTTGCCGCAGCGTTTCCGGCTCGTTAGCTTCCTGTACCGCTTAGCGGTACCGCCGGTGCTGGTTGGGCTTCTCGGAAGGGCCGGGGGAGGTGTCAGCGATCCAGGGGCCCGTACCCTCGGACGCGTCGAGGATTCCCTGCTCCAGCCAGGTGTAGCGGCCCTCCAGCACGTCCCGCGCCACGTCGCGGTCGCCGTCGTCGGTGTTGCGCCACAGACCTGTGTACAACTCCTCGATGCGTCCCTTGGACTGTTCACAGAACGCATCCGCGAGCCGGATGGCGTGCCTGCCTTGGTCGGGATCCTTGACCCGCAGCATTTCCGCCCTGGTGCAGCAGGCCGTCATGGCAAACAACTCGGCCCCGATATCCACGATGCGGCCCAGGAAGGCCTGCTTGTACTCCAGTTTTGCCTGCCACCGGCCCATGCCGTAGAAGGTCTGCCGGGCAAGCCGCCGTGATTGGCGTTCCACGTAGCGCAGGTGTTTGGCCAGCGGGCCAAACTCGTTGTACGAGCGCGGATCCAGCCCCGCTCCGACGGCCAGCGACGGCAGCCACTTGGCGTAGAAACCGCTGGCCGCTGCCGCTGCCCTGCCCTTCTGCGCCAGCGAGGCATCCGCGGAGGCCAGGTCACCGGCCGCGGCCAGGTGCGCGTCAACGGCGTCCCGGGCAATCGCCAGGCGCATCACCTCTGAGGACCCCTCAAAGATCCGGTTGATCCGCAGGTCGCGCAGCAATTGCTCGGCGGCCACTGCGCGCTCGCCGCGCGCCGCCAGCGAAGCAGCGGTCTCGTACCCCCGGCCGCCCCGGATCTGCACCAACTCGTCGGCGCAGCGGTAGGCCATTTCGCTGGTCCACAGCTTCGCCAGGGCCGCCTCGATGCGGATGTCCTTGGCGTTGGAATCAGCAAGGGCGGCGGAGAGTTCAAAGACGGACTCAAGGGCGAAGGAGGTCGCGGCCAGGAACGCCAGCTTTTTGCCGACCGCCTCGTGCCGGCCTACCGGTTTGCCCCATTGAACCCGGGCGTTGGACCACTCGCGGGCGATCTTGAGCGTCCACTTTCCTGCCGCGGCACACATGGCAGGAATGGAGAGCCTGCCCGTATTCAGGGTGGTCAGGGCGATCTTTAGTCCCTGCCCCTCCCTGCCAAGGCGGTTGTCCGCCGGCACCAGCACGTCGTGGAACCGGGTCACTCCGTTCTCGATGCCACGCAGGCCCATGAACGCGTTCCGGTTCTCCACCGTGATGCCCGGACTGTCCGCTTCCACCACGAAGGCGGAAATGCCGCCGGGGCTACTGGTGCCATCCGGCAGCTCGTGCGGCGGGACGACCGCCATCACCACCACGATCTCGGCAATAACTCCATTGGTCGTCCAGAGCTTGACGCCGTTGAGCCGGTAGCTGGAGCCGTCGGCGCTGGCCACCGCGCTGCAGCCCATCCGGGCCGGATCCGATCCGACGTCGGGCTCAGTAAGCAGGAACGCAGTGATGGCGCCCGCCGCGCAGCGGGGCAGATACTCGCGCTTCTGCTTCTCGGTGCCGAAAACCTTCACCGGTTCCGGCACCCCGATGGACTGGTGAGCCGAAACCAGGGCTCCGAAAGAGGGATGCACGGATCCCAGCAGCTGCAATGCACGCCCATATGAGGTCAGGGAAAGGCCCAGCCCGCCGTACTCCTGGGGAATCTTCATGCCAAACACGCCGAGCTCCGTCAGCCCGGACAGGTAGTCGTCCGGGATCAGCGCATCCCGTTCGATGCGGGCCGGGTCCAGGGTCCGGCAGTAGGCTTCCAGCCGTTCCAGGAACCGCGCGCCGCGCTCGGCTTCCTCCGCATCGGGTTCGGGGTGTGGGTGGACCAGGGACAGGTCGAAGTGGCCCAGGTACAGGCCCTTGGCGAAACTGGGCCGGGTCCAACCCGTTTCCCGGGCTTCCTCAGCAACGCGCCGTGCCACCTGCCAGGTGACTCCCGCGGCGCCCGGGCGACGCTCGGGGGCTGCCGTAGCGGCGGTCTCGGCGCTGTTGCTGTTGTCCATCGTGGTGCTCATGGTTGGCCCTCCCCACATGCCCTTGGCTGCGGCAGCCGAGGGCCCACCGGCGCTTCCTTGCGCACGTGCCCATGCTACTCGCGGGTAGGGAAACGGACCATGGGTGGAACCTGCGGATAATTGACTCATGACCACCGCCGCCGCGCCGTTGCCCGGAGAGTCCCGCTGCCCATGTTTGAGCGGGGAAACGTATGGCGGGTGCTGCGGTCGTTTCCATGCTGGAGAAGCGGCTGCTCCCACGGCCGAGGCTTTGATGCGCTCCCGGTATTCGGCGTTTGTGGTGCTCGACGCCCCCTACCTGCTGCAGACCTGGCACCCGAGCACCCGGCCGGAAGTTTTGGAGCTGGATCCTGAAGTGCAGTGGCGTCGGCTGGACATCGTGAAGGTGAGCGCCGGTGGTCCATTCGACGAGGAGGGAACCGTTGTGTTCCGGGCGTACAGCCGGGTGGCTGGTTCACCGGAGGTGCTGGCCGAGGCCAGCCGGTTCCTGCGGGTCGACGGGCGCTGGCACTATCTGGACGCGGCAGGGGCGGAAGCGGGGTCCTTCCGCCGTCGCCGCTGAGACGGCAACCAGCCTAGGCTTGCATCATGACTACGTCGGAAACGAGCAGCAGGCCAGGGCAGGACTTCAGCACCAAGGGTGCGTACGTCACCGGCGGCCAGGAGTTCAACCGGGACACGAATTACATCGAAACCCGTATCACCAGGGACGGCCGCGACGGTTACCCGGTGGAGCCGGGCCGGTACCGTCTGGTCGTCTCCCGCGCCTGCCCCTGGGCGCATCGATCCACGATTGTCAGGCGCCTACTCGGGCTCGAGGACGCTATTTCCATTGGCGTTGCCGGCCCCACCCATGACGCCCGGTCCTGGACCTTCGACCTCGACCCCGACGGTGTGGACCCCGTCCTGGGCATTGAGCGGCTGCAGGACGCGTACTTCCGCCGCTTTCCGGATTACCCCCGCGGCATTACCGTCCCGGCCGTCGTCGACGTCCCCACGGGCGCCGTCGTCACCAACAACTTTCCGCAGATCACACTGGATTTTTCCACCGAGTGGCAGGAATTTCACCGCGCCGGGGCGCCGGACCTGTACCCGGAGCCGCTGCGCGCCGAAATCGACGCCGTAGCCCGGCGCATTTTCACCGAGGTGAACAACGGCGTGTACCGCTGCGGCTTCGCCGGTTCACAGGAAGCCTACGAAGCGGCCTATGACAGGCTGTTCACCGCGCTCGACTGGCTGGAGGACCGGCTGACCTCCCAGCGCTACCTGGTGGGGGACACCCTCACGGAAGCTGACATCCGGCTGTTCACCACCCTGGTCCGCTTTGACGCCGTCTACCACGGCCACTTCAAGTGCAACCGTTCCAAACTCTCCGAGATGCCCGCCCTGTGGGCGTATGCACGTGACCTGTTCCAAACACCGGGCTTCGGCGACACCGTCAACTTCGACCAGATCAAGCAGCACTACTACATTGTGCATACGGACATCAACCCCACGCAGATCGTGCCCAAGGGCCCCGACACGGCGAACTGGCACACTGCCCATGGCCGCGAAGCGCTGGGCGGCAGGCCGTTTGGCGACGGTACGCCGCCTACCCGCCCGGTCGACGCCTAGGCGCGGCGTGCCCGATCCCGCCTGGCTGACGCCGGGGGAGCGCGAGGCGTGGCTGGCACTGCTGTCCACCATCACGCTCCTCCCCGGAGCCATCGAAGCGCCCCTGCAGCGCGAGGCCAACGTGTCCCTTTTCGACTACAACGTGCTGGCGATGCTCAGCGAAAGCAGCAGCAGGGCGCTGCCCATGAGCGAGCTCGCCGCCCGCACCAGCGCTTCTCTCTCACGCCTGTCCCACGTGGTGAAGAAACTTGAACAGCGGGGTCTGGTTGGCCGTGCCAGCCACTCAGAGGATGCACGGGTAACGACGGCGTCCATCACGGAGAAGGGTTACGCCCTGATTCTCCGGCTGGCCCCGCTGCATGTGGCGGCAGTTCGTGCCGCCATCTTCGATCGGTTGGACGAACGGGACGTCCGGGACCTGGCCCGGGTGGGGCGCCGCCTCGTTGGCGGCCTGGACCCGCAGCACTGGATCCTGCGTACGCCCGCCCCCTGACGTTCCACGGCGGGCCCGTTGTGAATTACGTCATGGTTCTGTTTCTTAATGCCCCCCTGATGCATTAGCCTCGACTTAGGTTTGGATAACCTAACCGAGACTACGTCAGGGAGTGCAGTGGAAATTTCGCGCCGTTCGGGGCTCAAAATCGGCCTGTTGGCCTCGGTCGCAGCAGCGGGCATCGCGCTGGCCGGCTGTTCAACGGGTGCCGTCGGGGCAGCCGGCAGCCCCTCCAGTGCCACAGCGGACAGCACCTTCCCCGTCACCGTGCAGCACGCCTTTGGAAAGACGACTGTTCCCACCGCACCGCAGCGGGTCGCCACCGTCTCCTGGGTCAACGCCGATGTCGCCTTGGCGTTGGGCGTCGTACCCGTGGGCATGGCTCGTGACGAGTGGGGCGGCAACGCCAAGGGATCCACCCCCTGGAAGGATGCTGCACTGGAAAAGGCAGGTGCGTCGATCGGATCCGCCAAGGCGCCGGTGCAGTACTCCGAAACCGACGGTATCAACTTCACCGAAATCGCCAGGACCAGCCCCGACGTGATTCTGGCTGCGTATTCCGGACTGTCGCAGGAGGACTACGACAAGCTGTCGAGCATCGCCCCCGTGGTGGCCTACCCCGACGTTCCGTACGGCACTGCCTGGCAGGACTCCACCCTCCTGATCGGCAAGGCTCTGGGAAAGGAAGCGCAGGCCAAGCAACTCGTCGCCGACACGGAGGCGGCTATTCAGGCTGCGGCCGACCAGTACCCCCAAATAGCGGGCAAGTCCTTCATTTACGGCAACCTGGAACCGGACACGGCTGACGGCGTCAACGTCTATACGGCCGCCGATAACCGCCCCCGCTTCCTGAGCAGCATCGGAATGAAACTGGCGCCGGTAGTGACCGACAACACGACCGACCCCAAGGCCTTCTTTATCCCCTGGTCCGCGGAGCGGGCAAACGAACTGGCCTCGGATGTTTTTGTCAGTTGGGTTCCGGACGCACAGACCAAGGACGCCATTGCTGCCGACCCGCTGCTCGGCCAAATTCCGGCGGTCAAGAGCGGAGCCTTTGTCGCTGATTCGGACAACACCCTCACCCTCTCCATCTCCGCAGCCTCCCCGCTGAGCCTGCCGTGGGCGTTGGAGAAGTTCCTTCCGTTGCTCGGTGCCGCTGCCGACAACGTCAAGTAACGCTCTCGTGAGCACCCCGCCCGCGACCATCGAGCGGATCGCAGCCCTCACCCGGCGCCCCGTCCAGTCCCGGTTGCGCCGTACCGGGTGGGCGGCAGCCGCCGTGCTGGTGCTGCTCCTGGTCTGTGCGGCGTCAGTGGCGGTGGGAGCCAGACCTGTTTCCCTCCCGGTGGTGCTGGACGCGCTGACCTCGCCCGACCCGATGAATGGTGACCATGCGGTGGTGCTGGCACGGGTGCCGCGCACGGTGGCGGGGCTCCTTGTCGGCGCCGCATTGGGCCTGGCTGGGACCGCCATGCAGGGCATTGCCCGCAACCCGTTGGCGGATCCGGGAATCCTGGGCATCAATGCCGGCGCGGCGCTGGCCGTGGTCGCCGGTATTTTCTTCCTCGGCCCCGGCGGTACCGGCAGCTACCTGTGGCTGGCCTTCGCCGGGTCGGCCCTGGCCGCTGTCCTGGTGTACGCCGTCGCCAGCCTGGGCCGGGAGGGGGCGACGCCGGTGAAGCTGGCGCTTGCCGGGGCGGCAACGTCCGCCGGATTCGCTTCCTTGATGAACGCCATGCTGGTGAGCAGCCAGGACTCGCTGGAACTGTTCCGTAACTGGCAGGTGGGTGCGCTGGCCGGTAAGAGCTGGGATGACATCACCGCCGTACTGCCCTTTCTGGCGGTCGGCGCTGTCATCCTGCTGTTGACCGGACGGCTGCTGAACACCCTCTCGCTGGGTGACGAGGTGGCCCGGAGCCTGGGCCAGCGGCCCGGGCTGGGCCGTGCCGGGGCCGGCGTCGGCATTGTGCTGCTGTGCGGTGGCGCGACCGCGGTGGCCGGGCCCATTGCCTTCCTCGGCCTGGTGGTGCCGCACATGATTCGCGCCGTGGTTGGCACGAACTACCGGTGGCTGCTACCCCTCTCCGCGGTGCTGTCTCCGGCCGTGCTGTTGCTGGCCGACGTGCTGGGACGGGTGCTGCTGCCCCCCACGGAGATTCCTGCCGGCGTCCTGTCGGCCGTGCTTGGAGCTCCCGTTTTCATCTGGCTTGTCCGCCGTGGCCGCAAGGCAACGCTATGAGCGCGCCGGCCGTGAACAAGTCCTCCCGGCGCGCGCGCTCCGCCGGTACGGTTCCGTCGTTCGCTGACGCACGACGCCGTCCGCGTCGCCGCCGGTTGGTCCTCTGCCTGGTACTGGCCGTTGTTGTCGGCGCCTTGCTGGCCGTGAACATCCTGCTGGGCAGCTATACCGTGACAGTTCCGGATTTCCTCCGCATGGTGAATGGGCAGCGCATCCCCGGTGCTTCCTTCATCGTGATGGACAACAAACTCCCTCGGGCGCTCACCGCTCTGATGGTGGGTGCCTGCTTCGGCATTGCCGGCGCCGTGTTCCAGACGATGCTCCGCAATCCGCTCGCCAGCCCGGACATTATCGGCATCAGTTACGGGGCCAGCGCTTCAGCGGTCCTGGCCATCGTGTTCCTGGGGGCCAGCGGCCTGGCAATATCAGCTGCCGCGATCGGTGGCGCGGTGGTGGTGGCGGCGCTGATCAGCTGGCTCTCCCGTTCCCGTGGAGGCTCAGGCCTGATCCTGTCCGGCATCGGGGTGGCGGCCTTCCTCCAGGCCCTGGTGACTTTCCTGCTGCAACGCTCGGACGTGCGAACCGCCCAGGAAGCCCTCGTGTGGCTGGTTGGTTCACTCAACGCCAGCAACTGGAGCCGCACGGCAGCCCTCGCGTTGGGACTGCTGGTGCTGCTCCCCGTGGCAGCGCTGCTGTCGCGAAACCTCCAAGCGCTCCAGCTCGGGGAGGACACTGCCACGGCACTGGGCCACCGCGTGCGGTTCTCCCGCGCGGCGCTGACCCTCCTTGGCGTGCTGCTCGCCGCCATCGCGACCGCCGCTGCCGGGCCTGTCGCTTTCGTGGCCTTCCTGTCGGCTCCGATCGCGCGCCGACTCAACGCGGGGGCCTCCTCGCTGCTGGTCGCGCTTTTGGTGGGGGCCGCCATCGTGTTGGGCGCCGACTTCCTGGCCGCCAACCTGCTGCCCCACACCGCCCTGCCCGTCGGCGTCGTCACCGGCGCCCTGGGCGCCCCGTTCCTGCTCTGGCTGCTGGCCAGCACCAACCGCAACGGCCACGGAGGCTGATATGAAAGCACCGCAAGAAAGCCGCGTCCCCGGGCAGGGCACCTCCGCGCCCGGCCGGCTTGCCGCAACAGGCGTCAGCCTGGGCTACGGAGACCGCCGCATCGTGCATAACCTCTCCACGTCCTTGCCCGCAGGACGGGTCACCATGATCGTGGGCGCCAATGCGTGCGGAAAATCGACCCTGCTCCGTGGTTTGGCCCGGTTGCTGAAGCCGGAAGCCGGAACCGTGATGCTGGACGGGAGGGACATTTTTCGGTTGCCCTCCCGGCAGGTCGCCACCCAGCTGGGGATCCTGCCGCAGACACCCACCGCGCCGGAAGGAATCACCGTGGCCGACCTGGTGGGTCGTGGACGCAGCCCCCACCAGGGCTGGTTCCGGCAATGGAGCACCGCCGACGACGACGCGGTGGATGCGGCCCTGCAAGCCACGGACACCCGGGAGCTGGCCCTTCGCAACGTCGATGAGCTGTCCGGCGGGCAGCGGCAGCGCGTCTGGATAGCCATGGCCCTGGCCCAGCAGACTGACATCCTGCTGCTGGACGAACCCACCACGTACCTTGATTTGGCGCACCAGGTGGAGGTTTTGGAACTGGTGGCCGACCTGAATGCCAGCCGGGGAACCACGGTCGGCATTGTGCTGCACGACCTCAACCTGGCGGCACGATACGGGGATCACCTGATCGCCATGAAGGACGGCGGAATTGTCGCGGCGGGACCGCCCGACGAAGTCCTGACCGAGGACCTGGTCCGCACCGTGTTCCAGCTCGAAGCCAGAGTGGTACCCGACCCGGTGTGCGGCTCGCCCATGGTGGTTCCGTTGGGGCGCCGCCGTCGTCCACCCCTTCCCGTTCCCGCAGCATCTCCCGCCCCCACCCCAGTTCCCGTTCCGACCCCGGCAAGCGCGTCCGCCGGTTCCGCTCCGAAGGCCGTCGCATGAGTACTCCCACCTTGACCCCGGACACAGTTCCGGTCCTGCGCTCCTTCGATGTGCAGGTGGCGGCGGTGCAGCAGCTCAGTCCCTGCTTCCGTCGGGTCACCTTCCACGGGCCTGACCTCGAATATTTCGGCACTGACGCGAATGGATTGACCCTGGACCTGCGGGTCAAACTGCTGATCCCGGCAAACGGCCACCAGGTGCCGGACTTCTCCAATCTGGATAACGGCTGGTATCAGAAGTGGCTGGCCCTTGATGCCTCATCCAGGGGCCACCTGCGCACCTACACCGTGCGGGCGCTGCGCTCCGTCGCATCGGGCCACACCGAGCTCGACATCGACTTTGTACTGCACCTGGCCGGAGCTTCGGGCCCTGCGGCCCGGTGGGCCGCACGGGCTGCCGTGGGGGACCGGATGACGCTGATCGGCCCCAACGCCCTTGCCGGGGACTGCCTGGGCATCGAGTTCAAGCCGGGCGGCTTCAGCTGTGCAGGTTCCGATGAAGCACCCTATCCAGCCGTCCACGCCGCGCCCGACGTCGTGCCGCCGGCGTCCGGGGTTGACCGTCGGGCGGGAGGGCCCGTCCCGACCCACGAACCACCGGCCGGGCAACGGGTGCTGCTGGTGGGCGACGAGACCGCGGCGCCCGCCATAGGGGCTATCCTCGCTGCCCTGCCGTCGAACGTGACGGGCAGAGCCGTCGTGGAGGTGCCCTCCGCAGCTGACTTCCTGGACCTGCCCACCCGATCACAGGTGAAAGTGACATGGCTGGCCCGCAATGGTGCCGCCCACGGAACCTTCCTCCATCAGGCGGTACGTCAGGCGGTGGTACCCGCCTGGTGCCATCGCGGCGTCGAACCCGAAGCCGTGGACGTGGACGAGTCCCTGCTGTGGGAAACGCCCGAACCCGGTCAGGCCGTGTGGAACGGCTTTTACGCCTGGATCGCCGGCGAGGCGGCAGTGGTGCGGGAACTCCGCCGCTACCTGGTCCGCGACGTCGGCGTGGACCGCAGCGACGTTGCCTTCATGGGCTACTGGCGACAGGGAAAGGCCGAGCGAACCTGACCGTTCTGCCCCTAGTGCACCCGTCCGGCAACCAGGGCAGCGGCCAGGGCCAGCGCGGCGGCGATGGTGAAGGCCAGCATGTACCCCTGCCCGCCACTCGTGAGCAGGGCAGCGAAGACAGCACCGACGATCGCCAAGACGGCGGCCGAGGTCAGCGTTTCGTTCAACTGCAGGGCCGCCGCGTTGCGGCCCTGTTCCGCTGGCCCCGATTGTTCCAGCAGCAGGACCGACAGAATGGGATAGCACATGCCGATCCCGAGTCCGCCAACTGCCCAGCCCAGCCAGGCCACCCAGGCGGGGACCCCCGGCTGCGCCACCAGGCCGGCCACGGCGATGCCCAACAGCAAGACCCACGACCCGACCCGCAACAGGGCGGCAGGTTGGAGGAGTCCGCGTCCGGCAAGCCATGAACCGCAAAACCAGGTGACGCCGCCGATGGTCAGGGAGAGCCCGGCCAGCCACGCGGGCAGCTGCCGCTGCTGGATCATCAGCAGCGGCAGGTAGACGTCGGCCACGGTGAACGCCGTTCCGATCAGCGCTCGCATCAGCACCACGGCCGGAAGTCCGCGCCGGGCCAGCCAGGTACCCGGAGGCAGCAGCCGGGGCGTCACCGCCACAAGTGCGGCCAGGGCCGCGGCCAGTTCCGGGACCCACCACGCGGACCGGTGCTGGCCGGCGTCGGACACGATCAACACTGCTGCCGCCGCGACCAGGGCGAATGCCGGGCGCCTTTCCCTGCGCCAGGGCACGGTCGGGCCATCCTCCGGCGGTGCACCAGGACCGGAGGCGCCCGGATCGGACGGATCGGAGCCGCCCGTGCCGCCCGTGCCCGATCGCAGCAGCGCGGCGGAGACCAAGGCAAGCACAGGAACGCTAAGAAACACCCAGCGCCATCCCCATCGGTCGGTTATGGCCCCGCTGATGGGGGGTCCCACCACCGTCGGCAGCACCCACGCGGCGGCGAGGGCGGCAAACATCCGCGCCCGTTCGTTCGCGGGAAATACCCTGGCAATGACCACGTACAGCGCCACTGCGTTCAGGCCAACGCCAAGTCCCTGCACCGCCCGGCCGAGGACCAGCTGTCCCATGGTCCCGGAAGTGGCGCCCAGCAACAGCCCGACGGTGAAGAGTCCCAGCCCGGTGAACAGCGGCCTACCGGGACCCGTCCGCTCCAGCCATGGTGCTGCGACAGCCATCGCCACCACCGATGCTGCCAGCGTTGCGGCGAACGCCAATCCGTATAGCGCCACCCCGTCCAGCTCCTCCGCGGCCCTTGGCATCGCGGTGGTGATGGCGGTGACCGAGTACGCCTCCAGGAAGGCAAGGCTGAACATGCCTGCACTGGCGCGGCGGTACGGCCCGGACCAGAGGGAGTCCGGTGGCCCCGACCTGCGCTCCCGAGCCGACCCGGGATCCGGACTGCCCATGCTCCCCCCGCTCCTATGTGCTCAGCGCATCATCGTAGGATGAAGGCGTCCCATCAAGCCACTGCGGAGGTTCGCATGCAGTTTTCCACCCGCTACGTTGCCCTCGGTGACTCGTTCACTGAGGGGGTGGGCGACGACGACGCCGACCTGCCCAACGGCGTGCGCGGTTGGGCCGACCGCTTTGCGGAGCGGCTGGCGGCAGGTCTTGGCGGTGCGCAGCAGCCGGTCGGATATGCCAACCTCGCCATCCGCGGCAAGAAGCTGGGCCAGGTCCTGACCGAGCAGATCGACGCGGCCGTGTCGCTGGCCCCCACCCTGGTGAGCATTTACGCCGGCGGCAATGACATCCTCCGCCCCAAGGTGGACATTGACGCCCTCATGGTGCAATACGACGAGGGCGTTGCCGCCCTCCGGTCGACCGGTGCCGAGGTCCTGCTGTTCACCGGTTTTGACGCCAAGGCTTCAGCTGTGTTCGGAACCATGCGCGGCCGCACGGCCATCTACAACGAACTCGTCCGCGAGATCGGCGACAAGCACGGAGCCAAGATTGTGGATTTCTGGCGTTTCGCCGAGTACTACGACTGGCGAATGTGGGCTTCGGATCGGATGCACATGTCAGCGGCCGGGCACAGCAACATGGCCACCCGGGTCCTGCAGGTGCTCGATGCCACCACGGCCCATGCGGTGCCGGAATTGGAGCCACTGCCCGTCCTCACCCGCTTACAGTCCGCGCGGGCCAACGCGGCCTGGGCCAGGAAGTACGTCGGCCCGTGGATCGGGCGCAGGCTCCGCGGGGTCTCCTCGGGCGACGCGTTGGCTCCACGCTGGCCGCAGCTGCACGCACCACTGAGCGATTGACCGCCTAACCCTGGTGCCGCCAACCCTGATACCGGTGACCCTGGTACTGCCCAACCCTGGTACCGGTGACGTCGGATGCCGCCGGCCTTCCTGGCTTTCCAAGGGCGTGCACCTCACGCGGCGTCAGTTTGCTTTGAGGGGACGATTGGTCTTAATCTCGCCCAGCTCCTAGAATGGTTAGGCGTCAGGTGGCGCGGAGCGTGCGCAATTGCTCCGGTGGCCGGGTATTTTTCCCCGGTGGCCGGTAGTTAGGGGCTCAAGTTGCGCGGAATCGCGAATCCCAAGCCGGTTGGCTGATTGACGGGACGCCCCTGAAGGCACTTCATGGCAGGTAGAACTGCCCTACATTTCATTTTTTGGAGGAGAGTCATGGCAGCTCACTGCCAAGTGACTGGAGCCGAGCCGGGCTTTGGACACAGCATTTCGCACTCGCACCGCCGCAACAAGCGACGGTTCGATCCGAACATTCAGAAGAAGCGCTACTGGGTTCCGTCCCTGCGCCGCAACGTCACGCTGACGCTGTCAGCCAAGGGCATCAAGACCATCGACGTGCGGGGCATTGACGCCGTCGTCGCCCAGATCCAGGCTCGCGGGGTGAAGCTCTAGTGGCCAAGGACAGGGACGTACGTCCGATCATCAAGCTCAAGAGCACCGCCGGCACCGGGTACACCTACGTGACGCGCAAGAACCGTCGTAACGACCCGGACCGCCTGGTCCTGAAGAAGTACGACCCCAAGATCCGCCAGCACGTCGAATTCCGAGAGGAGCGCTAAGACATGGCCAAGAAGTCAATGATCGCCAAGAACGAGCAGCGCAAAGTCATCGTTGAGCGTTACGCCGCCAAGCGCCTCGAACTGAAGAAGACCCTGGTTGACGAAAACGCGACGGACGAAGCCCGCGAGGCCGCACGCCTGGGCCTGCAGAAGCTGCCCCGCAACGCTTCGCCGGTTCGCCTGCGCAACCGCGACCAGATCGATGGCCGCCCCCGTGGCACCATCCAGAAGTTCGGTATCTCGCGTGTCCGCTTCCGTGACATGGCGCACCGTGGCGAACTGCCCGGTGTAACCAAGTCCAGCTGGTAATACCGGCGCTGCGGGAGCAATAACCGCACCTGTTTCAAGGGAAAGGACGGCGACCCCCGGGGCGCCGTCCTTTCGCATTTAAGGCCGAACTTCCGCCCAAATCACCTGCTCTCGGGCTGAAATAGGGGCTCAATGGCGCCAAAAACCGCTGTTTTGACTGTCTCTCGGGGTGAAGCTGGTAAGTTCGGGGGAAGTGGTTGGCACGCGCCCTGCGTGCAGCTTCATCCATCTGACGTCCAGGAGGACATAAATGGCTAAGAATCGTAGTGAATTGGTTGCAGAGGTTGCTGCTAAGGCTGAAACCAGCCAGTCTGCAGTCAACTCCGTTCTCGACGCCCTCTTCTCAGTTTTTGAGAGCTCCGTTACCGCCGGTGAAAAGATCACCATCCCGGGCTGGTTGACCGTTGAGCGCACCGACCGCGCCGCCCGCACGGGCCGCAACCCGCAGACGGGTGAGACCATTCAGATCGCCGCGGGCCACAGCGTCAAGCTGAGCGCCGGTTCCAAGCTGAAGGCCGCCGTCTCCACCAAGAAGTAACCTCTCTGATTTCGTCGTAAGGGTGGCTGCCGTCCAGCAGCCGCCCTTACTGCTTTAACCGGCCACGTCGCTAACCGGCCAGGTCGCTCCGGCCAGGTCACCGGCCAAGGTCTCCAGCCCGCCAGGGTCGGCAGCGGGCAGGTTCGTCGTCGGAGCCAGCGGAACTGCTCCGGCCGATTCGCCCCAGCCAGAGTGGTGGCGGACAATGGAGGAGTGCCAGCCGTAACGACCAGTCCCGCCCCTTCCGCCCGATCCTCTTCCGGCATGGCGGCAGGAATCCGCAGCGTACTGCTGCTGGCGGGGGCGGCGGCCACGGTGCTGGGCCTTGTCGTGGCGCTCCTGTTCACCGGTGCGGCTGCGGCATCACAACTGGCAGACCCGGGCCCCCTGGTGCGCTGGGGCTTGCCGGCCGCCCTCGCCCTTCACAATGTAAGCGTGGCTGCCGTCATCGGGGCCCTGGTCTTCGCCGTTGTTATCCTGCCCAAGAGCCAGCGCGTGGGGCGCATCCCGTCCGGCCGGGACGCCGGCGACGAGCCCGAGCATCCAGCGTTCGCCCGGGTCATGGCCCTGGCTGGAATAGCCGCCGGCGGCTGGACTCTTTCCGCCGTCGCGGTGCTGGTGCTTACCTACTCCGACATTGCCGGCGTCCCCCTCTCCGGCGGATCCGGCTACACGCAGCAACTGGTCTACTTCATGACCGAACTGCCCACCGGCCAGGCCTGGCTGTCCGTCTGCATCTTCGCCGCCGTCGTCACCACCCTGTGCTTCGGGGTACGTTCCCTGACCGGTCTCGGCCTGACGCTCGTGCTGGCAGTACTCGGCCTGGTGCCGCAGGCCCTGATCGGGCACTCCTCCTCCAGCTCGGACCACAGCGGCGCCGTCAACTCCCTGCTGCTGCACGTCGTCGGCGTCGCCCTCTGGTTCGGCGGAATCATTGCCCTGGCCGTTGTGTCCGGTCGCTTGGGCAGCCTCACCGGCCGGGTGCTGAAGCGTTTCTCCACCCTGGCGCTTTTCGCGTTCTGCATCGTGGCAGGTTCCGGCGTCGTCAACGCGGCCATCCGGATCACCAGCTGGCAGGACCTCTTCACTTCGTCCTACGGCCAGCTGATTCTGGCCAAGACGGCAGCCACCGTGGTGCTCGGCGGCATCGGCTACATGCACCGGCAATGGATCCTTCCACGCCTCGAGGCAAGGCCTGATGCCGTGCAGGCGCCCGCCGGCCGGGCGCTCTCGGCCACCCGCGTGCTGTGGCAACTCATCCTTGGGGAGCTGATCCTCATGGGCGCCACCAGTGGCATGGCCGTGGCCCTGAGCCGGTCCGCACCGCCGGCCCCCGCAGGCCTGGCACCGGACACGCCCCCTGCCGTCATCCTGAGCGGCTATCCGCTTCCTCCCGAACTCAGCCCGGCCCGTTGGTTCACCGAATGGCGCATCGATTGGCTCTGGCTCACGTTCGTGCTGATCGGGCTGGCGGCTTACGCCGCCGGGGCCGTCAAACTGCACCGGCGAGGCGATCGCTGGCCGGTGCTGCGCAGCCTGTCCTGGCTCGCGGGCATGGCGGCCCTTGTCTACACCACCTCCGGCGGCGCCGCCGTGTACGGCATGGTCCTGTTCAGCGCGCACATGGTCGACCACATGGCCCTGATGGTGGTCGCGCCACTGTTCATGGTGCTCGCCGCCCCCGTGTCCCTGGCCCTGAAGGCGTTGCCGGCCCGGGGTGATGGGAGCCGTGGGCTGCGTGAATGGATCCTGGTGATCGTGCATTCGCGTTTTTCCCAGTTGGTGACGCACCCGCTGTTCGCGGCAGCAAACTTTGCCGGCAGTCTTGTGCTGTTCTACTACTCACCGCTTTTCGGTTACGCCATGCGGGATCACATCGGGCACGAACTGATGATCCTGCACTTCACCATCACTGGGTATCTCTTCATCCTCACCATGGTGGGTTCGGATCCCATCCCCCGGCGGGCGCCCTATCCACTGCGACTGGTGCTGCTCCTTGCCACCATGGCTTTCCACGCCTTCTTCGGCGTGACCCTGATGAGCTCCACAGCGCTGCTGGAGGGCAGCTACTTCGGCAACATGGGCCGCGGCTGGGGAGACTCGGCGCTGGTGGACCAGCAGCTGGCCGGTGGCATCGCCTGGGGCATCGGTGAGGTTCCCACCGTGCTGATCGCGATCGGCGTCGCACTGCTGTGGTCGCGCTCGGACGCGAGGGAGTCCCGCCGCAAGGACCGTGCGGCGGATCGGAATAATGAGGCGGACCTGACCGCTTACAACGATATGTTTGCCCAGCTTGCCCGGCGGGATGCCGGCCTGCGAGACACAAAGCAAGGAAGCCACGAATGATGAACTCCACCGGAACCTCCACCCGCCTGCGCGTGCGCGCCTCGGAACTGGAGGGCCGCGGGTGGCTGAACACCGGTGGCAAGGTCCTGGACCTGGAACAGCTGCGCGGAAAAATCGTCCTGCTGGACTTCTGGACCTTCTGCTGCATCAACTGCCTGCACGTACTGGACGAGCTCCGGCCCCTTGAGGAGAAATACTCCGACGTGCTGGTCACGGTGGGGGTGCATTCGCCCAAGTTCGAGCACGAAGCGGACCCCGTGGCCCTCGCCGCCGCCGTCGAACGCTACGACATTCACCACCCGGTGCTGGACGACCCCGAACTCCTCACCTGGCAGGCCTACGCCGCCCGCGCCTGGCCGACGCTGGTGGTGCTGGACCCCGAGGGTTACATCGTGGCGCACCTGTCGGGGGAGGGTCACGCGGCAGGGCTGGAGTCCCTCATCCCCGAGCTGATCGCCGAACACGAGGACAAGGGGACCCTGCACCGCGGTAACGGCCCCTACGTGGCTCCTGAGCCCACGGCCGGGGACCTCCGCTTCCCGGGGAAGGTGCTTCCCCTGCCCTCCGGCAACTTCCTGGTCTCTGACACCGGCCATCACCGCCTGGTGGAGCTTGCCCCGGATCTGACGACCGTTGTCCGTACCTTCGGCAGCGGCGCCAAGGGCTTTGCGGACGGCACGGATGAGGCTTCGCAGTTCAACGAGCCGCAGGGCCTGACGCTGCTGCCCGAAGAGGTGGCGGCGCAGGCTGGATACGACGTTTTGGTGGCTGATTCGGTGAACCACCGGTTGCGTGGGCTCCGCCTTTCGGATGGAACCGTGCACACCGTTGCCGGCAGCGGGGTCCAGCGACTCCTGGAAGCAGGGCCTGCCCGGGTGGACGACGACGGCGCCGCCACCGCGGGCGATCTCGGCACCAGCCCGCTGGAGCTGGCCCTCTCCTCGCCGTGGGACGTTGTCTGGTCCTCCCGGCTGGACCGGGCCGTGGTCGCCATGGCGGGCGTGCACCAGATTTTCGGGTTTGATCCCCGCACCGGCCGGACAACCATCGTGGCAGGAAACGGATTGGAAGGACTGCTTGACGGGCCGTCAGCCCAGGCCTGGTTCGCGCAATCTTCGGGCCTGGCCGAGGACGGTGCCGGGAACATCTGGGTGGCGGACTCCGAGACGTCAGCCCTTCGGGTGCTGCGGATCTCCGGGGACGGATCCGGCGAACCCGTCGTCACGGTGGAAACAACCATTGGCGAGGGCCTGTTCGACTTCGGGTTCCGGGACGGGGAAGCAGCCCAGGCTCGGTTGCAGCACCCTCTCGGTGTGACGGTGCTGCCGGATAACTCCGTTGCCGTAGCCGACACCTACAACGGGGCAGTGCGCCGCTACGACCCCGCAACCGGTACGGTCAGCACGCTGGCGCGGGGCCTGGCCGAGCCGTCCGACGTGCTGCTTGACACCACCGGAGACGTGCCGCTGCTGGTGGTCGTGGAAGCGAACCGGCACCAGCTGGTACGCCTGCCGGTGCCCAAGGAAGCGCTCCAGGTGGATGAGGGAGCCGCGACCACCCAGCGACCCAAGACGCCGGTCGCCGCTGGGGAGTTGGCGTTGACCGTCCGCTTTTCCGCTCCGACGGGGCAGAAACTCGACGACCGGTGGGGTGATCCGACGCAGCTGAAGATTTCCTCAACTCCGCCCGAACTCCTGGTGGCCGGGGGCGGGACCTCGGTTGGACTGACCCGGACGCTGACCTTGGCGGACGGCATCGCCGAGGGAGTACTGCACATCACCGCCCGCGCCGCGGCCTGCGACGGTCCCGAGGACGCCAGTGGCGAAATCCCTGACCACGCTGCCTGCCACCTGTACCAACAGGACTGGGGCATTCCGGTGCTGCTGCAGGCCGACGGCGACACGGAACTGACGCTGGACCTGCGCGGCATGGACTAAACAGGCGCCGTCGTGGTCGTCGCCGGCTGGTGGCGTCAGCGCCGGCTGGCCGTCGGCGGCTGGTGGCGTCAGAGTCAGCGTCGGCGTCGCCGGCTGGCCGTCCCGAAGATGTCCCGCATCAGGTTCCGGCCCATGCTGCTACCCATGGATCGGGCCATGCTCTTCAGACCGGTGCCCAGGACTCCGCCGAGTGCGTCCATCAGCTCGTCTCCTCCCGTCGAAGCGGGCGAGGTGCTGCGCCGTCGCGGCTCGGGTGGCGGCGTGTAATCCACGTCGGGTGCTGGCCGGTAGTCCTCCGGCACCGGCAGGTAGCCGTCGGGTCCTGGCCGCGGGGGCGGGGGAGGCGGCAGAGGTGTGCCCACGGAGGGTCCTGCCGCTGGCGGCGCAGTCCGATCGCCCGGCTGCTGCAGCTGCTCAAACGCCGACACCGGGTCTGACGCCGTGCCGTACACCGGCAACAGGGCCGAGGCGGCTATTGTCTGCTGGATAACGGTGGCCTCTGCCGGTCCCATCACTGACTCCGGCGCCCGCAACCGGGTCCAGGCGACCGGCGTCGGCGCTCCCGTTTCGTTCATCACCGTCACCACCGCCTCACCTATCCCGGCCGTCGTCAGGACATCCGCCAGGTCATAATCGCTGCGCGGAAAAGTGGACACCGTCGCCTTCAGGGCCTTTGCGTCATCGGGGGTGAAGGCCCGCAGGGCGTGCTGCACCCGATTGGCGAGTTGGCCCAGCACATCGGCAGGCACGTCGCGCGGGGTCTGGGTCACGAAAAAAATGCCAACTCCCTTGGACCGGATCAGCCGGACGGTCTGGGTGATGGCTGTCAGGAAGGCCTTGGAGGCATCCGTGAACAGCAGGTGTGCCTCATCAAGGAAGAACACCAGCTTTGGCTTGTCTGCATCTCCGAGCTCGGGCAGGTCGGAGAACAGATCGGCCAGCAACCACATCAGGAACGTGGAAAAGAGCAGCGGCTGATCCTGCACACTGGGCAGTTCCAGGCAGCTGATGACCCCACGGCCGTCGGGTGCCACGCGCAACAGTTCGGCGGTGTCGAACTCTGGAATCCCGAAGAACGCATCCATGCCTTGCGCTTCCAGGTTCAGCAGCTTCCGCAGAATCACGCCGGCGGTTGCCTTGGACAGGCCGCCGAGCTGTTCGAGCGCTTCCTTGCCCTCATCGGAGGTGAGGTGGCTGATCACCGCGCGCAGATCCTTGAGGTCGTACAGTTCCAGGCCCTGCCGGTCCGCGAAGGAAAACACCAACTGGAGGCTGGATTCCTGGGTTTCATTCAGGTCGAGCACCCGTGCCAGCAGGATCGGCCCGAAGGACGTGATGGACGCGCGGATCGGCACCCCCTGGCCCTGGCCGCCCAGGGCCAGGAATTCCACGGGATACGCGGTGCCGGCCCAGTCCTGTCCAAGGCTGGAGGTCCGTGCCGCCAGTTTCGCCGAGGCGTTGCCGGCACTCACCAGGCCTGACAGGTCCCCCTTGATGTCCGGCAGGAAGACCGGCACGCCCGCTGCCGACAGCTGCTCGGCCATCATGTGCAGCGTGACGGTCTTTCCCGTGCCCGTTGCGCCAGCCACCAGACCGTGCCGGTTCATCATGGCCAGGGGCAGGCCGATCTGCGCTTCGGGGTGCAGTTCACCGTCCACCAGGGCGGCGCCCAGCCGGATCACCGGTCCGGCAAACGAATACCCCTGCTGCAGGGCGGCAACCTTCTCAGCGGTGCTCCGCGGAGCCCCCGCGCTGCTGTTTTTGCTGCTCATGGGCAAAACCCTAACCCACGCACCCGGTCGACAGGTCAGGCCAGCAGCACCGAAACCAGCACAAGCGCCGGCAGCGAGACGGCAGTGGTCAGCAGAACGGTGTCCTTGGCCAGGGCAACCCCGCGCTCATACCGGGACGCGGCGATGAAGACATTCTGCGCTGTAGGCAGGGCGGCCAGCACGACGGCGGCCAGCAGGGCGTGCCCCTGGAGGTGCAGCACGTACCGGGCCAGCAGGAAGGCGATAGCTGGCTGGAATACGAGTTTCACGGCGGAGGCCAACAGCACGTCCGTGCGGACGCCGGCGGTCTGCAACGGTTTGGACCCCACCAGCGAAATCCCGAACGCCAGCAACGCCCCTGGCACCGCGATGCCACCGATCAGATGAAATGGCTGGATCGCCAGCTCCGGCGGATGCCAGCCCGTCGCGGCAATCGCCAGGCCGGCCGCGGAAGCGAGCAGGATGGGGTTGCGCGGGATCTGCCACAGAAAGGTCTTCAGTGAGGCCCTCCTGCCACTGCTGGCCATGTCCAGCAACAACAGGAACATCGGAGTGAAGAACGCCAACTGGAAGATCAGGGCCGTGGCGGCAAAGGAGGCGTTACCCAGGACGTACACGGCAATGGGAATTCCCAGGTTGGCGGCGTTGACCAAGGAGGATCCCATCGCACCGATCAGCGCGGTGTCCCCGCTGCGCCGCAGTACCAGGCGCGCAATCAGGAAGTAGCACGCCGCCGCCGCGATGGCGCTCACGCCTGCCACCAGCAGGGACGATGAGAACACCTCATGCAGGTCCGTCCGGCTCAGGGTCTCCAGCATCAGGCACGGGGTTGCCACGAAAAACACGAGGCGACTGAGCATGCGCTGACCACCTGCGCCCAGCACATCGAACCTGCCCAGCAGGTATCCCACGAAAATGACAGCCCAGATGACCGAGAAGCCGGCCAACACGTTCAGCATGTTTCCGTCCTCCCATGCCGCGGCCGTCGTTCCCCAAATCTCACCGGTCCAGCCTATGCGACCTGCAGTTCGCATTCGGCGCATGCCGGAAGAAAGTAAGTTTGCTTACTTTCGACTTGATTGGCTCCGCCGGGCTCGATAGCGTGGAATCAGGCCGCCACCAGAGTCGGCAGAGAACGTGCAGTTTCCACAGCTTGGAGGGAACAGAATGGCATCAGTGCAGGAGTCCATTGACGTAGAAGTACCCGTGACCACTGTTTACAACCAGTGGACGCAGTTCGAGTCCTTTCCGAACTTCATGAACGGGGTTGAGTCGGTTACTCAGACGTCCGAGACCATGACTCACTGGGTGACCAAGGTTGGGGGAGCCGAGCGGGAGTTCGACGCCGAAATCACCGAGCAGCATCCGGACGAGCGCGTCGCGTGGAAGAGCGTCGACGGCAAGTCCCACGCCGGCGTCGTCACTTTTCACCGGCTCAGCGACACCAGCACCCGCGTTGCCGTTCAACTGGACTGGGATCCGCAGAACCTTGTGGAGAAGGTCGGCTCGGTGCTGGGCGCCGACGACCGCCAGGTCAAGTCGGACCTGAAGCGGTTCAAGGAATTCATTGAAGCGCGCGGATCCGAGACGGGTGCCTGGCGGGGCAACGTCGACGCTCCCGGCAACGCGGCTACCGGGCCTGCCGGCGGCGAAACGTCGGAGCCGCCGAGCAATCCGGCGTTCAACGACCCCGACTCGGGTGGAGCAACCTCAGGGGTCTAAGCGCCGACGCGCCCCTGGCTCAGGCGCTGAAGCGCCCCTGGCTCAGGGTCTGAGGCGCCCCCGGCTCAGACAGGGATTTGGCTCAGAGGGCGGTCTGACTCAGACGCGGATGGAAGCGAAGGGCGGACGGGCCAGGTCGGAGGTAACAGCCTCGGCCGGGTCCGTTCCCCGCTTGACGATGCGGTTCTGCCCGTCCACGTGCACCACCGACGGCACGTAGTCGCGGGCCTCCGCCGTCGTCATCTGCGCGTAGGTGATCAGGATGACCAGGTCGCCCTGGTGCACCAGATGCGCGGCAGCACCGTTGATGCCCAGCACGCCAGAGCCGCGCTCGCCGGCAATCGTGTAGGTCTCCAGCCGGGCGCCGTTGGTGATGTCCACAATGGACACGAGTTCGCCGGGGAGGATGTCGGCGGCGTCGAGCAGGTCCTGGTCCACCGTGACCGAGCCGACGTAGTGCAGATCCGCATGCGTGACGGTGGCGCGGTGGATCTTGGACTTAAACATGGTTCTGTTCATAACGCCTACAGTCTATCGCTGCCGGGCAGGCCGGGTCGGGGAACTGTTTTATCGCCCGTCATGGTTCACGGGTGTGGGGCGTCAGTTTCCGTCCAAGGATTGCCTGCGTCAGGGCGTCGATGACCTCCGTATTGGCCAGTGGGTTGCGGATCAGCGTGAAGTCCACGTTGCCCACCGGCGGCAGCGAGAAGCGTTCAGTGATGACCTTGAGGTCCTCGGTGACCAACGACGCGGGCATCACTGCGACGCCGATCCCGGCCCTAACCGCGGCCAGGACGCCGCTGATCTGCTTGGTGGTGCACGTGATCCGCCACGTTCGGCCGCTCTTCTCCAAAGCATCAATGGCCATCTTGCGGCTGAGGCTGGGAGCCGGATAGGCAATCAGGGGAACGGGGGCTCCCGGTTCCAGCAGGGTCTGTTCCAAGCCAACCCAGGCAAAGGTGTCCTGCTTGACCACTGTGCCCTCCTGCGCGCCGGTGACCCACTTGATGAACACCAAATCCAACTGGCCGGCCTTGAGTCGACGATGCAACTGGTCGCTCTGGCTGACGGTCAACTCAAGGTTGATCTGCGGATAGAGCTGCCGGAACTCCCGCAGGATCCGCGGCAGTCCGGTCACGGCCAGGTCATCGGCAGTTCCAAAACGGAGCCGACCCCGCATGGCGGCTCCGGAGAAGTATCTGGCCGCGCTGTCGTGGGCAGCCAGAATGGTCCGGGCAAAACCGGTCATGGCGTCGCCATTGTCGGTCAGCCGCACCTCCCGGGTGTCACGGGAAATAAGCTGGCGGCCGGCCGCTGCTTCCAGTTTGCGGATGTGCTGGCTGACAGTCGGCTGGCTCAGGCCCAGCCGTTCCGCCGCCCGGGTAAAGCTACGGGTATCCGAGACAGCCAAAAAACTGCGCAATTGCACGGGTTCAAAGGTCTGCGTCATGACGGTTCTCCTTAGGCAAGCCCTCAATCCCCGAAGGAGGAAACGTTGTCACGGGCGACGTCGAATTACGGAACGCAATGAGAGTTATAGGTGGCATATCAGTTTCGCATGGCTGGCAGGTTGCCTAGGGTGAAAGACAGTCCCCCATTTTCCAGCCTCAGGATGCATTGTGGCGCCCCCACCGGCACAGACCCCCCATTCCTTGTCCACAGCTCCGCTGCTCATGGTTGCCGAAAGGCCGCCGTGGCGCAAGACATTCACCTCGCTGCAGGTCCGCAACTTCCGTCTGTTCGCGATGGCACACCTGGTGGCCGTTATCGCCGTTTGGATGCAACGGATAGCCCAGGACTGGCTTGTTCTCCAGCTTTCCGGGAGCGTCGCGGCCGTCGGCATCACGGTGGCCATGCAGTTCGCGCCATCATTGCTGCTGATGCCATTGGGCGGCATCATCACCGACAGGTATTCAAAGCGCGTCATTCTCATGATCAGCCAAAGCGTGGCCGGCGTCCTGGCGGTGCTGTTGGCGGTCCTGTCACTGAGCGGCGCCGTGCAGGTGTGGCATATCTATGGCATCGCCTTCGTGCTTGGCCTGGTGACGGTGGTTGACCAGCCAGCGCGCCAGGTCTTCGTCAACGAACTGGTGGGTCCTGCACATCTGCGCAACGCCATCAGCCTGAACTCCTCCATCTTCCAAACCGGAGGCATGGTCGGGCCGGCCATCAGCGGCGTACTGATCACGGCGGTGGGCGGCGGCTGGGCGTTTGCGGTGAACGCCGTGGCCTGCGCCTTCACGGTGGTCACGCTGGGATTCCTGCGCACGCACGAACTGGTCCGTTCCGCGCCGGCACCCAGGTCGAAGGGGCAACTGCGCGAGGGCGTGATCTACGCCCTGAGCAAACCCACCATCCTGTGGCCCACGATCATGTGTGCCTTCGTTGCCGTCTTCGCCATGAGCATGCCGGTGTTGTTGGCTGCCTTCGCCGATAACGTCTTCCATGCCGGCGCCGGCGGGTATGGCCTGCTGAATACGCTGCTGGCGGTCGGTGCGCTGTGCGGCGCCGTCGCTTCCGCCCGACGCATCCGGCTTCGGCTCCGCACCGTAGTGGTGGCGGCGGGGTGCTACGGCGTGCTGCTGGCCCTGAGTTCGGCGGCGCCGAGCATGCCCCTGTTTGGTGCCGTCATGGTGGCCAGCGGCTTTGCATCATTGACGTTCTTGACCAGTGCGAACCAACTGGTGCAGACCTCCACCAACATGCAGATCCGGGGCCGGGTGATGAGCCTGTACATCACCGTGCTGATCGGCGGCCAAGCGATTGGCGGCCCGTTGATAGGGTTCCTGGCCCAGCATTTCGGTCCGCACGCGGCGATTCTGTGCGCCGGGTCCGTCCTGGCGCTCGCGGCGTGCGTCATCGGCGTCCTCCTGGCCCGCCGGGGCCAACTGCGGGTCCTCGTGGACCTGAAAAGCCCGCGCCGGCCAGTGCGCATCGTGGAGGTCCCCGCCTGATCGGGGCTGATCCCCGCCGGACGGTCCGCCGCCGTCGCTTCCCGGGGCTGCCGTCGTCGCTTCCTGGCGCTGGCGCCGTCGCTTCCTGGAGGGGCCACGGACCGGCGGTGCGCCGGTCCGGGGCCGGGACCTACTTCTTCTTTGGGTGCGCCAGCTTCTCCACGTCGCTGACCTCGACGTGGCTGGCTTTCTTCTCCGCGCGTTTCTCCTTGATGGTCTTGCCGGACTTCTTGGAGGCGGTGTGGCGGGGCGATTTATCAGACATTGTCACTCCCAGATTCGGGAACCTGATGGTTCCGCTGGGGCGAGAGTACACCCATCACGCGACGGTGGGGAGGCCCGGCAGCCGGGCGGGAAATGGAGCGGGCGACGGGAATCGAACCCGCGTATCAAGCTTGGGAAGCTAGCGCTCTACCATTGAGCTACGCCCGCACAGCCCCGGAGGGCGGTCTTCAGCTTAGCCTATTCCGGCGGCCGGCCGCGCAGCCTTCCTGCTCGGCGGTTCTCACGCGGTGGCGGCGGCCGGGCGGCGCTGCAGCGTCCTGGCGACGGGCTCAATGTACCGGGCGACCACCGGCCCGAACACCGCCATGATCAGTACGTAGGTTGTGGCCAGGGCAGCCAGTTCCTTGGGCACGCCGCCGGAGGCGACAGCCAAACCCGCGATGACGATGGAGAATTCGCCCCTGGCAATCAGTGCGGCTCCGGCCCGGGCCCGCCCGAGGTGGCCAATGCCCTGCCGTCGCGCAGCCCACCAGCCCGTGGCGATCTTGGTCAGGGCCGTCACCAGGCCCAGCAGCAGTGCGTACCCGAGCACCGGGGGAATCGACGTGGGATCGGTGTTCAGGCCAAACACCACAAAGAACATGGCGGCGAAGAGGTCCCGTAGCGGTTCAAGGACCCGGGCAGCATCATGGGCGGTGGCGCCCGAAATGGCGATGCCGAGCAGGAAGGCCCCGACGGCTGCTGACACCTGCAGGGCGGAGGCCAATCCGGCGACCAGCAGGGCGGCGCCCAGCAGTTTCAGCAGGAACGATTCCCGATCAGGGGAATCGATAATCGTGGACACGAGGTGGCCGAACCGGACGGCGAGGACCAGCACGGCCGTCACGACGACCAGCGCAATGCCCACGGCGGTCAGCCCGCCGGCAAGGGAGACCCCGGCCAGCACCGCCGTCAACACCGGCAGATAGGCGGCCATGGCCAGGTCCTCGAGGACCAGGATCGAGAGGACAACTGGCGTTTCCCGGTTACCCAGCCGGCCCAGGTCGCCCAACACCTTGGCGATGATTCCGGAGGAGGAGATATAGGTGACGCCGGCCATGACCAGCGCCCCGACCGGGCCCCAGCCAAGCATCAACGCGACGGCGGCGCCCGGCACCATGTTCAGCACCAGGTCCAGGACGCCGGCCATCCAGGACTGTCTGAGGCCCGTCACCAGTTCTGTCGCGGTGTATTCCAGGCCCAGCATCAGCAGCAACAGGATGACGCCGATCTCGCTGGCAATATGTCCAAAATCGTTGATGCCGGCCAGGTCGATCAGACCCCCGTGCCCAAAGGCCAGGCCGCCGAGAAGATACAGCGGAACGGGCGACATGCCGATCATTCCGGCCAGGCGTCCCAGCGCGCCGAGGCCGAAAAAGACAATGCCAAGCTGAATGAGGGAAAGCGTCGTCGAATTCACGGGCGGCTGCTACTGCGAGTGCAGAATGTTTGCGGCTGCCGCCAGGCCGGCGTCGGTGCCGACAATTACGACGATGTCACCGACCAACAGGTCCTGATCCGGTCGTGGCGAGGCCAGCACCTTGCCTTTGCGCAGGATCGCAACCACCGAGGTGCCGGTCCGGGTGCGCATTTGGGTATCACCCAGGGTGCGGCCGGCGAAGGGGGTTCCATGGAGGATGGGGAACTGGTGGGTGGTGACCCCTGACAGATCTTCCTGCTCCGCACTGAGCTGGGCTATCAGCTGGGTGTGGCCCAGCAAGGCGCCCAGGGCTGCGGATTCCTCTGCTGTGAGGGGAATGGAGGCTGCGCACGCGTCCGGGTCGTCCGTACGGGAGACGATGAGTTCCGCTTGCCCGTCGCGGTGGGTAACCACTCCGACCCGCCGTCCGGTAGCAAGTGTCAGCTCGCGTCGGACGCCGATTCCCGGCAGCGGGGTCTCTTCGATTTTCATGCCTTTACTGTAGTCCCGCCCGACGGTGGCGAATCCGTCGTCCCCTGAAGGCGGAACCGGGTACCCCGCGTAGGCTTGATCCGGTATCCGAGCCCGACAAAAAGGACCTCCAGTGGCCGTGGAAAAGAACACCCGAAACCTCGAATCCGGCATCGAAACGGATTTTCGGGACAAGATGAGTTACGGGTCTTATCTCGCTTTGGACGAACTGTTGTCAGCGCAGCATCCGGTCAGTTCACCGGAGCACCATGACGAGATGCTGTTCATCATTCAGCACCAGACCTCCGAGCTCTGGCTAAA
This sequence comes from Micrococcaceae bacterium, assembly GCA_025465475.1. Lineage (GTDB taxonomy): Bacteria > Actinomycetota > Actinomycetes > Actinomycetales > Micrococcaceae > Arthrobacter_M. The sequence continues at coordinate 40,676 of JAODMR010000053.1, forward strand.
GTTGGTGCTGCACGAGCTTGAGGCGGTACGGGGCGCGCTGCAACGCGATGACCTGCGCGTCGCCATGAAGGGCATTGCACGAATCAAGCACATCCAGCGCTCGCTGACGGAGCAGTGGTCGGTGCTGGCCACCCTCACGCCGACAGAGTATGCCCAGTTCCGTGGTGACTTGGGGTCGTCGTCGGGCTTTCAGTCCTACCAATACCGCGCCGTCGAATTCCTGCTGGGGAACAAGAACGCCGGCATGCTCCGCGTCTTTGCAAACGACCCGTCAGCCACGGAACTGTTGAGCCGCCTGCTCACCCAGACCAGTGTCTATGATGAGTTCCTCCGGCTGCTGGGCCGCCGCGGGTTCCCGGTGCCGGAGTCGCTGCTGGAGCGTGATTTCAGCCAGGCGCACGTCTTCAACGAAGCGCTCGTGAGGGTCTTCAAGAGCGTCTACGAAAACCCGGCCGAGCACTGGGACCTGTACGAGGCCTGCGAGGAGCTCGTGGACCTTGAGGACAACTTCCAGCTGTGGCGCTTCCGGCATATGAAGACGGTGCTGCGGACCATCGGCATGAAGACCGGCACGGGTGGTTCCTCCGGCGTCGGCTTCCTCCAGCGGGCGCTGGAACTGACCTTCTTTCCCGAACTCTTCGCGGTCCGCACGGAGATCACGGCGCCCGAACGGTAGCACCTGGCCCGCGGGCGTGCGCTAGTTTTGTAGGGTGCTGATCTCAGACCGCGACATACGTGCCGAAATCGACGCCAAGCGCATTGTCTTGGATCCCTACGACCCCGCCATGGTGCAGCCCTCCAGCATTGACGTGCGCATCGACAGGTATTTCCGGCTGTTCGATAACCATAAATACGCGCACATTGACCCGGCCGAGGACCAGCCCGAGCTGACCCGCCTGGTGGAGGTCGCCCGCGACGAACCGTTCATCCTGCATCCCGGTGAGTTCGTCCTCGGGTCCACCTATGAGGCCGTTACCCTGCCCGATGACGTCGCGGCACGGTTGGAGGGCAAGAGCTCCCTGGGCCGGCTCGGCCTGCTGACACACTCGACTGCCGGCTTCATCGACCCCGGCTTCTCGGGCCACGTCACCCTGGAGCTGTCCAACGTGGCGACCCTGCCGATCAAGTTGTGGCCCGGAATGAAGATCGGGCAGCTTTGCTTCTTCCAGCTCAGCTCCGCCGCCGAACACCCGTACGGCTCGGGGGAGTACGGCAACAGGTACCAGAACCAGCGCGGGCCCACCGCCTCCCGCTCCTTCCAAAACTTCCACATCACCCGCATCTAACCCCCTCCTCCCACCCCGCCGAGTGTCGACTTCTGCACGCCTCCTTTTGGGTCGAGTGTCGACATCTGCACGCTTACACCCCGGTCGAGTGTCGACTTCTGCACGTTTACACCCCGGTCGAGTGTCGACTTCTGCACGTTTACACCTCGGCCGAGCGTCGACTTCTGCACGCCTCCTTCAAGCCGTCGGGGTGCTTATCTCGACACTCGGCAGCGATGGTGACGTCGGCTGTGGATAAAGCCGGAAGAGGTTCCGGCAGCCGACCATACTCTTGGCATGCCTGCACCGACGCCCTTGCCGCAAATCCTCGTGGGGCGCTCGTTTGCCCTGCAGGAGGCTTCATCCTCGCTTAGCCGCAGGAGAAGTCAGGCAACCGACCTTTTCACGCCGAGCCGCGGAATCCGGGTCCCGTGGGGCGTTGATCAGCCACTCGAGGACATTCTCCGCCCCGTGCTGCTGGTGACGCCCGGTGCAGTGGCCAGCCACGCCACGGCGGCCCGTCTGTGGCATATTTCCCTCCCCGCCTGGCAGCAAGGCGAGTTGCGGCTGCACATCACCAGACCGGGAACGACGACGGCGGCAGTCCGGTTCGGCGTCGTCGGTCACCGTCTCCGTCTGACGGGGGACGAAGTCTGCCTCGCGGAAGGGCTGCCCTGCACGACGCCGGCACGAACCTGGTTAGACCTGGCGTCGGTGTTGACGCTTGATGACCTTGTTGCAGCTGGCGACTCCATCATCTGCGCGCACCAGCGCAGCTTTGAGCCCGAACGCCCTCCGCTGGCTCTGCCGACGGCCCTTGCGCGGACGGTAGCGGCGCACCGGGGAGCGCGCGGGGTGGCGACTGCCAGGGAAGCGCTGCAGCTCCTGCGAGTCGGTTCCGACTCTCCGCCCGAGACATTGCTACGGCTTGAACTTGTGCGTGCCCGGCTGCCGGAACCCGAGCTGAACGTCGTGATCAGGGATTCCCTGGGAAAAGACGTGGCATGGCCGGACCTTGCGTACCGGAAGTACCGCATCGCCATTCAGTACGACGGCGCGCACCACCTGTCGCCCGATCAGCAGGAGTCGGACGCCCGCCGAGACCGGGGAACGATGCTCGCCGGCTGGATCTCCATCACCGTCACCAGCGCTCTGCTTGAGGACGTCGGCTACTCCGGCGTCGTGTCGATGATTCGTGGAGCGTTGCTGTCCCGCGGCTGGAATCCCTCCGATTAAGCCCACACTCGGCGCGGTTGGGTGGTGCTTATGTCGACACTCGGCGGGGCGGCGGGGTGGCAGGGGTGCTTATGTCGACACTCGGCGGGGTAAGCGGGGTGCCCGGAGGGGGAGCAGCAGGATCAGGCCCAGGAGGAGCACCAGCAGGATGCCCAGGATGCCCCAGCGCTGGGCCCCGAACCAGGTGATGAACAGGCCAAACAGCATGGGTGCCAGGAACGAGGCGGCCCTGCCCGTGGTCGCATACAACCCGAACAGCTCGCCCTCCTTCCCCTCCGGTGCCAGCCGCCCCAGGTACGTGCGCGCCGAGGACTGCGCCGGCCCAACAAAAAGGCACAACAGCAGGCCAAAGATCCAGAAGACCGTCTTACCCTCCGAGAACAGCAGCACCGTCCCGGACACCAACAGCCCGACCAGGGACAGCACGATGACGGTTTTCGGTCCCAACCGGTCGTCCAGCACCCCGGCGGTCAGGGCGCCGACGGCGGCCACCACGTTCCCGGCGATGGCAAACATCAGCACATCACCGGTGCGGAAACCAAAAGTCCCGACGGCGATCACGGCACCGAAGGTGAACACAGCAGCGAGCCCGTCCCGGAAGATGGCGCTGCTGAGCAGGAAGTACAGGGTGTGCCGCTGCGTCCTGGCCAACCGCCGGATGGTGTGGAACAGCTCCACGTAGGACTGGAGGAACCCCGGCCGGGCGGTTCCGGCCGACGGGCGGCTCTCGGGTACTGCCAGCAGCACCGGAATGGAAAACAGCACAATCCAGGCGGCGGAGAAGAGTGCGACCACCCGGTAGGTCATTCCGTCATCGGCGGTGACGCCGAACAGGCCGACCTCGGGAGCGATCAGGCCGTAGTACACGAGCAGCAGCGCGACGATGCCGCCGAGGTACCCGGCCGACCAACCCAGCCCGCTGATCCGTCCGATCGTCGCCGGGGTGGAGATCTGCAGCAGCATCGCGTTGTAATTGACGCCAGCCAACTCCGAAAACACGTGTCCGGCCGCGATGGCCAGGCAACCGAACAGCAGGTACGACTCGTGCGGCTGGACAAAAAAGCAGCTGGCGGTCAGGGCGGCAACGATGAAGGTGTTGATGCCCAGCCACAGTTTCCGCCGGCCGCTGTGATCCGCGCGTTGCCCCGCCACCGGGGCCAACACGGCGATCGCGATCCCTGAGATGGAGAGGGCGAACGCCAGTACGGCGGAGGCATGGTCGGCCCCACCGAAGGCATCGCCGGTGAGGTAAAGGGCGGTGAAGATGAACGTCGTCATGACGGCGTTGAAGGCCGCGGACCCCCAGTCCCAGGCTGCCCAGGCCACTACCTGCTTCCGCCGGCCAGCTGAATGTCCGGCGGGCAGGTCCGGCACGGTGGTAGCCGCAGGAATCTCACTCATGGTCTGCATGCTATACGGCACCCCACCACCGTCCGCCGGCGAAACGGGATTGGGACCAAATAGATATGCACGGCAAGGCACATTCCCGGAGGAGGGCTTGGCGGCCTTGATAAACTGGGAGTGAATCCCGACGCAGACCCCGCCACACCTGACGCATTCGACGAGACCAGAAAACGCGGAGCCCCATCGTGCAGATCATCCTTGCCGTCCATTTCGGAGCGGCATTGGTGGCGCCTTGGATCTTCCCCCGGCTGGGCCGCAGGGCCTTCTACCTGCTTGCCGCCGTTCCGGCCGCGGCGTTCGTGTGGCTGTTGTTCCAGCACGGCGCTGTATACGCGTCCCCGGCAGGCGCTCCAGCCGAAGTTGTGCCGTGGATTCCCCAGCTGCAGCTGAACCTGGCGTTCCGCATGGACGCCCTGGCCTGGATCATGTGCCTGCTGGTACTGGGCGTGGGTGCGCTGGTGCTGGCCTACTGCGGCCGCTACTTCAAGGATGGCGACCCGGGCCTGGGCGGGTTCGGTGCCCAGCTCCTTGCCTTCGCTGGAGCCATGTTCGGGCTGGTCACTGCCGATGACCTGATCCTGCTGTTCATCTTCTGGGAACTCACCACCGTCCTGTCCTATCTGCTGATCGGTTATGCCCGCGCCCGGATCGGCGCACGCCGGGCGGCGCTGCAGGCCCTGCTCGTGACCACGTTCGGCGGCCTGACCATGCTGGTGGGCCTGATCATGCTTGGCCAGGCGGGGCGGACCTACCGGATCTCCGAGCTCCTGGCCCAGGCTCCCCACCTCTTTGCAGCAGGCAGCCCCACCGCAGGCATCGTCAACGTTGCCCTCCTGCTCATCCTTGTTGGCGCCATCTCCAAGTCCGCGCTGGTGCCCTTCCACTTTTGGCTCCCCGGAGCCATGGCCGCCCCCACCCCCGTCAGCGCCTACCTTCACGCAGCCGCCATGGTCAAGGCAGGAATCTACCTGGTGGCCCGGCTGGCCCCCGGCTTCTCCGACACGGCGTACTGGCAGGCCATGGTCCTGGTCCTGGGCCTGGCAACGATGCTGATCGGCGGCTGGCGTGCCCTCCGGGAGTTCGACCTAAAACTCATCCTGGCCTACGGCACCGTCAGCCAGCTCGGTTTCCTGACCGCCGTCGTCGGCGTGGGCAACCGGGACGCGGCGCTCGCCGGGCTCGCCCTGCTGCTGGCACACGGACTGTTCAAGGCCACCCTGTTCTTGGTGGTCGGCATCATCGACCACCAGACCGGCACCCGGGATATCCGCAACCTGTCGGGAGTGTTCCGCTCGGCCCCGGCCCTGGGCGTCGTGGCCGGCATCGGCGCGGCCTCCATGGCGGGGGTGCCGCTGACGGCCGGCTTCATCGCGAAGGAATCGGTCTACGAAGCGCTGGTGCACGTCGCCCAGGAGCGCGGACCTGCAGGAATCCTGGTCCTGGCGGCTGGCGTCGCCGGTTCCGTCCTGACCTTCGCCTACAGCGCCCGATTCCTCTGGGGTGGTTTCGCCGACAAGGACAAGGGCATGGCGACCGTGTTCAAGCCGGTGCCCGGTGCCTTCCTTTTCGCCCCGGCCCTGCTCAGCGTGCTGACGGTGGTGTACGGGCTGTGGCCCGTGCCGGTGGACAGCTGGATCGCCGGCTATGCGTCCCTGTTTCCCGCGGAAGGGGAGGTTACGCATCTGGCCCTCTGGCACGGCCTCACCCCCGCCCTGGGCCTGACAGCCCTGACGCTGGCAGCGGGAACCGCGCTGTTCCTGGGCCGCTCGACCGTCACCCGCCTGCAGGACCGGTCCCCCTCGCTTGGAAGTGCCGAGGCGGCCTACCGGGGACTGGTCAACGCCGTGGACGCCGCCGCCATCTGGGTCACCGGCCGCACCCAGCGCGGATCGCTGTACTTCTACCTCTCCGTCATCCTCACCACAGCCATCGGAGCGAACGTGCTGGCCCTGTTCCTTGGCCGGGTGCCGCTGCCGGACACCGTGTACTGGGTGGATCCGGGCTCGCCCGTCCAGCTGGTCGCGGCTGCCGTCATCATTGTTGGCGCCGTGGCAGCGGCGCGCGCCAACAAGCGTTTCCTGGCCGTGCTGATGGTCAGTGTCACCGGTTATGGCATCGCCCTGATTTTCGCGCTGCAGGGCGCCCCTGACCTGGCACTGACCCAGATGCTGGTGGAGACGATCATCCTGGTCGCGTTCGTGCTGGCCATGCGGCGCCTGCCCGCCCGGCTGCGGGAGCGCACGGTGGGCTCGCACCGTGCTGTCCGGCTGTTGATAGGTGCCGCGTTCGGCCTCACCATGGTGTGCGTGGCACTGGCCGCCATGGGCGCCCGCACCGCCCGGCCCGTGTCCCTGGACTTCCCGAACCTGGCATACACCGGTGGCGGGGGACTGAACATCGTCAACGTCACCCTGGTGGACATCCGGGCCTGGGACACGTTTGGGGAGATCACGGTCCTGGCCTCCGCCGCCACGGGCGTGGCGAGCCTCATTTTCCTGCGCAGCAGGGGCGACCGGCTGGCACGGGCCGCAACCGTGCAGTCAGGCAGCGTGGGCCGTCGACAGGAGGCGGGACTGAGGAACGACGACGGCGCCCTTGCCACCGCGCGCAGGTTCGCCACGGTTAACCGCGACCCCTGGCTGGTCGCGGGCCGCACGCTTGCCCCGGAGCGGCGCTCGATCATTTTCGAGGTGATTACCCGCCTCCTCTTCCACAGCGTGATCGTTTTCTCGATCTACCTGTTGCTCGCCGGCCACAACCTTCCCGGCGGCGGGTTCTCCGGCGGCCTCATTGCCGGCCTGGCCCTGACCCTGCGGTACCTGGCCGGTGGCCGCTTCGAGCTGGCCGAAGCCGCCCGCGCCAGTGCCGGCCTGCTCCTGGGCGGCGGTCTCGCCCTGGCCGCCGTGACCGGCGTTGCGCCGCTCTTCCTGGGTGGCTCCGTGTTCCAAAGCGCCATCCTGACGTTCTGGCTGCCCGTTTTTGGCGACATCAAGTTCGTCACGTCCACCCTCTTCGACATCGGCGTCTACCTGGTGGTCGTCGGCCTGGTGCTGGACGTGCTCCGCAGCCTGGGTGCGGAAATCGACGAACACGAGGAAAACAACACCTCCGACGAGGACGAAGCCGAGCTGGACGACGACTCCCTGGAGGTGGCTCGTGGCCGCTAACCTGACCCTCCTGACAGTGATGGGCGTGCTCTACGCCTGCGGCATCTACCTGCTGCTGGAACGCAGCCTAACCAGGGTGCTGCTGGGCTTGATGATGCTGGCCAACGCCACCAACATCCTCCTCCTGGCCACGGGGGGCTACGCCGGACTGGCGCCCCTGTTCATCAAAGGCGTCGCGGTGGAGGCGTACAACGACCCGCTGCCCCAGGCGCTGATCCTGACCTCCATCGTCATCTCGTTCGCGGTGACCGCCTTCATGCTCGGCCTCATTTACCGGTCCTGGCTGCTGAGCCGGGCCGACGAGGTCCAGATTGATCCGGAGGACCGGCGGGTCGCCCAACAAGACATTTACGACGTCGAAGAGGACTCCGTCATCGCTCCCGACACCAGTGAGTTCCCCGCCGAGACCGGAACCAGCCGGAAGAAGACCAGGGCGGGGGGTCGACCATGACTGGCCTCGCCGGGCTGGCCCCGCTCGCCGTCGTCCTGCCCTTCCTCGGCGCGGCCCTGACGTTCGTCCTGATCCGGCACCCGCGTGCACAACGGACGGTCAGCATCGGGCTGCTCACCGCCACTTTGCTGCTGGAAGTCCTGCTGCTGGCCGCGGTGTGGAACTCCGGGGCCGTGGCGGTCCGGCTGGGGGGCTGGCTGCCGCCGGCAGGCATCGTCATGGTCGTGGACCAGTTCTCGTCACTGATGCTGGTGGTCTCGTCCACCGTCAGCCTGGCGGTTCTCGTCTACGCCACAGGCCAGGGCGCGGCCGATGGGGACCGGGAAGGCCCAATTTCCATCTTCCACCCCACCTACCTCATCCTGGTCGCCGGCGTATCCAACGCGTTCCTCTCCGGGGACCTGTTCAACCTGTATGTCGGGTTCGAGATCCTCCTGACGGCCAGTTACGTGCTCATGACGCTCGGCGGTACCGGGGCGCGCATCCGGGCCGGAGTGACGTACGTAGTGGTCAGCGTCGTCTCATCGCTGCTGTTCCTGATCGCCATCGCCGTGATTTACGCGGCCACCGGAACCATCAACATGGCCGACCTGGCCGGCAAACTCGCGGACCTGGACCCCGGCATCCAGACCCTGCTGCACCTGATGCTGCTGGTGGCGTTCGGGATCAAGGCAGCCGTCTTTCCGCTGTCCTTCTGGCTGCCGGACTCCTACCCCACGGCACCGGCTCCCGTGACGGCCGTGTTCGCTGGCCTGCTGACCAAGGTGGGCGTCTATGCGTTGGTCCGCACTGAAACCCTGCTGTTTCCCGGGGAGCACCTGAACAACCTGCTGATGGTGATCGCGCTGCTGACCATGATTGTGGGCATCCTGGGTGCCCTGGCCCAGGCGGACATCAAACGCATGCTTTCCTTTACCCTGGTCAGCCACATCGGTTACATGGTGTTTGGCCTGGCCCTGTCCTCCGTCGTCGGCCTGGGCGCAACGGTGTTTTACGTGGCGCACCACATCACCATTCAGACCAGCCTCTTCATGGTCACCGGCCTGATCGAACGCCGCGGCGGGACCGCATCGGTCGACCGGCTTGGCGGATTGGCGAAACTCTCCCCCCTGCTCGGAACCCTGTACTTCCTTCCGGCCATGAACCTTGCGGGCATTCCCCCGTTCTCGGGTTTCCTTGGCAAGCTCGGGCTACTGCAGGCCGGCGTCGCGCTGGGCACGCCCTTGGCGTATGTGCTGGTGGTCGGCGGTGTGGTCGCCAGCCTGCTGACCCTGCTGGCCATGGCCCGGGTTTGGAACCGCGCCTTCTGGCGGAAGCCTGAGGACGCGGAGCGTCCGGACCCGTTGCTTCTGACAGGCGCCGGCACCGGCAGCACGGCAGATGTGGGCGCCCGCTCCGGGAGCAGGGCAGTGTCGAGGGCGGCACGGCGATCCCCGAGGACGGTGGCGGCCCGGCGGCCCGGCACGACGGCGGCGGCCGATCGGGGCAGCACCCGCCTGCTGCCGGGCATGATGGTGGGATCCACCCTGGCCCTGGTGGTTTACGGCCTGGCGTTGACCGTGTTCGCCGGACCGCTGTTCCAGCTAAGCGACTCCGCCGCGCAGGAAATGCTGGACCGGACGGCGTATATTTCCGCCGTTCTAAATGGAGCAGGGGTGTCGAAGTGATCCGGAAACGCATCTCGCTCCGCCAGGAACTGCCGCTGCTGGTTTGGCTGGTCGTGGTCTGGGCGGCCCTGTGGCAGGACTTCAGCCCCGGCAACCTGTTGTTCGGTGCGCTGATCGCGGTAGTGGTGGCCAGGGTGTTCTACCTTCCTCCGGTGGAGCTCAGCGGACGGTTTTCCCTGCCGCAGGCCCTGCTTTTTGCCGCGATCTTCCTGTGGGACGTGCTGCTGGCCAGCTTCCAGGTCTTTGGCCGGGCCGTGTTCTCCGGCCCGCGGGTTCGAAATGCCATCGTCGCTGTGCCGCTCCGCAGCCACTCCGACCTGATGGTGACAGCCACCGGGCACGTCCTGTCCCTGGTGCCGGGGTCCCTGGTCGTGGAGGTGGACAGGTCCACCTCCACCCTTTACGTGCACGCCCTGCACGTAGCCACCCCTGCCGACGTGCAACGGATCCGGCGGGACGTTCGCCGCACGGAGGCCTGGCTGATCCGGGTCATGGGCAGCAAAACTGAACTGGCCGCGCTGCGCGGCGAATCCGTGAAAGGAACTGAGCCATGACCGGAGCACATGCAGTCTTGGTGGCCGTGGGCGTCATCCTGACCCTTGCCGCGGGCGGGACCATCTACCGCATCGCGGTGGGGCCGTCCCTGTTGGATCGGGTGTTGGCAGCTGACGTGCTGTTGGCCGTCCTTGGCGCTGCGCTGGCAACGGAGATGGCCGTCAACAGGCACCTGGACAATTTGGTGCTGCTGATCGCCGTCTCGGTCATTGGCTTCATCGGTTCCGTCGCCGTGGCCCGCTTCGTCTCGGACCGGAGGGGCTGACGTGGACCCATCTCCAACGCCCCTGGATCTGCTCATCGACCTGCTGAGCATCGTGTGCATCCTGGCCGGCTGCCTGATGTCCTTGGCCGCGGCCATCGGCTTGTTGCGGTTCCCGGATCTGCTGAGCCGCATGCACGCCGCCACCAAACCTCAGGTGCTGGGACTGCTGCTCCTGCTCACCGCCGTCGGACTGCAACTGCGCAGCTGGGCGGTGGTTCCGGTCCTGCTGGTCGCATGGATCTTCCAGCTGCTCACCGTCCCGGTGGCGGCCCATATGGTTGGCCGCGCCGGGTACCGGACCCGGCACGTCCACCGGGAGCTGCTGACCGTCGACGAGCTGGACGAAGTGGTCCAGTCAGCCGCGCGCGGCGAAACCCCTGATGGACGCCCGGAGTAGACGCCGTCAGACCTCGTCGGCCGTCTTGTTGAAGTGCACAATCGCCTTCTGGGTGCCCCGGTTGGCCAAAACCTGGATGACAGCCGCCACCGAGGAGGACACCAGTGCAAAGATCAGCGCGGAGCGCATGCTGTAGCTGAGGTCCTTGCCATCCTTGGGCGGCTTCTTGCCGGTGCTCTTCTCCCAGATGATGTCCACCAGCTTGCTGGCCACAAATCCCGAACCGATGCTGGCAGCGGTGCCCAGCAGCTTGAAAAAAATGTTCACGCCACACTCCTGTCGTTCGGTCCTGTCGTCCAGCCCAGCCTAACCCGGCCCGAGCTGTTCCCGGTATCACCCGGTCACCTCCTGAGGGACCCCTACCCGGTATAGAATGAAACGGTCCCGGGCAACCGGGCGCAGATCCATCGAACGACCAAGATCCACCGAATGACCAAAACATACGACAGGGGAGCGCCGCTTCCGCATCCGCAGGGGTGCTGGCGGGCGCTGAGAGTGCGGACCACCGCAGACCCTCGAACCTGATCCGGTTAGTACCGGCGAAGGGAGTCGAGTTCTCTTCGGCAGCGCTTCAACGTGCCGCCGCCCCTCCTGAAAAGGAGGACTCCATGAGCAAGACCACGGCCGGAACCCCCGGCCATTCCACCGCTTCCCACCGACCGGCAGGCAACAGCTGGCGGGTCGTCGACATCGTCGTTGCCTCCGTACTGGCCGTCGCCGTCGGCGTCATTTTTTGGGCCTGGTCCGCGGGCTACGCAGGCATCGCGGTCCTGACCGCGGCCTTTCCACCGCTGGGTGGACTCTACGGCGGCGGCTGGCTGATCGCCGGAGTCCTGGGCGGGCTGGTGATCCGCAAGCCCGGCGCCGCCCTGTACTGCGAACTGCTCGCCGCGATCGTCGAATCCCTGCTTGGAACGCACTTCGGCCTGACCGTGCTCCTCTCCGGCCTTGTGCAGGGTCTGGGCGCGGAGCTTGGCTTCGCCCTCTTCCGTTACCGCCGGTTCTCGCTGGCCGTGGCGCTGATCGCGGGAGCTCTTGCCGGCGTCGGCATGGGACTGAATGACAACGTCAACTACAACGCCGTCTGGGACGGTGGTTGGAAGGCCCTCTACCTGCTCTTCGGTGCACTGTCCGGTGCAGTGATCGCCGGACTGCTGTCCTGGCTCGCGGTCCGCGGCCTGGCCAGGACCGGCGCGCTCGGCAGCCTGGCCTCGCGTCGGGCGGCCGCCGAACCGGTCCTCTAGGACGCCGGTGATGAACGACGGCGTCCGGCCGGCGTCCGTCCGGGCCCGCGGCTGGGGCTGGCGGCATGCAGACAGGCCGGTCCCCGCTGTCGCGAACCTGGACCTGGACATCGCCGCCGGCGAGCGGGTGTTGCTTGTCGGCCCCTCAGGGGCCGGCAAGTCCACACTGCTGCACGCGCTGGCCGGTGTGCTGGGCCATGACGACGGATCCGACGAGACGGGCTCCTTACTGGTTGACGGTGCTGCGCCGGCTGCCGTCCGCGGCCGAGCCGGATTGATGCAGCAGGACCCTGAAGCACAGGTTGTGCTTTCACGCGTGGGTGACGACGTTGCCTTCGGTGCCGAGAACCTGCAGGTTCCACCGGAGGAGATCTGGCGCCGCGTGCGGGCCTCCCTGGAAGCTGTGGGGCTCCGGCTGCCCCTGGACGCACCGACATCTGCCCTCTCCGGCGGGCAGAAGCAGCGACTGGGCCTGGCCGGGCTGCTGGCCATGCAGCCCGGCCTGCTGTTGCTCGATGAGCCAACAGCAAACCTGGACCCCGCAGGAGTGCTTGACCTCCGTAACGCCGTCGTACGGCTGCTGGAGCGCACCGGTGCCACGCTGATCGTCGTCGAGCACCGGGTCCCGGTGTGGCTGGAAGTGGTGGACCGGATCATCGTGCTCGCTCCCGGTGCCCGCAACGTTCCCGGCGGCGTCCTCTTCGATGGTCGGCCCGAGGATGTGCTGGGCAGTGCAGGGTCCTGGCTGGCCGGAGAGGGCATCTGGGTGCCCGGCCACATTCCGGCAGTACCCGCCCGCCGGAATTCGGCTCCGGGCGGGATGCTGCTGCAAGCGACAGGGTTGGCCGTTTCCCGACAACGCCAGGCGAACCCCTCCCGCCGCTCCAGCCGCTTCCGCCGCCCGGGCCGTACTACGCCGGGTGCCACGCCGGGCACCGCGCCGGGTACTACGCCGGGCGCCACCGGGGGGCAGACGTTTAGCCCGGCAGTCGCCGGGCTATCCTTCCCCGTGCTGTCCGGGCAGGCGCTCAGCATTACCGGCGCGAACGGGTCCGGCAAGTCCACCCTGGCCCTGACACTTGGCGGGCTTCTGCCACCGGTCGCCGGGACCGTTGCTGCCTCACCCCTGCTCGCCCGCGGAGAACGGCCCGACCCCTACCGGTGGAAAGGGCCCGCGCTGATTGAGCGCATTGGCTCCGTTTTCCAGGAGCCGGAACACCAGTTCATCACCGGCAGCGTGCTGGACGAACTGCGCTTTGGCCCAGTGAAACTGGGCCACGGTATGGACCGGGTGGAGGAGCTGCTGGAACGGCTTCACCTCACGCACCTGGCCGAGGCCAACCCGTTCACCTTGTCCGGTGGTGAAAAAAGGAGGCTTTCCGTGGCGACTGTGCTGGCGACCAGCCCGCAGGTGCTCGTGCTGGATGAGCCGACCTTCGGACAGGACGCCACTACCTGGGCGGAGCTGGCCGGGCTGCTCCGCGACCTGCTGGATGAGGGAACGGCGGTGGTTTCCGTGACGCATGACAGCCTGTTCACCGAAGTGCTCGGCGGCGCGCGGCTGGACCTGCCGGACGACGGCGGCAACCCGCCCGCGGCTCCGGTGGCTGTGGCCGCGTCCGGGCCGGGTACCGCGACGACGGCTGGCGGTTCGCGTGAGCATTGATCTTTTGGCCCCGGCCCGCACCGCCTCCGTGCTGTCCCGGGCCAACCCGTTGTCCAAACTGGCCTCCGCACTGCTGCTCACCCTGGCCCTGCTGCTGACCGTCGACTGGGTTTCGGCCTCCGTGGCCCTGGCCTGCGAGCTGCTGCTGTTGCCGCTGGCGGGCATCGGCGGTGGCCTGTTGCTGCGTCGAGGCTGGCCGGTGCTGATTGCGGCGGTCGTGGGCGGCTACGGATCGGCGCTGTTGGCCCCCAAAACGGGAGCGGCGCTGTTGAACTGGGGACCATTTCTGTTTACGACCGGCTCCCTGGAGGCGGGCGTGGCCATCGTCCTGCGTGGTGTGGCCATCGCGCTGCCGGGTATTTTGCTGCTCGCCTGCACCGACCCGACAGACCTTGCTGATGCCCTCGCCCAAAAACTGAGGCTGCCGCACCGGTTCGTGCTCGGGGCTTTGGCGGCCATGCGCCTGGTGGGGGTGCTGGTGGAGGAGTGGCATACCCTGGGCATGGCCCGGCGGGCACGTGGTGGCGGGGCGACGACAGGCCCCTTCGCCGGACTGCGGGCATCCCTAGGACAGGGGCTGGCGCTGTTGATCCAGGCGCTCCGCCGCGCCTCGCGGCTTGCGGTGACCATGGAGGCAAAGGGGTTCGGGGCTGGTCCCCGGACCTGGGCGCGGCCATCAGCGTTTACGGCGGTCGACGTCGCAGTGCTGGCGGGAGGGCTGGCCATCACGGCGGCAACAGTGGCGTCAGCGGTTCTGCTGGGAACCTGGAACTCATCCCTCTCCTGAGCCGGCCGCGCCTTCCGGCCCGCTCGAGCCGAATATGTCACGGACCGGGTATCGAACGCGTGGAGACATGCGGGTTGCGACTCGCATCACGAAATGTCTGCTGTTTATGCGATTCATGATATTTATTGGTGCATGACTGATGAAACCGCTTCCTCCGTAGGAGTACTTGTCCGCGACGCCCGGGCGGAAAAGGGCTGGACGCAGGGCAGGCTCGCCGCCGAGCTCGGCACCAGCCAGAGTGCGGTTGCCCGGATGGAGCAGGGCAAGCAAAACCTGAGCCTCAAAATGATCCAGCGGATGGAGACGATCTTCGGGCGCAGCATCGTCAACTTCGGTGCCCCGGCCAAACCCCGCGTAACTCACCTCCGGGTCAAAGGCGGCCGCCAGCTGTCCGGCAGTGTCGACGTGAACTCCAGCAAGAACGCCGGCGTTGCGCTGCTGTGCGCCAGCCTGCTCAACCGTGGCACCACAACGTTGCGACGCCTGGCCCGGATCGAGGAAGTCAACCGCATTGTTGAAGTGCTGACCAGCATCGGCGTCGAGTGCACCTGGTTGAACGCCAACGACCTCCAAATCCGCCGCCCAGCCGTCCTGGACCTGGACGCCATGGACGTGGAGGCGGCCCGCCGTACCCGCAGCGTCATCATGCTCCTGGGTCCGCTGCTGGATGAACAGGACGTCTACCGCCTGCCCTACGCCGGAGGCTGTGACTTGGGCACCCGGACGGTGGAGCCGCACATGCAGGCCCTGCGTCAGTTCGGCCTGTCCGTTGAGGCGCACTCGGGTTTCTACGCAGTGCAGGCTCCCGCCGCCGACGCCGACCACCGCACCTTCGTCCTGACCGAACGCGGCGACACCGTAACCGAAAACGCCGTGATGGCGGCCGCGCACCGCGAGGGCACCACGGTGATCCGCAACGCCAGTCCCAATTACATGGTCCAGGACCTCTGCTTCTACCTGCAGGGGCTCGGCGTGGAAGTGTCGGGCATCGGCAGCACCACCCTGACCATTCGGGGGCGCTCCCGGATCGACGTGAACCTGGAGTACGCGCCGTCGGAAGATCCCATCGAGGCGATGAGCCTCATCACCGCCGGCATCGTGACAGGCTCGGAAGTCACCATCCGCCGGGTCCCCATCGAGTTCATGGAGATCGAACTCGCCGTACTGGAACAGATGGGATTCCGTTATCGGAAGTCGGACGAATACACCGCGCGCAACGGACATACCAGGCTGGTGGACATCACCACCTTGCCTTCCCGCCTAACGGCAGCGGCTGACAAGATCCACCCCATGCCGTTCCCAGGGCTGAACATCGATAACCTGCCGTTCTTTGCCGTGATTGCGTCCTGCGCCGAGGGGTCAACCCTGATCCACGACTGGGTCTATGAGAACCGGGCCATTTACCTGACGGAACTCAACAGGCTTGGCGCCGGCGTGCGGCTGCTCGATCCGCACCGGATCGACGTCACCGGCCCCACCCGATGGCGTGCCGCGGAGATCGGTTGCCCACCGGCATTGCGGCCCGCTGCCTGCATCCTGCTGGCCATGCTGGCAGCCAAGGGAACCTCCGAGTTGCGTAACATCTACGTCATCGAGCGGGGTTATGAGGACCTGGCCGAGCGCCTCAACACCATCGGCGCGGAGATTGAGTACTTCCAGGACTGAGGCGGGAACTGCCCGGGCATCCGGAGGCCTCGGGCCCTCCGACCCTCCGGTGCCTTCCCTTGCAGCGACGCCGTGGGGAGCCCGCTACAGGGCCGCCAAAGCCTTGGCGAGGTCCCGTTCCAGGTCATCGGCGTCCTCAAGCCCGACTGACAGCCGCACGACGCCGTCACTGAGCCCGATCGCGGCCCGGCCGTCAG